>NZ_JAAOLH010000010.1:0-247059 GCF_011602315.1 Micromonospora sp. CMU55-4
GGCCGTGATGGCTGATCGTCCGGTGCGTCTCTCCCTCGCCGGCCAACTGCTAGCGGTGCGTACAGGCCGACTCGTCCGTCGCCCACCAGGTCAGCCGCCTCTACGTGGCGGTTGACCTGCTCTTTTTCTGGGCAATGCTGGTCGTCGTCGGTCATCTCCGGTCGGCCCTCGGCGGCCCGAACGGCCCAGAAACGCCAAGCTGATCTTCCTGAGCTCCATCGCCGCTGTGGCGCTGTGCCGACTCTACGATCATGCGCATGGAAGGTCTCTTCGCCGTCGGGGCACTGCTCTGCGGCGGGTTCAGTTGTCTGCTGCTGCTGTGCATCGTCGCAGCGATGTGGGCGGCCGGGCGGCCTGAGAAGCGGAAGTGATGACGTCACCGCCTCAGACGTTGAAGCGGAACTCCACCACGTCGCCGTCCTGCATGACGTACTCCTTGCCTTCGATCCGGACCTTGCCGGCGGCCTTCGCCGCCGCCATCGATCCGGCCTCGACCAGGTCGTCGTAGGAGACCACCTCGGCCTTGATGAAGCCGCGCTGGAAGTCGCTGTGGATCACCCCGGCGGCCTCCGGCGCGGTCGCGCCGACCGGGACGGTCCAGGCCCGCGCCTCCTTGGGGCCGGCCGTCAGGTACGTCTGGAGCCCGAGCGTGCGGAAGCCGACCCGGACGAGCTGGTTCAGGCCGGGCTCGGACTGCCCGATGGACTCCAGCAGCTCGCGGGCCTCGTCCTCGGGCAGGTCCACCAGCTCGGACTCGATCTTGGCGTCCATGAAGATCGCCTCGGCGGGGGCGACCAGACCGCGCAGCTCGTCGAGGAACTCGGCGTTGCCCAGCTCGGCCTCGTCGACGTTGAAGACGTAGAGGAACGGCTTGGTGGTGAGCAGGTGCAGCTCACGCAGGTGTTCCAGCTCGACCTTCGCGGCTGCGGCGCCCGCGTACAGGGTCACACCGTTGTCGAGGACCTCGACCGCCTTCTTGGCGGCCTCGACGGCGGCGGCCCGGTCCTTGCGGAGCTTGGCCTCCTTCTCCAGCCGGGGCAGCGCCTTCTCCAGCGTCTGGATGTCGGCCAGGATCAGCTCGGTGTTGATCGTCTCGATGTCGTCGGCCGGGGAGACCTTGCCGTCGACGTGCACCACGTTCGGGTCGGAGAAGGCGCGCACCACCTGGCAGATCGCCGAGGCGTCGCGGATGTTGGCGAGGAACGCGTTGCCCCGGCCCTGCCCCTTGGACGCGCCGCGGACCAGGCCGGCGATGTCGACGAAGGAGACGGGCGCCGGCAGCACCTTCTGCGAGGAGAAGATCTCGGCCAGCTTGGCCAGCCGCTCGTCGGGCAGCCCGACCACGCCGACGTTCGGCTCGATGGTGGCGAACGGGTAGTTCGCGGCGAGCACGTCGTTCTTGGTCAGCGCGTTGAACAGGGTGCTCTTGCCCACGTTGGGCAGGCCGACGATGCCGATGGTGAGACTCACGACGAACCAGCTTACGCGGTTCGCCGCCCGCGCCGGGCAGGCAGGTCCGCGAAGCCTGTCACTCCGACAGCAGGCTCGGCTCGATCCGGGTCTCCCGGGCGGTGCCGTCCTCGGCGCGGACCAGCTCGTACGCGGCCACGCCCGGCCGGTCGGCCACCGCCTCGGCCAGCCGCGTGCCCCGGTAGATCAGCCCGACGCCGTCGTCGGTGCAGTGGCTGGCCGGGAGCGTGCCGTCGGCGACCAGCTGGTGCATCAGCGGTCGCCGCTGTTCCTCGCTGTCGTAGTGCACGCCGTTGCCGTACGGGAGCCAGCCCAGCCCTTCGGTGAAGGGCCGCAGCGTCGGACCGTAGCTGTCGGTGGCGCCGCCGGTGTGCCAGCAGATCGAGCCGGCGGAGACACCGCCGAGCACCACGCCTGCCTGCCAGCACTCGTGCAGGATCTCCGGCAGGCCGTGCACCCGCCAGACCGCGCAGAGGTTGGCCACGCTGCCGCCGCCGACCCAGATGACGTCCTGCGCGAGCAGGTGGGCGCGGATGTCCTCGACGTTCGGCATCGGGTAGAGCGCCAGGTGGGAGGCTCGGAACCGGGTGCCGGCGAAGGCGCCGTAGAAGACGGTGAACCCGGTCGGCTGGTCCCCGGTGGCCTGGCCGAGGTAGCAGACGCGCGGCGCGTCACCGGCCCCGGCCAGGTCGGCCATCAGGTCGAACAGGGCGCTGGGCCGGGCGTCCCAGGGGCCACGACGACGGCTGGCGAAACCCATGCTGGTGGCGACGATCGTCGGTTCAGTGGCGGGCACGGGCGTCCTTCCGGCCGATGACAGTGACGATCATTGTGCCGGACCGGAGGTGTCGGCCGCGGCGAGCAGCGTACGCAGCAGGTCGGCCAGCCGCTCCTGGTCGGCCGGGGGCAGCGCGTCGAGGATCCGCCGCTGCACCGCGAGCCCGGCCTCGGCGGACTCCTCGACCACCCGGCGACCGGTGTCGGTGAGTATGACCCGCAGCGCCCGCCGGTCGGCCGGGTCCGGCGAGCGCCGTACCAGGCCGGCCCGTTCGAGGCGGTCGAGCCGCCCGGTCATGCCGCCCGAGGTGAGCATCAGCGAGGCGGCGAGCGCCTTCGGCGCCAGCGTGTACGGCTCACCGGAGCGGCGCAGCGCGGCGAGCACGTCGAACTCACCTCGGCCGATGCCCCAGGCCGCGTACACCTTCTCCTGGCCGTCGCCGACCAGCCGGGCGAGCCGGTAGATGCGGCCGAACACGGCCATCGGCTCGGGCCGCATGCCGGGTCGTTCCCGCCGCCACTGCTCGACGATCGCGTCCACCTCGTCGCCTGTCACGGCTGCCGATTGTGCCCCACGTCCCACTTCCCTTTTCGCTCGGGCCTGAGTAGCTTAGCCCTAAGATACTTAGAGCTGAGGAAGCTGCTGTGAACTCTCGCTGGACCGACGTCGCGCTCACCGCCGCCGCCCCCGTCACCTGGGGCACCACCTACCTGGTCACCGCCGAACTCCTGCCCCCGGACCGGCCGCTCTGGGCCGGCGCGATCCGCGCCCTCCCGGCCGGTCTGCTGCTGCTCGCGCTGACCCGAAGGCGACCACACGGCCGCTGGTGGGGGCGGGCCGCCGCGCTCGGCGCGCTCAACATCGGGGTGTTCTTCCCGCTGCTCTTCCTCGCCGCGTACCGGCTGCCCGGTGGCACCGCCGCCGTGCTCGGCGCCGCCCAGCCGCTGCTGGTGGCGGTGCTGACGGTCGCGCTGCTCCGCGACCGCCCCACCCGGCCGGCGCTGGTCGCCGCCGTGGCCGCCCCGCTCGGCGTCGCCCTCGTGGTGCTGCGCCCCGGCGCCGGCCTCGACCCGCTCGGCGTCGCCGCCGGGCTCGCCGGGGCCGTGGCGATGGCCACCGGGCTGGTGCTCACCCGCCACTGGGGCCGGCCACCCGGAGTGGGCGTCCTGGCCGCGACGAGCTGGCAACTCGTCGCCGGTGGCCTGATGATCGTGCCGGTCGCCGCCGCCGTCGAGGGCGCGCCGCCCGTGCCCGACGGGCCGGCCCTCCTCGGGTACGCGTGGCTCGGGCTGGCCGGCACCGCGCTGGCGTACGTGCTGTGGTTCCGGGGCGCGGCGCGACTGCCGGTGTCCCGCGTGTCGGTGCTCGGCGCGTTGAGCCCGCTGACTGCGGCGACGCTCGGCTGGGCGGTGCTCGGTGAGGCGCTGGACCCGGTCCAGCTCGCCGGTTTCGCGGTGGCCGTGGCGGCGATGGTGCTCGCCCAGATGCCGGACCGGCCTCCTCGCCCGCGGCTGGGTGGCGACGCGGACCACCCGGCGATGGCGCTGGTCGGCGTTCGGGCGGGCGGCGGAGCGGTGGGCTGGTGGCGGCGCCGTCAGCCGGCCCGCAGCCGGCGCCAGTCGTCCGGCCACGCCTCGGCGGCGACACCCTCGGGCAGCGCACCGGCCGGCAGTTGCGCCGCGGCGGCCAGCGGCAGCGTGAACCGGTGCGCGGCGGCGGGCCCGGCCTCGTACGACCGGTCGAGCAGCCACCGCACCTCGTCGGCGGTCCAGCCCAGGCCGGACCGGGCGGCGATCTCCCGGACCAGCCGCAGGCCGACGCGGGTGTCGTCGTCGTAGAAGCGCATGCACCAGTGGTGCGCCCACATGCCGAGCGCGCGCAGCCCGTCCGGGTCGAGCGAGCCGACCAGCCGGCCGCAGGCGGTGTCGGGGAAGGGGCGCCCGGGGTCACCGGCCCGGTCGCGCTCGATCGCGCCGTAGGCGGCCGGCGCCACCAACCTCATCCGCTCGTAGAAGCCCTGCACCACCGCGGCGTCCAACGGTGCCCGCCCCGATCGCATCAGCGGACACCCCGCCCGGCCACGCTCGCCATGCCCCGCACCTTTTCTTGAGTTGGTGGCGGGACCGTACCGACCACTTACGACACTTTCTCGGGTCCGCCGGGCATGATCCACACCATTCCGCCGAGGTGGCGGCATCCGGGAACCGGCGATACCGCCACCTCCCCGAGCTGGCGCGACTGCCACACGTCATGTCCGAATACCGCCAGCCACGGCCGGGGACGGCGAGGCAGGATCGGGGGCATGGAGCTGGACTTTGAGCGGTGTTACCGGGCCGTCGACAGCCGCGATCCGCGGTTCGACGGCTGGTTCTACACCGGCGTGACGTCGACCGGGATCTACTGCCGGCCGTCCTGTCCGGCGATGACACCCAAGCGGCAGAATGTCCGCTTCTTCCCGTCGGCCGCCGCCGCGCAGGGGGCCGGGCTGCGGGCGTGCCGCCGGTGCCGGCCGGACGCGGCGCCGGGCTCCCCGCAGTGGGACGTCCGGGCCGACCTGGTCGGCCGCGCCATGCGGCTGATCGCCGACGGCGTGGTCGACCGCGACGGGGTGCCCGGGCTGGCCGGCCGGCTGGGCTACACCGAGCGGCACCTGCACCGGATGCTCCAGGCCGAGCTGGGCGCCGGCCCGCTGGCGCTGGCCCGGGCACAGCGCGCGCAGACCGCCCGGATCCTGATCGAGACCACCGGCCTCGGCCTGGCCGAGGTGGCCTTCGCCGCCGGGTTCGGCAGCGTCCGGCAGTTCAACGAGACGGTCCGTGAGGTCTACGGCGGCACCCCGTCCGAGCTGCGCGCCGGGCGACGCGGTCCGGCCTCGGCCACCGGCGCGGGCACGCTCTCGCTGCGGCTGGCATACCGGCCACCGCTGCACGCGGGCGCGCTGCTGGACTTCCTCGCGCTGCGCGCGCTGCCCGGCGTCGAGGTGGTCCGCGACGGCACCTACCACCGGGGGCTGCGCCTGCCGCACGGTCCCGGCACGGTGGCGCTGACCCCGTCCGACGGCCACATCGACGCCACGTTGCGGCTGGCCGACATGCGTGACCTGGCTCCCGCGGTGGCCCGCTGCCGCCGCCTGCTCGACCTGGACGCCGACCCGGTCGCGGTGGACGCCACCCTGGCCGCCGACCCGGCGCTGGCCCCGGCGGTCGTCGCCGAGCCGGGCGTCCGGCTTCCGCACGCGGTCGACGGCTTCGAGCTGGCCGTCCGCGCCGTCGTGACCCAGCAGGTCTCGCTGACCTCGGCGCGGACCACGCTCACCCGCCTGCTCTCCGCCGTCCCGTCGGCGAGCGGTTCGGGCACCGACGACCCGGCCGACGGCCTGGTGGCGTTCCCGGGTCCCGCCGACGTGCTCGCGGCGCCGGACCCGGCGTTCCGGATGCCGGCCGCCCGCCGGGAGACGATCCGGGCGCTGGCCCGCGCCGTCACCGACGGGACGCTGGACCTGGAACCCGGGGGCGACCGGGAGGAGACGGTCCGGCTCCTGGCCGCGGTGCCCGGCGTCGGCCCGTGGACCACCGGCTACCTGGCCATGCGCGCACTCGGCGACCCCGATGTCGCCCTCACCACCGACCTGGGCGTACGCCGCGGCGCAACCGCGCTCGGCCTGCCCGACACCCCCAAGACCCTGCTCGCGTACGCCGAACGCTGGCGCCCCTGGCGGTCCTACGCGACGATCCGACTCTGGAGAGCAGCATGAGCACTGTGGACAGCACCGTCATCGACACACCGGTCGGCCCGTTGAGCGTGCTCGCCGGCCCCGACGGCGCGGTACGTGCGGCCGGATTCACGCCCGACCCGGCGGCCCTGGCGCCGTTGACCCACCCGAGCCTGCGTGGTGACCTGCGGGAGCGGGCCGACCTCGGTCCGGTCACTGCCGCCGTCCGGGCCTACCTGGACGGAGACCTCGCCGCGATCGACGCGGTCCCGGTGGAGCAGCACAGCGGCGGGCTCTTCCTGACGCATGCCTGGCAGGTGCTGCGCGACGTCAAGCCCGGCGACCCGGTCACCTACACCGGGTTCGCCGCGCTGGCCGGACGCCCCGCCGCGGTCCGCGCCGCCGCGGCGGCATGCGCGCGCAACGCGGCAGCGCTCTTCGTGCCCTGTCACCGCGTGCTGCGCACCGACGGCACGCTCGGCGGCTACCGCTGGGGCCTGCCCGTGAAGAAGTGGCTTCTCGGGCATGAGGGACGGGTGACGGCTAGCTGACAGCGGAAACGTCACCCCCGGCGGCTACCGTCGGGTAGTGCCCGCGCCCAGCGACGGCAACCCCGCGGCGCAGAACGACGCCCGGTCCAAGCCGCTGCGCAACCTCTGGCGGCTGCGGCCCTACCTGCGCCCGTACGCGACGGAGTTCGCCTGGCTGCTGGTGGCGGCGCTCGCGGCCACCGCGGCGAGCCTCGCCGTTCCGCTCGTGGTGCAGCGGGTGGTCGACGGGCCGGTGGCCCGGCACGACGAGGCCGGGCTGCTGCGGCTCGGCGCCCTGGCGCTGCTGCTCGGGCTGGCCGAGGCGGTTCTCATCTTCATCCGCCGCTGGACCCAGTCGTCGTCCTCGGTGGGCATGGAGGCGGCCATCCGCGCCGACATCTACGCCCACCTGCAACGGCTCCCGGCCGGCTTCCACGACCGCTGGCAGTCCGGCCAGCTGCTGTCCCGGATCACCAGCGACCTCTCGGTGATCCGGCGGTTCCTCTCCTTCGGGCTGCTGTTCCTGGTCCTCAACCTGATCACCTACGTCGCCGTGGTGGTGCTGCTGATCCGGCTGCACCCCTGGCTGGGTTCGCTGGTCGCGGCCAGCGCCGTACCGCTGTTCCTGATCAGCCGCCGCTTCGCCCGGCACTACCACGCGGCGTCGCGCCGGATGCAGGACCAGCAGGGCGACGTGGCCACGCTCGTCGAGGAGACCGCGCAGGGGCTGCGCACCATGCGGGCGTACGGGCGGGGGCCGGAACTGGCCGCACGGTTCGCCGTCGGCGCGCGCCGGTTGCACGACACCGGGATCGGCAAGGCGCGGCTGCTGGCCCGCACCTCGGCGCTGTTCGACCTGGTGCCCAACCTGACCCTCGGCGCGGTCCTGGTGACCGGCGCGGCGGCCGTCGCCGAGGGCGCGCTGTCCATCGGGGAGCTGGTCGCGTTCGTCAGCCTCCAGCTCATGCTGATCTGGCCGGTGCAGTCGCTCGGCTGGATCATCGCCAACGGCCAGGAGGCCGCCACCGCCGCCGACCGGATCCAGGAGGTCCTCGACACCCGCCCGACGATCGTGGACGCGCCGCACGCCCGGTCGCTGGAGCGCGCCGACGTACGCGGCCGGCTCCGCTTCGAGGGGGTCACCTTTCGCTACCCGGGCACCTCGGCGCCGGTGCTGCACGACCTGGACCTGACCGTCGAGCCGGGCGAGACGATGGCGCTCGTCGGCGTCACCGGCTGCGGCAAGAGCACGCTGCTGTCGCTCGTCCCCCGGCTGCACGAGGTGACCGGCGGCCGGATCACCGTCGACGGGCGCGACGTGCGTGACCTGCGGCTCGGCTCGCTGCGACGGCTGGTCGGGGTGGCGTTCGAGGAGCCGACCCTGTTCTCCATGTCGGTCTGGGAGAACCTGACGCTGGGGCGGCCGGAGGCGGGCGAGGAGGAGGTCCGGGCGGCGCTGGCGCTGGCGCAGGCGGACTTCGCGTACGAGCTGCCCTGGGGGCTGGCCACCCGGGTCGGTGAACAGGGGCTGTCGCTGTCCGGCGGGCAGCGGCAGCGCCTCGCGCTGGCCCGCGCGGTGCTCGGGCGGCCCGCACTGCTGGTGCTCGACGATCCGCTCTCCGCGCTCGACGTGCACACCGAGGCGCTCGTGGAGGCGGCGCTGCGCCGGGTGCTGCGGGAGAGCCGCACCACGGCCCTGCTGGTGGCGCACCGCCCCTCGACAGTGGCGCTGGCGGACCGGGTGGCGCTGCTGGACGGCGGCCGGATCGTCGCCGTCGGCACCCACTCGGAGCTGCTGGCCCGGGTGCCGGCGTACCGGGCGGTGCTCTCCGCCGAGCCGGAGCGCCGTTCCGGCGGCGTCGGTCTGGTGCGCTCGTGACCGGCGGCGCGCCGCGGGTGCCCCGGCCCCGCGACGCGCCGCGCGACACCGGCGCGCGCACCGCCGGGCACGGGCAGGCGCACGGCGCAGCCGGCCCACGCCACGACGACGCGAACCGCACCGGCGGACGCGACGACCTGTCCCGCTGGCGCGGCCGGGCCACCGACCCGGACGCCGACCGCAGCCGCGCCGAGGACTCCTCCCCGGCGGCGGTGGCCCGGCTCCGCGCCCGCAGCCGGCTCCTGCTGCGGCAACTGCTGCGCCCGCACCGGCGTGCGCTCGGGCTGGCGGTGGCGCTTCTGCTGGCCCAGAACGCCGCCGCGATGTCCGGCCCGTACCTGGTCATGCTCGGCATCGACCGGGGCATCGGGCCACTGCGGGCCGGTGATCCCGGCCCGCTGATCGCTGTCGCCGCCGCGTTCGTGGTGGCGACAGCCGTCGAGTACGCGGCCCGGCGCGCGTTCCTCACCCTCGCCGCCCGGATCGGCCAGGCCGTCCTGCTGGACCTGCGCCGACGGGTGTACGGGCACTTCCTCCGCCTCGACGTCGGTTTCCACGAGCGCTACACCTCCGGGCGGATGGTGTCCCGGCTGACGAGCGACCTGGAGTCGATCGCCGAACTGGTCGACGGCGGCATCGACAAGCTGGTGATGGCCGGGCTGTCGGTGCTGTCGGTGGCGGGCATCCTGCTCTGGCTGGACCTGCCGCTGGCGGCGGTGACGCTGCTCGCGTTCCCGTTCCTGTTCCTGCTGTCACGCTGGTTCGCGCGCGCGTCGGCGGGCGCGTACCGGCGTACCCGGGAGGCGGTGGCGCTGGTCATCGTGCACTTCGTGGAGTCGCTGCGCGGGATCCGGGCGGTGCAGGCGTACCGGCGGGAGGAGCGCAACGAGCGCATCTTCGCCGCCGTGAACGACGACTACCGGCGCTCCAGCCTGCGCGCGTTCCGGCTGATCGCGATCTACTCGCCGGGCATCCGGCTGATCGGCAACCTGACCACGGCGGTGGTGCTCGGGTACGGCGGCTGGCGGGTGCTGGGCGGCGGCGTCGAGGTGGGCGTGCTCGCCGCGTTCCTGCTCTACCTGCGCCGGTTCTTCGAGCCGATGGAGGAGTTGAGCCAGTTCTACAACGCGCTCCAGTCGGCGACCGCCGCGTTGGAGAAGCTGGCCGGGGTGCTGGACGAGCGCCCGGCGGTGGCCGAACCGGCGGACCCGGTGCCGCTGCCGGCCGGGCCGCCGCGCGGGGCGGTGACGTTCCGCGCCGTCGACTTCGGCTACCGGCGGCAGACGCCGATCCTGTCCGGCCTGGACCTGACCGTGCCGCCCGGGCAGACGGTGGCGCTGATCGGGCCGACCGGCGCCGGGAAGTCCACAGTCGCGAAGCTGCTGGCCCGGTTCCACGACCCGGACGCGGGCGCTGTCGACCTGGACGGGGTGAACCTGCGTGACCTGGCCGACGCCGAACTGCGCCGGGCGGTGGTGCTGGTGACCCAGGAGACCCACCTGTTCAGCGGATCCGTGGCCGACAACATCAGGTTCGGGCGGCCGGACGCGGACGACGAGGCGGTGGTCGCGGCGGCGCGGGCGATCGGCGCGCACGACTTCATCGCCGCGCTGCCCGACGGGTACGCCACGGACGTGCACCGGCGCGGCGGGCGGCTGTCCGCCGGTCAGCGGCAGCTCGTCGCGTTCGCCCGGGCGTTCCTCGCCGACCCGCGGGTGCTGATCCTGGACGAGGCGACCTCGTCGCTGGACGTGCCGACCGAGCGGTTGGTGCAGCGGGCCCTGCACAACGTGCTGCGCGACCGTACCGCCTTGGTGATCGCCCATCGTCTCTCCACCGTGGAGACGGCGGACCGGGTGCTGGTGCTCGACGACGGCCGGATCGTGGAGGACGGCCCACCGGCCGAGCTGATCGCCGCCGACGGCCGCTACGCCGCCCTGCACCGCCAGTGGCGCGACTCGCTCCTCTAGCTCGCTCCTCCGACCCTCGTTGATCTTGCACTTGCGGCCCGAGGGATGCCCGAAAAGCGGCTTGTGCCGGGGCGGCAAGCGCAAGATCGGCGAGGACGCGCGGGGTGGGGAAAGTCGTGGAGTGCGGCAACCGGGCTGCCTACCATCGGACGATGACCGACACGACGATCAGCGCCCGCGGCGGCGTCCCCGAGCGTCCGAGCCTGGACGGCATCGAGGAGACCTGGGCCCGCCGCTGGCAGTCCGACGGCACGTACGCGTTCGACCGTACGAAGGAGCGGTCGGACGTATACGCGATCGACACTCCCCCGCCGACCGTGTCGGGCGAACTGCACATGGGGCACGTGTTCTCGTACACGCACACCGACACGGTGGCCCGGTTCCAGCGGATGCGCGGGCGCACGGTCTTCTACCCGATGGGCTGGGACGACAACGGGCTGCCCACCGAACGCCGGGTGCAGAACGTGTACGGCGTGCGTCCCGACCCGGCGCTGCCATACGACAGCAACTGGCGGCCGCCGTCCGCGCCGGTGGACGACACGGCCCGGAAGAACCCGACGGCGATCTCCCGGCGCAACTTCATCGAGCTGTGCGAACTGCTCACCGTCGAGGACGAGAAGGCGTTCGAGGCGCTGTGGCGGCGGCTCGGGCTGTCGGTGGACTGGTCGCTGACGTACACCACGATCGGGTCGGCGGCCCGCGCCGCGAGCCAGCGCGCGTTCCTGCGCAATCTGGCGCGGGGCGAGGCGTACCAGGCCGAGGCGCCGACGCTGTGGGACGTCGGGTACGGCACCGCCGTGGCGCAGGCCGAGCTGGAGGACCGGGAGCGGCCCGGCGCGTACCACCGGCTGCGGTTCACCGGGCCGGACGGCCGCGAGGTGCTGATCGACACCACCCGCCCGGAGCTGCTGCCGGCCTGCGTGGCGCTGGTCTGCCACCCCGACGACGAGCGGTACGCGGACCTGGTCGGCGCGTCCGCGCGTACCCCGGTGTTCGGGGTCGAGGTGCCGGTGCGCGCGCACCCGCTGGCGGACCCGGCCAAGGGCACGGGCATCGCGATGGTCTGCACGTTCGGTGACCTGACCGACGTGACCTGGTGGCGTGAGCTGCGGCTGGACACCCGCGTGGTGATCGGCCGGGACGGGCGGCTGCTGCCGGAGCCGCCGGCCGGCGTGCCGGCGGCGCCCTACGCGGCGCTGGCCGGGCAGACGGTGAACGGCGCCCGGCGGACGCTGGTGGAGCTGCTGGCCGACGCGGGTGATCTGGTCGGCGAGCCGCGCCCGATCACGCACCCGGTGAAGTTCTACGAGCGCGGCGACCGGCCGCTGGAGATCGTCTCGACCCGGCAGTGGTATCTGCGCAACGGCGGCCGGGACGCCGGCCTGCGCGAGGAGCTGCTGGCCCGGGGTCGGGAGCTGCGCTGGGTGCCGGAGCACATGCGGCACCGCTACGAACACTGGGTGGGCGGCCTCACCGGTGACTGGCTGGTCAGCCGGCAGCGGTTCTTCGGCGTGCCGGTGCCGGTGTGGTACCGGCTCGACGACACTGGCGAGCCGGACTGGACCCACCCTCTCACACCGGACGAGGCGACGCTCCCGATCGACCCGAGCAGCGAACCGCCGCCCGGATACGAGGAGTCGCAGCGCGGTGTGCCGGGCGGTTTCACCGGCGACCCGGACGTGCTGGACACCTGGGCCACCTCGTCGCTGACCCCGCAGATCGTCGGCGGCTGGGAGACCGACCCGGACCTGTTCGCCAGGGTCTTCCCGATGGACCTGCGCCCGCAGGGGCACGACATCATCCGGACCTGGCTGTTCGCCACCGTCGCCCGGTCCCACCTGGAGCACGGCGCGCTGCCCTGGCACACCACTGTGCTCTCCGGCTGGATCCTCGACCCGGACCGCAAGAAGATGTCGAAGTCCAAGGGCAACGTGGTCACGCCGATGGCGCTGCTGGAACAGAACGGCTCCGACGCGGTCCGCTACTGGGCCGCCAACGGCAAGCCGGGCATGGACCTCGCCTTCGACCCGGCCCAGGTCAAGGTGGGCCGGCGGCTGGCCACCAAGCTGCTCAACGCGTCGCGGTTCGCGCTCGGGCTGGGCGCCGCCGACGCGCTGCGGGCCGCGGCGACCCAACCGCTGGACACCGCGATGCTCGCCGAACTGTCCGGCGTGGTCGCGACCGCGACCACCGCCTTCGACGGGTACGACCACACGGCCGCCCTGATGGCCACCGAAGCGTTCTTCTGGCGGTTCTGCGACGACTACATCGAGTTGGTGAAGGAGCGCGCCTACGGCACCGGGCCGGCGGCCGACTCGGCCCGGGCGGCGCTGGCGACCGCGTTGACGGTGCAGTTGCGCCTGTTCGCGCCGGTGCTGCCGTTCGTCACCGAGGAGGTCTGGTCGTGGTGGCGGTACGGCTCGGTGCACCGCTCGCCGTGGCCGACCACGTACGAGGTGGGCCGCGCGACGCAGGTGCCGGGTGACCCGGAACTGCTGCGACTGGCCGCCGACGCGCTGGGTCAGGTGCGCCGCGCCAAGTCGGAACGGAAGCTGTCGATGAAGGCGGACGTGCCGCTGGCCGAGGCGCTCGGACCGGCCGCGGTGCTGGACCAGCTCGGCACGGTCGCCGACGACCTGCGCGCGGCGGGCCGGATCGCGAAGCTGGACCTGCTGCCGGATCGCACCACCGAACTGGTCATCGCCTGCGCGTTCTGAGCGCCGCCGGCGATGTAAGGAAGGGCCCCTTCTTAACGCCTGGCGTCGTAGAAGGGGCCCTTCTTAACACCCCGAAGGGCCGGCCGGACCGGCCCGCGGCGGTGCATTCCTCAGTCGGCCGCGCAGGCCGCCTTGAGCTTGTCCCGGGCGGCGGTGAGATCCGCCCTGCTCGGCGCCTTGCCCGGCGCCTTGGCCCAGGCGTCGGCGAGGTCGCTCATCTCGGTCGCGACGCCCTTCACCGCGCTGTTCACCTCGTCGCTGTTGGTGAAGGCGTGCGTGTAGAGCGTGGCCGCGCCCGCCGAGTACTGCGCGCTGACCGCCGAGTGACCGGCCGGCGGGCCGATCTTCTCCGCCTCGGCCACCTCCTTCAGGGCGGCCGTGATGTCCTTCTCCGCCGTCGTGCAGGTCTTCCGGGTGGCCTCGTCGAGGCCCACCGGGGCCGGCGTCACCGGCGGCACGGACGTGGCGGCCGGGGCGGAGGGCGCCGCCGACCCGGCCGAGGGGGTGTCCTCGTCGTCGCCGCAGCCGGACATGACGATCAGCGCCACCGCGGCCGGAGCCAGCAGGGCGAAGCGAGCTGAACGCACAGTGTTCTCCCCGTGTCGGTGTTCGTAGCCGCCGCAAACTAGCAGACCGGACACGGCAGGGCGGAACCCGTTTTCCGTCGCGAACGCCGGAAAACGGGTCCCGCCCTCCGGGCTCAGCTCGTCTCGCCGGCCACGCTGAACGAGCGCAGGCGGTCGATCGCCAGCACGGTGAACCCGACCGCCACCAGCGCGGTGAGCACCGCCGCGACCGGCACCGAGACACTGGTGCCGAGCAGCGGCGTCGGCGCCATCCGGTCGGCCAGGGCGATCACCCACTGCTGGATCGACAGCACCCGGGTGCCGCTGACGAACCGGCCCAGCAGGCCTTCCCAGATCAGCACGTAGACCAGGCCGAGCAGCACCGGCCGCCGGGTCACCAGGCTCAGCGCCAGGAACAGCGCCGAGTACGCCAGCGCGCCCGCCGCCGAGGCGACGACCAGGGCGAGTCCGAGGCGTACCGAATCGGCGAGCACGCCCGCGACGTAGATCGGGACACCGACGGTGACCGCCGTGACGCCGGCCGCGACCGCCAGCTTCGGCAGCACGATCTGCCAGCGCGGCAGCGGCTTGGTGAGGATGTGCACGACGGTGCCGTCGTCGATCTCCGCGCCGAGCACGCCGGTGCCCACGATCAGCGCCACCACCGGCAGCACCACCGCCAGGCCGAGGCCGACGAGCACCGGCGGGCCCCACTGGCCGGGGTCGACGCCGAGCGACCGGCAGAGCACCGCCAGGCCGATCAGGATCAGCGGCAACGGCAGCAGCATGAGGAACCGGCTCCGGCCGAACAGGCCGCGCGCGGTGATCCAGGTGACTGTCGACATCATGCCTCCACCAGATACGAGAAGACGCTCTCCAGCGACTCGTCCTCCGGCAGGAGCTGCCGGACCCGGATGCCGTGCCGGAGCGCGATCCGGGGCAGGGCCCGGGTGAACGCGCCGTAGTCGCCGGCCTTGACGGTCAGGCCGGTGCGGCCCAGCTCGACGCCGGAGACCGACGCCTCGGCCATCAGCGCCACCGCCAGGGCGCGGTCGTCGGTGGAGCGGACCGCGAACACGTGCGGCCGGTTGGTCATCAGGCGGCGGATGGTCCGGTAGTCGCCGGAGGCGGCCAGCCGGCCGGCGACCATCACCTGGACGGTGCCGGAGACCTGCTCGACCTCCTCCAGGATGTGCGAGCTGAACAGGATGGTCCGTCCCGCGTCGCCGAGCCGGTGCAGCAGCGCCATCATGTGCAGCCGCTGGCGCGGGTCCATCCCGTTGAACGGCTCGTCGAGCAGCAGCACCTGCGGGTCGTGCACCAGCGCGGCGGCGACCCGGGTGCGCTGCCGCATGCCCTTGGAGTAGGTGCCGATCCGGCGGGTCTGCGCGTCCTCCATCTCGACCAGCTCGATCGCCCGCTTCGTGGCGGCCTCCGGGTCGGGCAGCCGGTGCAGCTTCGCGCTGGCCAGCACGAACTCGTACGCGCTGAGGAACGTGTGCACCGCCTCGCGCTCGCTGACCAGGCCGAGCCGCCGGTAGACGCCGGGGTTGCGCCAGGTCGGCTCCCCGTCCAGCGTCACCGTGCCGCGCGACGGCGACAGGAAGCCCGCCATCATGTGCAGCAGCGTGGTCTTGCCGGCGCCGTTGGGGCCGAGCAGGCCGGTCACGCCGGGGCCGAGCCGCATGGTGACGTCGTTGACCGCCACCACGTTGCCGTACCAGCGGGAGACACCGGCCAGGTCGAGCGTGCTCGTCGCGGCGGCGGGCGCGCCGGCCGCCGACTGGGTGCTGATCGCCGTCATCGGGCGGCCACCTTCCGGTATCGCAGGAGCAGCAGGCTGACGCAGGCGGCGACCAGCAGCACGGCGACCGCGGCGTAGACCGGCCCGAAGTCGCCGATCGGCATGCCACCCCGTCCCTGGGTCAGCCGGTCGCCGAGCGCCCAGTTGCCCACGCCGCCGACGAGCGTCGGCGGGGAGGCGACGAAGGCCAGCTCGTTGATCGTCCGCGAGGGCAGGATGGACAGCACGCCGACGACCGGCGTGGTCATCAGGAAGACCGCCACGATGCCGCCGGCCGCGAACGCGCGCTTGCCGGTCAGCGAGGCGACGAGCAGCGCGATCGAGGCGAACACCACCGCCCAGAGCCCGGCGTAGAGCAGCCCGGGCAGCAGGTCGAGCAGTTCGTCCCACACCCCGCGTACGCCCCGGTTCGTGGTGAACGCGGCGCCGAGGAACATCACCAGCTGCGGGCCGCCGAGCAGCAGCCACAGCGCGGTGACAAGCGCCAGCAGCTTGGACAGCGCGTAGTCGCCGCGCGGCAGCGGCCGGGAGAAGTACAGCGGCAGCACGCCGCTGCGCAGGTCGCGGGAGACCAGCTCGGGCGCGGCCACCGCGGCGAAGAAGATGACCAGCCAGCTCATCGCGTCGGCGAACTGGGCGTACGTCATCACCACCTCGCCGATCTGGCTGCGCACCGCGGTGACCCCGGCGGCCACCACGGTCACCACGGAGACGACCAGCCACGGGAAGATCTTGGCCTTGGCGCTGCGGCCCAGCCCGAAGACGGTACGCACGCCGTGCAGGTAGAGCGCGCCGAAGACCTGCCGGCGGCCGAGCCGCGGGCCGGTGTAGCGCTGGTAGCCGATGTCGTGGATGACCCCGGTCGCGTCAGACATGGCTGGGCTCCCTCGCGGCGAAGAGTTCGGCCACCCGGTGCCGCCGCTGGTCCAGCCGGTGCAGCGGCAGGTCCAGCTCGGCGACCGCGCCGAGGATCTGGTCGTAGGTGGCGTCGTCGGCGAGCGGGACGAGCAGCAGCCGCCCGTCGCGGGTCACCGGCAGGTCGAGCGCGGCGAGCCGGGCGGCCAGGTCGTCGGTGCCCTCGCTCACCTCGACGGCGAGCACGTCGGTGGCGGTGGTCATGGCGGACACCCGGTCGGCGCGCAGCAGCCGGCCGCCGTCGATGGCGACGAGCGTGTCGCAGATCCGCTCCACCTCGCCGAGCAGGTGCGAGCAGACCACCACCGAGATGCCGAACTCGGTGCCGATCCGGTGGATCAGCGCGAGCATGGCGTCCCGGCCGGCCGGGTCGAGGCCGTTCGTCGGCTCGTCGAGCAGCAGCAGATCGGGATCGTGTACGAGCGCCTGGGCGAGCTTGACCCGCTGCTTCATGCCGGTGGAGTAGCCACCGACGGCCCGGTGCCGCTCCTCGTGCAGGCCGACGTGGCGCAGCGCCTCGGAGGCCCGTTCCCGGGCGACGGTGCGCGGCAGTCCGCTGATCCGGCCCAGGTGGGTGACCAGCTCGGCGGCGGACAGGTCGGGCGGGAGGGCGTCGTGCTCGGGCATGTATCCGACCCGGGCGCGGACCGCGGCCGGGTCGGTGGTCGGGTCGAGGCCGAGCACCTGTACCCGGCCGCTGGTCGGCGGGAGCAGACCCAGCAGGATCTTGATCAGAGTGGACTTGCCGGCGCCATTCGCGCCCACCAGCCCGATGATCCCCGGCTCGACCGATACGGTGAGGTCGGTCAACGCGGTGACCCGGCCTCCGTACGTCTTGGTCAGCGACTCGGTCGCGAGCAGTGTCACGCCGTTCAGCGTAGAACTCCGGGGCCGCGCCGGAGCCCGTCCTGACCCGGGCGATCCCCTGATCCCTCGGCTCCGGGCCCCCTAGGTGACCGACGGGGTAGCGGCGTCGCGGGGAAGCTGCCACCGTGTGAGGCGACTCGACGGGGGGCGTCATGAGCGACGGTACGGACCGGCCGGCGGTGAGCGTGGTGGTGCCCACGTACAACTGCGGTGCCCACCTCGATCCGCTCGTCGCGTCGCTGTCGCGGCAGGGGCTGCCGCCCGGCGGATACGAGGTGATCTTCGCCGACGACGGGTCGACCGACGGGACGCCGCAGCGCCTGGACGAGCTGGCCGCTGCCGACCCGCACGTGCGGGTGCTGCGCCTGCCGCACTCGGGCTGGCCGTCGCGCCCGCGCAACCAGGGGCTGGAGCAGGCACGCGGCGAGTACGTCTTCTTCGCCGACGACGACGACTGGTTCGGCGACGAGGCGCTGGCCCGCCTGCACTCCTGCGCCCGGGCACACGACGCGGACATCGTCGTCGGACGGATGATCGGGCACCGGCGGGGCGTACCGCGGGAGCTGTTCCGGGAGAACCGGTTCGACGCCACCCTGGCGAACGCGCCGCTGGCCGACAGCATGACCTGTCACAAGCTGTTCCGGCGGTCCTTCCTCGACCGGCACGGGCTGCGCTTCCCGGAGGGCCACCCGCGACGCCTGGAGGACCACCGGCTGATGGCGGCGGCCTACCTGCTCGCCGAGCGGATCTGCGTGCTGGCCGACCACCCCTGCTACCACCACGCCCGCCGCGAGGACGCGGGCAACGTCACCGCCACCCGGATGGACCCGGCGGAGTACTACGCGGCGCTGCGGGCCGCGATGGACACCGTGGACACCTACCGCCCACCGGCCGCGGCCCGCCTGCGGCTGCACCGGCGCTGGCTGCGCAAGGAGATGCTGAACCGGCTGCGCGGGCAGGCGCTGCTGAGCGCGCCGGAGCCCTGGGCCGGGCAGGTGGCGGACGAGGTGGGGCAGCTCGTGAAGGAGCGTGTCGCACCCGAGGCGATCGCCGGGGTGCCGCCGATGTACCAGGTGATCGCGCATCTCGCCGCGCAGGGGCGGATGGCCGACCTGCGCCGGCTGGCGGAGTGGGACGTGAGTGTCCGGGCGCACGCCGCCGTCGACCGGTGGCAGGTGGAGGGACGGACGCTGACCGTCGCCGTCTCCGCCCACCTGCGCGCCGGGGACGAGCCGCTGCGCTTCGACGACCGAGGGCTGCCGGTGCTCCCGGTGGCCGGGGCCGCGCCCGACGGTGTCGTGATGCGGGCCGGCGGGGCGAGGACCGACGTGGTGATCCGCCGCCGGGAGACCCGGGAGGAGTTCTTCCTGCCGGTCGACGGCACCACCGAGCCGGCCGCCGACGGCCGGGTCTGTCACCGCAGCACCGCCACCGTCGACTTCGCGGCGCTCGACGGCGGCCGGACCCGGGGCACCTGGGAGGTCCGGGCCCGGGTGATCCAGGCCGGGTGGGCGCTGGACGCGAACCTGCCGCTCGTGGTGCGCTGCGCGGCCGACGGCGGGCCGCCCCGGGTGGAGGATCCGCGCCGGCTCCGCGCCCGGATCCGGCGGGCGGTCCGGCGGATCCGGGATCGCGCGCTCGGCCGGACGGCGCGCGCCGGCAGCCGTTCGCACGATCGACCGGCGGCGGCCCGGCGGTAAGGATTCGAAGACCCCGGTTCGTCCTCGGCACGATCGCCGGAACGCGCGATTACCGGGAGGCCGGGTGGCGCTCTCGACCGATCGCCGGTGGGCTGCGAAACTGTGTGCCGGCCGGTGAGTTGGGGGTTCGATGAGCAACGGGTGGCTGCTGCCCGAGGACGTTCTGCGGGATGCGCCGTCGTACGCGCCCAGACCCGCTGAGCTGGCCGATCTCCAGTTGTTGCTGAGCGGGGCGTACGCGCCGCTCACCGGTTTCATGAGCCGGGCCGACCTGACCTCGCTGAGCCGGCGCGGCCGGCTGGCCGACGGCACCCCGTGGCCGGTGCCGGTGACGCTCCAGGTGCCGGCCGCGCTGGCCGACGGGCTCGACCCGGCGGACCCGGCCCGCCGGGCGGTGGTGCTCACCGACGGCGAGGGCGCGCCGGTCGCGGCGATGGACGTGACGGACGTCTGGCCGGGCCGCGAGGGCCTGGTGGGCGTCGGTGGCACGGTGCGCCGCCTGGGCGACGGCGGCCACGGACCGTTCCAGCGCCTGCGGCGCGGCCCCGACGAGGTACGCGGCCTGCTGCCGCCGGGCCGGGTGCTCGGGGTCTTCGCCGACCGTCCGCTGCACCGCCCGCAACTGGCGCAGATCGCGCACGCGGCCCGCACGCTCGGCGCGCACCTGCTGGTGCTGATCCCGGTGGGCGAGGGGTCGACCGGTGGCCTGCCGTCCGAGGCGCTGGTGCGTACCGTGTTCGCCGCCCGCGACCGGATGCCCCCGGCGACGCTGGTGGCGGTGCCGCTGGCCCGCCGGCGTGACGAGATCAGCGACGCGCTGCTGCGGGCCCGGGTCGCCGCCGCGTACGGCGTGACCCACCTGCTCTCCACCGAGGGCATGCTCTCCGGCGCCGGCCTGCGTGTGCTGGTGCCCCGCGAGCTGGCCTACGACAACCGGGACGGGCAGTGGCGCTGGCGGGAGGACATCCCGCCGCGCAACCGCCGGCTGGCGCTGAGCGTGGAGGAGATCGACGACCTGCTGGACCGGGGCTTCCCGCTGCCCGAGTGGCACACCCCGCCGGCGGTGGCGAAGGAACTGGTCCGGGCCCGCCCGCCGCGGCGGTACCGGGGACTGGTGATCTTCCTGACCGGGCTGTCCGGCTCGGGCAAGTCGACGATCGCCCGGGGCCTGGCCGACGTGCTCCGTGAGCAGGGCGACCGCACGATCACGCTGCTCGACGGCGACGTGGTGCGGCGGGAGCTGTCCGCCGGGCTCGGGTTCAGCAAGTCCGACCGGGATCTCAACGTGCGCCGGATCGGCTGGGTGGCCGCCGAGATCGCCCGGCACCGCGGGGTCGGCATCTGCTGCCCGATCGCGCCGTACGCGGCGGCCCGCGCCACCGCGCGGGAGATGGCCGAGGCGGCCGGCGCGGGCTTCCTGCTGGTCCACGTGGCGACGCCGCTTGAGGTCTGTGAGCAGCGCGACCGCAAGGGCCTGTACGCCCGCGCCCGGGCCGGCCTGCTCACCGGGATGACCGGCATCGACGACCCGTACGAGGAGCCCACCGACGCCGATCTCGTGGTGGACACCTCGGACATCAGCGTCGAGGAGGCCATCGGGAAGGTGATGGAACACCTCACCGAGACCGGCTGGGTGGAGCCCCGCCTCCAGCCCGCCTGACCTTTCGGCCGCCGGACGCGTCCGGCCTGCGAGCACCTCGACCGCCGTCGTCCGGCCTTACGGACGACGGCGGTTTCGCATCGCCCCTCGCTGCGCGGTAGTGTTCGCCTTTGTTGGAACACGTTCGACCGCGTGAGCATCGCGGTCGGTGACGCTCGGAGGTGGGCCGGGATGCTGGCGCGGCAGCGGCAGACGGCGATCCTGGAACGACTGCGTCTCGCCGGCGGCGTCCGGGTCACCGAACTGGCCGCCGAGTTCGGCGTGTCCGACATGACCATCCGCCGCGACCTGGACACGCTGCACGAGCAGGGCCTGCTCGCCAAGGTGCACGGCGGCGCGACGCCCGCCGGTCCCGGCTCGACCGACGAGCCCGGCTTCCGCGCCAAGGCCGACCGCCAGTCCGCCGAGAAGGCGGCGATCGCCGACCACGCCGCAGGGCTGGTCCGGCCCGGCGCCGCCATCGCGCTCTCCGCCGGCACCACCACCGCCGAGCTGGCCCGGCGACTTGTCGACGTGCCCGGCCTCACGGTGGTCACCAACTCGCTGCCGGTGGCGGAGGCGCTGCACGTCGGCGGCCGGCCCGACCAGACAGTGGTGCTCACCGGCGGGGTACGCACGCCGTCGGACGCGCTCGTCGGGCCGCTCGCCGTGGCCGCGATCGCCGCGCTCCACCTGGACGTGCTCTTTCTCGGCGTGCACGGCATCAGCGAACGGGCCGGGTTCACCACGCCCAATCTGATGGAGGCGGACACGAACCGGGCGCTCGTGGCCGCCGCGGACCGGCTCGTGGTGCTGGCCGACCACACCAAGTGGGGCACCGTCGGCATCTCGTCGATAGTGCCGCTGGACGCGGCGGACGTGCTGGTCACCGACGACCGGTTGGCGCCCGAGGCACGACGGGTACTCGACGACAGGGTGGGCGAGCTGGTGACGGTGCCCGCGCAGAGGGGGGCGCAGTGAAGCGTACGCAGATCGCGCTGGCCGACGGCCGCGAGCTGATCTACTTCGACGAGCGGGACGACGCGGTCCGGGACCAGCCGGACCGGCGGGACCTGCCCCCTCCCCCACCCGCCTCGCAGCTGCGGTACGACCCGCTGACCGACGAGTGGGTGGCGGTCGCGGTGCACCGGCAGACCCGCACGTTCCTGCCCCCGGCCGACCAGTGCCCGCTGTGCCCGTCCCGGGGCGACCGGCACAGCGAGATCCCGGCGCCCGACTACGACGTCGTCGTGTTCGAGAACCGGTTCCCGTCACTGAGCCAGCGGGTCGCCGACGAACCGGCCGAGATCACGCCGTTCACCCCGGTACGGCCCAGCCTCGGCAGGTGCGAGGTGGTCTGCTTCACCGACGACCACAACGCCTCGTTCGCCCGGCTCCCCCCGCATCGGGTGCGGACCGTGCTGGACGCGCTCGCCGACCGCACCGAAGCGCTGAGCGCGCTGCCCGGCGTGGAGCAGGTCTTCCCGTTCGAGAACCGGGGCGTGGAGATCGGGGTGACGCTGCACCACCCGCACGGGCAGATCTACGCGTACCCGTTCGTCACGCCGCGCACCCGCGACATGCTGGCCGCCGCCCGGCGGCACGCCGAGCGCACCGGCGGCAACCTGTACGCCGACGTGCTGGCTGCCGAACGCGCCTCCGGGGAACGGGTGGTGACGAGCAACGAGCACTGGACCGCGTACGTCCCGGCGGCGGCGCGCTGGCCGTTCGAGGTGCACGTGGCGCCGCACCGGCCGGTGCCGGACATCCCGGCGCTCGACGACGCCGAGCGGGACGCGTTCGGGCCGCTATACCTGGACCTGCTGCGTCGCTTCGACGGGCTGTTCGACCTGCCGATGCCGTACATCGCGGCCTGGCACCAGGCGCCGGTACGGATCGACAGGGAGTTGGGCCACCTGCACCTGCAGCTGTTCAGCATCCGGCGGGCCAAGGACAAGCTGAAGTACCTGGCCGGGTCGGAGTCCGGCATGGGGGTGTTCATCAACGACATCGCCCCCGAGCGAGCCGCCGAGCTGCTGCGCGCCGCATGAAAGGAAGGGCCCCTTGTTAACGCCTGCGGTAGAGAAAGGGCCCCTTCTTAACAACCGCGGCCCGGGCGCGGGGGCGCGGGGGGCCCGGGACAGGACCCCCCGCAGGGAAGGGACGGCTGGCTGCGCTCAGCAGCCTCGAAGGTCGGCCGGCCGGCGCGCGGCGACGGCCCACCTTCACGGACGCGACTGGCATCTCGTCCACCCTGTCAACGAGAACGCACCGAGCGAGGTCACGCCGCCCCGACAGCCCTGAGGTGTTAAAAAGGGCCCCTTCTACAACGCGAGGCGTTAAGAAGGGGCCCTTCCTTACACGTCAGGCGGCGAGCCGGCGCGCCAGGTTCTCGTCGAGCGCGTTCATGAACTCGTCGGTGGTCAGCCACGGGGCGTCCCGCGAGATGAGCAGCGCGAGGTCCTTGGTCATCTGGCCGCCCTCGACGGTGTCCACGATGACCTTCTCCAGCGTGTTCGCGAACTCGGTGACCGCCGGGGTGCCGTCCAGCTTGCCCCGGTGGGCCAGGCCCCGGGTCCAGGCGTAGATCGAGGCGATCGGGTTGGTCGAGGTCTTCTCGCCCTTCTGGTACTGCCGGTAGTGCCGGGTGACGGTGCCGTGGGCGGCCTCGGCCTCGACGGTGCGGCCGTCCGGGGAGAGCAGCACCGAGGTCATCAGGCCGAGCGAGCCGAAGCCCTGCGCGACGGTGTCGGACTGCACGTCACCGTCGTAGTTCTTGCAGGCCCAGACGTACCCGCCCTCCCACTTGAGCGCGGCGGCGACCATGTCGTCGATCAGCCGGTGCTCGTAGGTGAGGCCGGCGGCCTCGAACTCGGCCTTGAACTCGTTCTCGAACACCTCGGCGAAGATGTCCTTGAACCGGCCGTCGTACGCCTTGAGGATGGTGTTCTTGGTGGACATGTAGACCGGGTAGTTGCGGTCCAGGCCGTACCGGAACGAGGCGCGGGCGAAGTCCCGGATCGACTCGTCGTAGTTGTACATGCCCATGGCGATGCCGCCGCCGGGGAAGTTGGCGACCTCCATCTCCATCGGGGTGCCGCCGTCGGCCGGGGTGTAGGTGATGGTCACCGTGCCCGGGCCGGGGACGACGAAGTCGGTGGCCTTGTACTGGTCGCCGTGCGCGTGCCGGCCGATGATGATCGGCTTGGTCCAGCCCGGGACGAGCCGCGGCACGTTCGACATGATGATCGGCTCGCGGAAGACCACGCCGCCGAGGATGTTGCGGATGGTGCCGTTCGGCGACCGCCACATCTTCTTCAGGCCGAACTCCTCCACCCGGGCCTCGTCCGGGGTGATGGTGGCGCACTTGACGCCGACGCCGTGCTCCTTGATGGCGTTGGCGGCGTCGACGGTGACCTGGTCGTCGGTGGCGTCACGGTGCTGGATCGACAGGTCGTAGTAGTGCAGGTCGACGTCGAGGTAGGGCAGGATCAGCTGCTCCCGGATCTGCTTCCAGATGATCCGGGTCATCTCGTCGCCGTCGATCTCCACGACCGGGTTGTTTACCTTGATCTTCGCCATCGGCCGGCGCTCCTCTCGGGGGACACGTGCTCAAGCAGTACGAGCGTACTGGAAACTGGCCGGCAGTCCCCAGGCGGCCCGGGTGGGCCGCCGGAAAAGCGGGCTGCGCCGTACCGCGACCCGCTGGCATCATCGTGCGATGCCGCGCAGCCGCACCCTCGGGTCTATCACGGTCACCGCGCTGTCCGACGGCGAGGGGCCCTTCTTCCAGCCCCGCGGCGAGGCGTTTCCCGGCGCCACCCAGGCGCACTGGGCGGCTGCCGACCGGCTCGACCCGGGCGCCGTCACCGCCGACGGCCGGTGGTGGCTGCGGTTCCGCGCGTTCGCGGTGCGGACCGGCGACGGGCCGGTCACGCTCGTCGACGCCGGCATCGGCCCGGCCGACTCGCTCGCCGCGAGCTGGGCGCCGGTCCCCGGCCGGCTGCCGGCCGAGCTGGCCGCCGCCGGGATCGATCCGGCCGACGTCCGCACCGTGGTCCTCACCCACCTGCACACCGACCACGTGGGCTGGGCCGGCGCGCTGTTCCCGAACGCGGACCACCTGGTACAGCGCGCCGAGCTGGACGCGCTGGAGCTGTTCCACCCGGAGCTGCCGGCCCGGCTGCTGGGGCCGTTGCGCGCCGCCGGCCGCCTGCGGGTGGTCGACGGCGAGACGCCCCTCACCCCGGGGGTACGGCTGCTGCACACCCCAGGCCACACGCCGGGTCACCAGTCGGTGCTCATCGAGGCGGACGACGAGCGCCTCCTGATCACCGGCGACCTGCTCGTGCACGCGATCCAGTTGGTCGCCCCGGAGCTGGCGTACGCCCACGAGGTGGACCCGGACGAAGCCCGCCACTCCCGCACGACCCTGCTGGCAACCCTCTCCCCCGCCACCCTGGCCACTCCCCACCTGACCGCTCCCTTCACCCCCACCCCCGACCGGCTCGATCATGAGGTTGGCGGCGGAATTGGAGATCGAATACGCCGTCAACTTCATGATCGACGGGGAGAGCGGGGAGAACTGGGAGGGCGGGGAGAGACGCGGGCGGGACAGCGGAAGGCCCGCCGGCGGAAGCCGGCGGGCCTTCTGCGCAGTTGGTCGGGCTCACATGCTGGCGACGTCGCCCTGCTTGGCGCGGACGGCCTCGGCGGCCTCCTTCAGCGCGGCCAGCTCGTCGGCGTCCAGGTCGGTCTCGACGACCCGCTTCACGCCCTCGGCGCCGATCTCGGCCTCGACGCCCAGGTAGACGCCGGAGATGCCGTACTCGCCGTCGACCCAGGCGCAGACCGGCATGACCTCGCCGGAGTCCTCGGCCACTGCCTTCGCCATCCGGGCCGCGGCGGCGGACGGGGCGTAGTACGCCGAACCGGTCTTGAGCAGCGCGACGACCTCGGCGCCACCGTTGCGGGTCTTGACGACCAGCTCCTCGATCTGCTCGGCCGGCATGACGTCACGCAGCGGCTTGCCGTTCACGGTGCTCTTGGACGGCACCGGGACCATCGTGTCGCCGTGCGAGCCGAGCGTCAGGGTCCGTACCGACTTCACCGGTACGCTCAGCGCCTCGGCGACGAAGTTGGTGAAGCGGGCGGTGTCCAGCATGCCGGCCTGGCCGAGCACCCGGTTGCGCGGGAACTGGGTGGCGAGCTGGGCCAGCGCGGTCATCTCGTCGAGCGGGTTGGACACCACGATGACGACGGCGTTCGGCGCGTACTTGGCGACGTTCTCGGAGACCTGCCGGACGATCTTGGCGTTGGTCTCCAGCAGGTCCATCCGGCTCATGCCGGGCTTGCGCGGCAGGCCGGCGGTGATGACGACCACGTCCGAGCCCTCGATGGCGTCGTAGCCCTCGCCGTTCGGGCCGGTGGTGACGCCGACAACCTTGGTCTCGAAGCCCTCGACCGCGCGGGACTGGTTGAGGTCGAGCGCGAGACCCGCCGGCTTGCCCTCCACGATGTCGGTGATCACGACGGTGTCGAAGACGTCGTACTCGGCCAGGCGCTGTGCGGTGGTCGAGCCGTAGAAGCCGGCGCCGACGACAGTGACCTTCTTACCCATGGTCGTCCCACTCCCTGATCCCAGTCGGTTTTCCGGACCGTATCAGCCATCCTGGCACCGATCGGGCCAGGGGCGGACGGTTATGACCTGGGTGGGTGTCAGCCCGCCCGCTCGGCCCGTTCGACCACGTTGGTGAGCAGCATCGCCCGGGTCATCGGACCGACGCCGCCGGGCATCGGCACGAGCTTGCCGGCGACCTCGGCGACCTCCGGGTCGACGTCGCCGGTGTAGCGGCCCTTGCCGTCGTCGCCGATCACGCGCGTGATGCCGACGTCGACCACTGTCGCGCCCGGGTTGACCATGTCGGCGGTGAGCAAACCCGGTACGCCGGCGGCGACGATGACGACGTCGGCGGCGCGGGTGTGCGCGGCGAGGTCGAGCGTGCCGGTGTGGCAGAGCGTCACCGTGGCGTTCTCGCTGCGCCGGGTCAGCAGCAGGCCCAGCGGACGGCCGACCGTGTTGCCCCGGCCGACGACGGCCACGTTCGCGCCGCGCAGCGGCACGTCGTGGCGGCGCAGCAGCTCCACGATGCCGCGCGGGGTGCAGGGCAGCGGAGCGTCGTACCCGAGGACGAGCCGGCCCAGGTTGACCGGGTGCAGCCCGTCGGCGTCCTTGTCCGGGTCGATCGACTCCAGCGCGCGCTGGGTGTCGAGGTGCCCGGGGAGCGGGAGCTGGACGATGTAGCCGTGGCAGGCCGGGTCGGCGTTCAGCTCGGCCAGAGCCGCGTCGAGCTGCTCCTGGGTGGCGTCTGCGGGCAGCGTGACCCGCAGCGAGGCGATGCCGACCTCGGCGCAGTCGCGGTGCTTGCCGTTGACGTACGCCTGGGAGCCGGGGTCCTCCCCGACCAGCACCGTGCCGAGGCCGGGGGTGATGCCGCGTTCCGCGAGCGCCTTGACCCGGGCCCGTAGCTCGTCCTTGATCTCCGCCGCGGTGGCCTTGCCGTCCAGGATCGTCGCCGTCACGTCGTGATCGTCTCACGCCCGCTGGCGGGCCCGGACGACGACGGCCGACGATCACGCTGCGCAACGTGCGCTAAGTCACGGAGAGTCACCAATCACGGTGACGCCGCAGCCCGGTCACACCCGGACGGGCAGGGACCGGACAGCGGGAACAGCCGTCGCAGACCGCCCGGCCACGCGCGGACCGGAACAGAGGCAACCAGGAAAGAACCAGGCAGGAGCGAGGTTTAGCACGCGCGAGCGGCAACGACAAGACAGGGCGAACACGATCCGTCATCGATCAACCACGCGCCAGTTGTCGATGGGCCGAACCGCGACCTACCGTTACCGCTCGTTGCGCAGAGTCACCCAACGTCGGGACGACCGCGCAGCGTGAGGAGATGAGGAGACCCCATGCGTGTTCGTAGGCTCGCGGCCTGGGCCGCGCTCCCGCTCGCGGTGACGCTCGGCCTGACGGCCTGCGGCTCGGGCGGCGGCAGCGGCGGTGCCGGCAACCCCGACGCGGCCGTGCGGATCGAGATCGCCGAGCCGCAGCACCTGGTGCCCACAAACACCAACGAGACGAGCGGCTCCCAGGTCCTGTCGGCCCTGTTCAGCCCGCTCGTCGACTACGACGAGGCGAACAAGCCGCACGAGGTGGCGGCGGACTCGGTGACGACGTCGGACAACAAGGTCTGGACGATCAAGCTGAAGCCCGGCTACACGTTCCACAACGGCGAGAAGGTCACCGCCGACAACTACATCGACGCCTGGAACTACGGCGCGTACGCCCCGAACGGCCAGAACTCCAGCTACTTCTTCGAGAAGGTGGCCGGCTACGACGACCTCCAGGGCGAGACGCCGAAGGCGAAGACGCTCAGCGGCCTGCAGAAGGTCGACGACCTGACCTTCACCGTGACGCTCAACGAGCCGTACGTGGACTTCAAGTCGATGCTCGGCTACACCGCCTTCTACCCGCTGCCCAAGGCGGCCTTCTCCGCGCCGGGCGTACTGGCCGAGGGCTACGAGCAGGCCCCGATCGGTCAGGGCCCGTTCAAGATGAAGGGCAGCTGGCAGCACGACGCCAAGGTCGAGGTGGAGCGCTACGACGCCTTCCCGGGCCAGCAGCCCAAGGTCGCCGGTGTCGAGTTCCGCATCTACCAGCAGCCGACCGCCGCGTACGCGGACGTGCTGTCGGACAACCTCGACGTGATCAAGACGATCCCGACCGAGAACCTGTCCACCGCCGCGACCGACCTGGGCGACCGCTACCAGGAGAGCCCGGCCTCGTCGCTGCAGGTGCTGGCCTTCCCGACGTTCCAGGAGGAGTTCAGCAAGCCCGAGGTGCGCAAGGCCATCTCGATGGCGATCGACCGGGACGAGATCACCAAGTCGATCTTCAAGGACTCGCAGCGGCCGGCCCGCTCGTTCGTCTCGCCGGTGGTCGCCGGCTACCGGGAGAACACCATCGGCACCGCGGGCGCGTTCGACCCGGTCAAGGCCAAGGCCATGTACGAGGCCGCGGGCGGCCCGAAGAAGATCGAGCTGTCCTACAACGGCGACGGCGGCCACAAGGACTGGATCGACGCCACCTGCAACCAGCTCAAGGCCAACCTGGGCGTGGACTGCGTCGGCACCGCCGAGCCGAAGTTCGCGGACCTGCTGACCAAGGTCAAGAAGAAGCAGCCGGTCGGCCTGTTCCGGATGGGCTGGGTCATGGACTACCCGTCCATGGAGAACTACCTCGGCCCGCTGTACAGCAGCACCGGCTCGTCGAACTACTACGGCTACAGCAACCCGGAGTTCGACAAGCTGCTCGCCGAGGGCGCCCGCGCGGCGACCGAGGACGAGGCGATCAAGAAGTACCAGGCGGCGGAGGACCTGCTCGCGCAGGACATGCCGGTGATCCCGCTGCGGTACGGGCAGAACAACTTCGGCCACTCGACCAAGGTCAAGAACGTCCACGTGGACCTCTTCGACCGGGTGGACCTGCTGAAGATCGAACTCGCCTGACACCCTGCTGACGGGCCGGGCCACCCCCACCGGGTGGCCCGGCCCTGGCATTGGCCCACATTTACGCCGTTTTCGGCAGACTTGCCAGCATGCTCCGCTTCATCCTGCGGCGACTCCTGCAGATGGTCCTCGCCTTCTTCGGGACCACTCTGATCGTCTACGCGCTGATGTTCGCCGGGCAGGGCGACCCGATCCAGGCCCTCGCCGGGGAGCGGCCGGTGACCCCCGCGCAGCGGGCCTACCTGACCGAGAAGTACCACCTGGACGCGACAGGGATCGGCGGCTTCTTCTACCGCTACTTCAACTACCTCGGCGGCCTGGTCCAGGGTGACCTCGGGCAGTCGCTGACCGGGCGGCAGATCAGCGACATCCTCGCCGCCGCCTGGCCGGTCACCCTCAAGCTGGCGGTGATCGCGATGGCGGTCACGGTGATCTTCGGAGTCACCGCCGGCGTGATCGCGGCCATCCGCCGCTCCGGCGTGTTCGACCACGCCACGCTCGTGCTCACGCTGCTGGTGCTCGGCATACCCACCATCGTGCTCGCGCCGCTGGCGCAGTACTTCCTCGGCGTACGGTGGCCGATCTTCCCGCCCACCGCCGGAGCGCAACCCTCCTTCTACGCGCTGCTGCTGCCCGGCATCGTGCTCGGCTCGCTGTCCCTGGCCACCGCGCTGCGGCTGACCCGTACCTCGGTGACCGAGAACCTGCGCGCCGACTACGTCCGCACCGCCCGCTCGAAGGGCCTGCGGCGACGCCGCATCGTCGGCGTGCACGTGCTGCGCAACTCGCTCATCCCGGTGATCACCTTCCTCGGCGTCGAGCTGGGCAACCTGATGGGCGGCGCGATCATCACCGAGGGCGTGTTCAACGTGCCCGGCGTCGGCTTCAACCTGTTCCGCGGCATCCGCACCGAGGACGGCCCCCTGGTGGTCGGCATCGTCAGCGTGCTCGTCGTGGTCTACCTGCTCTCCAACCTGGTGGTGGACGTGCTCTACGCCGTCCTCGACCCGAGGATCCGCTATGAGTGACTTCGAGACGGTGGCGGCCACCGAGAACCAGGCGGCGCGGCGCGGCGTCTCCGGCGAACCGGGCACGCCCGGCCGGGCCGGGCGGCCGGAGCGGGCCCGCAGCCTGGCCGGGGACGCGTGGCGGGACCTGCGCCGCAACCCGGTCTTCTGGATCAGCCTGCTCCTGGTGGTGCTCGTCGCCGCGATGGCGGTGGCCCCCGGGCTGTTCGCCGCGAACGACCCGCGCGACTGCGTGCTCTCCCGCCAGCACGCCGGGCCGTCCGGCGGGGCCATCTTCGGGTACGACTTCCAGGGCTGCGACACGTTCGCCCGCGCGGTCTACGGCGCCCGCGCCTCACTGCTGGTGGGGGCGCTCTCCGCGCTGATCACCGGCGTGATCGCGCTCGTCGTCGGGATGCTCGCCGGCTACTTCGGCGGCTGGGTCGACGCGGTGCTCTCCCGGGTGATCGACATCGTGCTCGGCATCCCGCTGCTGCTCGCCGCGATCGTGCTGCTCAAGCGGGTCAGCACCAGCGGCGACACGGTACGGCTGTTCGCGGTGATCTTCGTGCTGGCGCTGCTCGGGTGGACCACCGCGGCCCGGGTGGTCCGCTCCTCGGTGATCACCGCCCGGGAGCAGGACTACGTGGCCGCAGCCCGGATGCTGGGGGCCGGCAACGGGCGGATCATGTGGCGGCACATCCTGCCGAACGCGCTCGCCCCGGCCATCGTGGTGCTCACCATCGCGCTCGGCTCGTTCATCGCGGCCGAGGCGACGCTGAGCTTCCTCGGCATCGGCCTGAAGGCGCCGACCATCTCCTGGGGCATCGACATCGACGCCGGGCGGGTGCACATGCGCGAGTCGGCGACGCCGCTGATCGTGCCGTCGGCCTTCCTCGCCCTGACCGTGCTCGCCTTCATCATGCTCGGCGACGCGATCCGCGACGCCTTCGACCCGAAGCTGCGGTGACAACCCATGACCCAGTCGTCGGCCCGGCCCACGCCGGCCTCGCCCACCCCGCCGGGCGGGCACCTGCTGGAGGTACGGGACCTGCACGTCGAGTTCCGCACCCGCGAGGGCGTGGCCCGGGTCATCAACGGGGTGACGTACCACCTGGACGCCGGGGAGACGCTCGCGGTGCTCGGCGAGTCCGGCTCCGGCAAGTCCGTCACCGCCCAGGCGATCATGGGCATCCTGGACACCCCGCCCGCGTACGTGCGCGGCGGGCAGATCCTCTACCAGGGGCGGGACCTGCTGACCCGGCCGGAGGAGGAACGCCGTCAGATCCGGGGCACCGAGATCGCGATGATCTTCCAGGACGCGCTGTCGGCGTTGAACCCGGTCTTCCCGGTCGGCTGGCAGATCGGCGAGTCGCTGCGCGAGCGGGCCGGGATGTCCCGGGCCGACGCACGCAGGCGCACGATCGAGCTGATGGACCTGGTCCGGATCCCGGCCGCGGCGAAGCGGCTCGGCGACTACCCGCACCAGTTCTCCGGCGGCATGCGCCAGCGGGTCATGATCGCCATGGCGCTGGCTCTCGACCCGAAGGTGCTGATCGCCGACGAGCCGACCACCGCGCTGGACGTGACGGTGCAGGCGCAGATCATGGACCTCCTGGCCGACCTGCGCCGCGACCTCGGCACGGCGCTCATCCTGATCACCCACGACCTGGGCGTGGTCGCCGGTGTCGCGGACCGGATCGCGGTCATGTACGCGGGCCGCATCGTCGAGCACGCCGACGTGCACGCGCTGTACCGGGCGCCGGCCCACCCGTACACGAAGGGGTTGCTGGAGTCGATCCCGCGCCTGGACGTGCGCGGCCAGGAGCTGTCGAGCATCCGCGGCCTGCCGCCGAACCTGATGGCGATCCCCTCCGGCTGTCCGTTCCACCCCCGGTGCCCGTACGTCCAGCAGGTCTGTGTGGACGAGGTGCCGCACGACCTGGTGCTCGGCGACGGGCGGACCAGCGCGTGCCACTTCGCGCAGGAGGTGCACGATGACAGCGCCGGCTGACGCCACGAAGGTGCGCGGCGAGACCATCCTCTCCGTCGACCACCTGGTCAAGCACTTCCCGATCAGCCAGGGCGTGCTGTTCAAGAAGACCATCGGCCAGGTCAAGGCGGTCGACGGCGTCTCCTTCGAGCTGCGGCGCGGTGAGACGCTCGGCGTGGTCGGCGAGTCCGGCTGCGGCAAGTCCACGCTGGCCCGGCTGCTGATGCGCCTGGAGACGCCCACCGCCGGGCGGGTCACGCTGGAGGGCCGCGACCTGCTCCGGGCCGGCGGGGCGGAACTGCGCCGGCTGCGCCGCAACATGCAGATGGTGATGCAGGACCCGTACACCTCGCTGAACCCGCGCATGACTGTCGGCGACATCGTCGGCGAGCCGTTCGAGATCCACCCGGAGGCGGCGCCGAAGCGCAGCCGGCGGCAGCGGGTGCAGGAGCTGCTGGACGTGGTCGGGCTCAACCCGGAACACGTCAACCGGTACCCGCACCAGTTCTCCGGCGGCCAGCGGCAACGCATCGGCATCGCCCGGGCGCTCGCGCTGCGGCCCGAGATCATCGTCTGCGACGAGCCGGTGTCGGCGCTCGACGTCTCCATCCAGGCCCAGGTGATCAACCTGTTGGAGCAGCTCCAGGACGAGTTCGGGCTGTCGTACATCTTCATCGCCCACGACCTGTCGGTGGTGCGGCACATCTCCGACCGGGTCGCGGTGATGTACCTGGGCCGGATCGTCGAGATCGGCACCGAGGAGCAGATCTACCAGCGGGCCACCCACCCGTACACCCAGGCGCTGCTGTCGGCGGTCCCGGTGCCCGATCCGGAGGCCCGCGACCGGCAGACCATCATCCGGCTCAGCGGCGACGTGCCCAGCCCGGCCGACCCGCCGTCCGGCTGCCACTTCCGGACCCGCTGCTGGAAGGCCGAGGAGGTCTGCGCGGTCCAGGACCCGCAGACCGTGCCCCGGGCGGCGGACCCGCACCCCAGCGCCTGCCACTTCGCCGAGGTCCGCACCGACGTGCGAGCGTGACGAAGGCCCCGTCCCCCGGAGGAAGAGGGGGCGGGGCCTCCGCTGCGGCGGGTTGGGCGTGGACCCGGGGCGATCCCGGCGGCGTTGAGGCGCGCCGCCGTACGTGATCGGTGTCCCGCGACGGAACCGCCGGGTCGACGCGGCGGTCCGGTGCGGCTCGGGTGAGGTGTCCCGGCGTGCGGGTCCCGGGTCCGGCGTGGCTCAGGCGGCCGGCGGGGCGCGCGCGGCGAGCGGGCCGCGCGGCGGCAGCGGCACGACCGGCGGCCGGGGCGCGGGCACGACGGGTTCCGGCACGGCCGGACCGGCCACGCGCGGGAGCGCGGCCGGGGCCAGGTCGTCCGGTCCGTCGGCGTAGCCGAGGCCGCCGCCGTGGTCGTGCCACGGCCCGGCGGCAAGCCCCGACCAGGAGATTCCGGGGTACGCGGTACGCAGCGCGACCGGGCTCGTTCCGGCGGCCGGCGCGGCGGCGAGCGTTCCGGCAGGTGGCGCGACGACGGCGGGCGCGGCGGCCGATCCCAGTCCGGCCAGGACGAAGGCCAGCGTGACGACGACGGCGGTCAACCGGTCGCGAACGCGCATGGCACACCTGCCGGTCTCACGGGCGGCGGAGACGGTCGATCGTCGCCGCGCACACGCTAGCAACCGGTTCCGGCGGCGGGCAACGGCCCGGCGTCCGGGTGCGTCCGTCGGGTGGACGACCGACGCACCCGGGCGACTACGGCCTGGTCAGTGGAAGAAGTGCCGCGTCCCGGTCAGGTACATGGTGACGCCGGCCGCCTTGCAGGCCGCGATGGTCTCCTCGTCCCGGATCGAGCCGCCCGGCTGCACGATCGCCCGTACCCCGGCGTCGATGAGGATCTGCGGGCCGTCGGCGAACGGGAAGAACGCGTCGGAGGCGCAGACCGAGCCGCGGGCCCGCTCGTCGCCGGCGCGGCTGACCGCCAGCCGCGCCGAGTCCACCCGGTTGACCTGACCCATGCCGACGCCGACGGTGGCGCCGTCGCGGGCCAGCAGGATCGCGTTGCTCTTCACCGCACGGACCGCCCGCCAGGCGAACGCCAGGTCGCGCAGCGTCGCGGAGTCGGCCGGGTCGCCGGTGGCCAGCGTCCAGCCGGACGGGTCGTCGCCGGGCGCGTCGACGGCGTCCCGCGACTGCACCAGCACGCCGCCGCTGACCTGCCGCCACTCGGCGGGCCGCACAGCGAACTCGGGCGCCCGCAGCAGGCGGAGGTTCTTCTTGGCCCGCAGCAGCTCCAGCGCGTCCTCGTCGAAGCCGGGCGCCACCAGCACCTCGGTGAAGATCTCCGCGACCTGGCCGGCCATCGCCGCGTCGACCGGCCGGTTCACCGCGATCACCCCGCCGAACGCGGAGACCGGATCGCAGGCGTGCGCCTTGCGGTGCGCCTCGGCCACGTCTGCGCCGACCGCGATGCCACACGGGTTGGCGTGCTTGATGATCGCCACCGCCGGCTGGTCCGGGAAGTCGTTGGCGGCCCGCCAGGCGGCGTCCGCGTCGACGTAGTTGTTGTAGGACATCTCCTTGCCGTGCAGCTGCTCGGCCTGGGCCAGCCCGGCCGGCGCGCCCGGATCGGTGTAGAGCGCCGCCGCCTGGTGCGGGTTCTCGCCGTACCGCAGCACGGCCTGGCGGCGCAGCGCCAGCCCGGCGAACTGCGGCCAGCCGTCCTCGGCCGGCGCCACGGTGGTGGCGAACCAGTCGGCCACCGCCACGTCGTAGTCGGCGATGTCGGCGAAGGCCCGGGCGGCGAGCGCCCGGCGCTGGGCGATCGTGAAACCGCCGTCGGCGAGCGCGGCCACCACCGCCGGGTACGCGGCCGGGTCGGTCACCACCGCGACCGAGGCGTGGTTCTTCGCCGCGGCCCGCACCATCGCCGGGCCGCCGATGTCGATCTGCTCGACACACTCTTCGGTGTCGGCGCCGGAGGCGACGGTGGCCTGGAACGGGTAGAGGTTGGAGACCAGCAGGTCGATGCCGGCGATGCCGTGCTCGTCGAGCTGGGCGGCGTGCGCGTCCTTGCGCAGGTCGGCGAGGAGACCACCGTGGATCTTCGGGTGCAGCGTCTTGACCCGCCCGTCGAGGATCTCCGGGAAGCCGGTGACCTGCTCGACCGGCGTGACCGGCACCCCGGCGCCGGAGATCGTCGACGCGGTGCTCCCGGTCGACACGATCTCCACGCCGGCCCCGTGCAGGGCGCGGGCCAGCTCGGCCAGGCCGGTCTTGTCGTAGACGCTGACCAGCGCGCGCCGGATCGGGCGGCGGCCGGCGTCCTCAGTGGCGTTCACGGGATGGTGACCTTTCTTCCGGTGATCGTCCAGCCTTCACGGACCAGGCGGCCGACCTGCTCGACGAGCTGGCGCCGCTCGGCGGACTTGATGCGCTCGGTGAGCGTGTCCTCGTCGTCGCCGTCGAGCACCGGCACGGCGACCTGGGCCACGATCGGCCCGGTGTCCATCCCGGCGTCGACGAAGAACAGCGTGGCCCCGGTGACCTTCACGCCGTACGCCAGCGCGTCACGGGGGCCGTGGATGCCGGGGAACGCCGGCAGCAGCGTGTTGTGCGTGTTGAGGTAGCGGTCGCCGAACGCGGCCAGGAACTCCGGCCCGACCAGCTTGAGGAACCCGGCGCTGATGACCAGGTCCGGCCGGTGCTCGGCGACCCGCGCAGTGAGCGCCTTGTCCCAGTCGGCGCGGGTGGGGTGGTCCTTGACACGCTCGACGAAGGACGGCACGCCGGCGGCGGCGGCCCGGTCCAGGCCGGCGATCCCGTCCCGGTCGGCGCCGACGGCGACGACCCGGGCGCCGAAGCCGGGGTCGGCGGTGGCGTCCAGCAGCGCCTGGAGGTTGCTGCCGGAACCGGAGACGAGGACGACGAGGCGGGCGACGGACGCGGGCTCGGTCACGCGGCAACCCTATCGGGCAGGTCAGGCGGCCCGGCCTCGGGGCGGCGGCTCAACGGTTGACCTCCCGGGTGGCGTGCTCGCGGTACGCTGCCGGTCGCCCGGTGTCCGGCCTCGCGCCCGGCCCGCACCCCCACGAAGAATCCGGCACGCCGCGTGCCGTCGGACCGAGGAGTACGTCGCATGCAGCCCGGATACCCCCCGCAGCAGCCGCAGCAGATCGACAACAACATGACGATGTCCATCGTCGCGATCTTCCTGTTCTGGCCGCTCGCGATCCCGGCCATCATCAACGCGTCGAAGGTCAACCCGCTGATCCAGCAGGGCGACTACGCCGGCGCCCAGGCTGCCGCCGCCGAGTCCAAGAAGTGGTCCAAGTGGGCCCTCATCGCCGGCCTGGCCTGGATCGCCATCATCGTGGTGGGATGTTGCCTCCTCGGCGGCCTGGCTGGTATCGCCGGCAACAGCGGCAGCAACTGACGCACAACCGAACCGAACCTGAGGAGCACCCAGACATGCAGCCCGGTTACCCCGGCCAGGACCCGTACGGCCAGCAGCCGAACCAGGACCCGACCGCTCAGCCGAACGACCCGTACGCCCAGCCGCCGCAGGCCCCGCAGTACGGCCAGCAGCCGCAGTACGGCCAGCAGCCGACGTCGGGCCAGCCGTACGGCCAGCCCACCTCGGGTCAGCCCGCCTACGGCCAGGACCCGTACGCGCAGCAGCAGCCGCCGTACGGTGCCGCGCCGCAGTACCCGACCGCCGGCTACCCGGCCGGCCCGGCGCAGGGTCAGGGCCAGAACAACACCATGGGCCTGGCCGGCATGATCGTCGGCATCGCCTCGATCGTGCTCGGCCTGTGCTGCCCGCTGCTGGGTGTCCCGGCCGGCATCGTGGCGGTCGTCCTCGGCGTGCTCGGCCAGAAGAAGGTCCAGGCGGGCGAGGCCAGCAACGCCGGCCAGGCGCGGGCCGCCCTGATCTGCGGCGCCGTCGGCGTGGTCGTCGGCATCGTCAGCGCCATCGCGGGCGCTGCGATCAACATGAACAACTTCGGCGCCTGACCGTCGTTCGAACGAGGGGCGTCCGGCGACCGCCGGGCGCCCCTCGCGCGTCTCTCTCCCCGCGCGACGCCGGACGGTTCAGCGGGGCGCCGGGGTGGCGCGGGGCGGGGGTGCCGGACGCGCCGGGCGGGTCAGGGTGCGGGTGGCGGCCGCGCCGAGTACCGCGCCCACCGCGATCACCAGGGTGGCCACCACCGCCACCGGCCAGGGCGACGGGCCGACCTCGGCCAGCCGCCCGCCGCCGAGCGGCCCGCCGGAGACCGCCGCGACCAGCCCCAGCAGCACGCCGGCCACCGGTCCGGCGAGCGCGGCCGGCCCGAGCAGCGCCGGCCAGGCCACATCGGCCCGTTCCTCGGCGGCCGCCCGGATCAGCCGCCGGGCCAGGAGCCAGCCGGCCGCCATCGCGGCCAGCACCGGCACCGCGAGCAGCGCGGCGCCGAGCCCGTCCATCGGGCCGCGCGGCAGGCCGGCCAGCAACGGTACGGCCGGCAGCGCGCCGACCGACACCTCACTCGTGCGGACGGCGGTGTCGGTGCCGACGGCGAACCCGGGACCGAGCAGGTAGCTGGCCGACCAGGCGATGGCGTTCGGCGCGTACGCGAGGCTGACCAGGGTGATGCCGGCCTGACCGGCCACCCCGGTCCGGTAGGCGCCGATCATGTCGGCCGCGTCGCCGCCGCCGGTGGCCACCGCCAGTCCGGCCGCCCCCGCGCCCGCGCCGAGCAGCAGCAGCGCCGCGACCAGGCCGGTACGCAGGCCGTCGCGCAGCGGCGGTGGGCAGCGCGCGGTCAGCAGCGCCCAGACGCCTGTGGTGCGCAGCGCCCCGACCAGGGCGGCCGGCACGCCGAACGCGGCGAACGTGAGCGCGGCGGTGACCGGGGAGACCCGCAGCCCGCCCGCGTCGACGGCGAACGCGGCGAGCGCGCCGAGCAGCGCGTACGCGATCCCGACGGCGGCCGCGACGGTGAGCGCCTGGCGGGGCGAGCCGGCCCCGCGCGCGCCGACGGCCCGGCTGACGTGCACGCCGGCGCGGGTGAGCCGCCAGACGGCGAGCGCGCTCAGCGCGAGCGGGATCAGGCCCAGCGGCCCGGCTGTGGTCTGCAGCGGCACGCCGTGCCCGAGCAGCCAGCCGGCCAGGCCGGCGCGCAGCGCGCCGCCGAGCGAGCCGGCGTCCTCGCTGAGCTGGGCCAGGCCCAGCACGACGGAGACCGGCAGCCACGAGGTCAGCGCGGCCCAGAGCGCCGCCACCCCGGCCGCGACGGGCAACGGCGCCCGGCTGCGCGGCTCCTCGCCCGAGCGCGGCGCGGGCACCCGCGCGGCCGGGCGGGCGCGGCCGGGTGGCCGTTCCCCGGCGCGGGGACCGGAAGCCGGACGGCGTGGCTGGTCAGGGGTGACACGTGACATCGGGTCTACTCTGGCACGCCGCGGGAAGGACGGCAGTCCGATACCGGGTCGGCAGCGCGGCGAGTTCGCCGAACCCCCGCCTCAGCGGTGGTGATCCGGTCTAGCCTCGGCCTCAGACGCGACCATTCCCGTCGCGGCGCCTACCGTTCGGAGGAAGCCGTGCACGCTCCGTATCCGCCACCACCGCCGCCGCCGGCCGTCGGCCGGGACCGGACCACGCTCTGGGGCGTCCTCGGCATCGTCTTCGGCCTGTTCTGCTGCGGCATCCTGGGCATCGTCTTCGGCGCGCTGTCGATCCGCGACGCGCGGCGCAACGGCAAGTCGCAGCTGCTCGGCTGGCTGGCCATCGCGTTCGGTGTGATCAACATCGTCGCCAGCGCCATCGTGCGGGCCCGGGGCAACTCGTACTACCCGTACTGGTACCGCTGAACGCGAGGGGGCCGGCCGGTTCCCCGGTCGGCCCCCTCGGCGCGTGGTACGGCCGCTCAGCGGCCGGACATGAGCTCCCGCATCAGGTTGGCGGTCTCGGTCGGGGTCTTGCCGACCTTGACGCCCACCGCCTCCAGCGCCGCCTTCTTGGCGTCGGCGGTGCCCGCCGAGCCCGAGATGATCGCGCCGGCGTGACCCATGGTCTTGCCGGGCGGGGCGGTGAAGCCGGCGATGTAGCCGACCACCGGCTTGGTGACGTTGGCCTTGATGAACTCGGCCGCCCGCTCCTCGGCGTCGCCGCCGATCTCACCGATCATGACGATCGCGTCGGTCTCCGGGTCCGCCTCGAAGGCGGCCAGGGCGTCGATGTGGGTGGTGCCGATGATCGGGTCACCGCCGATGCCGACGCAGGTGGAGAAGCCGATGTCGCGCAGCTCGTACATCATCTGGTAGGTCAGCGTGCCGCTCTTGCTGACCAGGCCGATGCGGCCGGAGCCGGTGATGTCGGCCGGGATGATGCCGGCGTTGGACGCGCCCGGCGAGGCGATGCCCGGGCAGTTCGGGCCGATGATCCGGGTGCGCTCGCCCTTGGACTTGTTGTACGCCCAGAACGCGGCGGTGTCGTGCACCGGCACGCCCTCGGTGATCACCACGGCCAGGTCGATGCCGGCGTCGATCGCCTCGACCACGGCGGCCTTGGTGAACTGCGGCGGCACGAAGATGACTGTGACGTCCGCGCCGGTGGACTTCATCGCGTCCGCGACGGACGCGAAGACGGGCAGCTCGGTGCCGTCGAAGTCGACGGTGGTGCCGGCCTTGCGCGGGTTCACGCCGCCGACCACGTTGGTGCCGGCGGCGAGCATCCGCCGGGTGTGCTTGGAACCCTCGGAACCGGTCATCCCCTGCACGATGACCTTGGAGTCCTTGGTCAGCCAGATAGCCATTGTCAGACCCCCGCAGCTGCCAGCTCGGCGGCCCGCTCGGCCGCGCCGTCCATGGTGTCGACCCGCTGGATCAGCGGGTTGGCCGCGCCGTCGAGGATCGCCCGACCGGCCTCGGCGTTGTTGCCGTCGAGACGGACGACGAGCGGCTTGGTGGCCTTCTCGCCGCGCTGCTCCAGCAGCGCCAGCGCCTGCACGATGCCGTTGGCGACCGCGTCGCACGCGGTGATGCCGCCGAAGACGTTGACGAAGACGCTCTTGACCGACGGGTCGGACAGGACGATCTCCAGGCCGTTCGCCATCACCTCGGCGCTCGCGCCGCCGCCGATGTCGAGGAAGTTGGCCGGCTTGACGCCGCCGTGCCGCTCGCCCGCGTACGCGACCACGTCGAGCGTGGACATGACCAGGCCCGCGCCGTTGCCGATGATGCCGACCTCGCCGTCGAGCTTGACGTAGTTGAGGTCCTTGGCCTTGGCGGCCTGCTCCAGCGGGTCCACCGACGCCTGGTCGACCAGGGCCTCGTGGTCCGGGTGCCGGAACGCGGCGTTCTCGTCCAGCGTGACCTTGGCGTCCAGGAGCAGCAGCTTGCCGTCCTTGGTGGTGGCCAGCGGGTTCACCTCGACGAGCGTGGCGTCCTCGGCGACGAACGCCTGCCACAGCTTCACCGCGACGTCGACGACCTGGTCGGCGACCTCGGCCGGGAATCCGGCCGCGGTGACGATCTCCCGGGCCTTCGCCTCGTCGACGCCGGTGTTGGCGTCGATCGGAGCCTTGACGACCTTCTCGGGCGTCTCGGCGGCGACCTGCTCGATGTCCATGCCGCCGGCCACGCTGGCGATGCAGAGGAAGGTGCGGTTCGCCCGGTCGAGCAGGTAAGAGAAGTAGTACTCCTCGGCCACGTCCGCGGTCACGGTGATCATGACCTTGTGGACGGTGTGACCCTTGATGTCCATGCCGAGGATGTCGGTGGCCCGGGCCACCGTCTCCTCCGCGCCCTCGGCCAGCTTCACGCCGCCGGCCTTGCCGCGGCCACCGACCTTCACCTGCGCCTTGACGACCACCCGACCGCCGAGGCGTTCGGCGATCGCGCGGGCCTCCTCCGGGGTAGTGGCGACGCCGCCGGCGAGCACGGGCAAGCCGTGCCGCTCGAACAGGTCCCGCCCCTGGTACTCGTACAGGTCCACGTTTGCGCGTCCCGTCCCGTCTCCGCGGCGCGCCGTCGCGCCGCCACCAGCGTTGGAAAATCAGTTTGACGCCTGTCATCAGAAGAGACAGGCCATTTGCCGCAGCCTAACGAGATGGGAACCGGCGGCAACCGAGCGGGTGCGGGGTGTGCGGTAATGCACAGCCCTCTTCGGCCGGCACCGGTTTCCGGCGGCGCCGGCACGCGGCGGCGGCCGCGGTTGTCAGCCGTCCGGGGGATGTGCCGGACCGGGCGTAACCGCCGGTCGGGGGCGTCGTTGAGTGTGATGTCGGAGCGCTGGTCAAGCGCGACGACGGGAGCGGCCGATGCCCTGTCGGTCGAGGGGTGGCGGCGGGGCATCGTGCATAGAGGGGCCGGGCGTGTGAGGGGTGCGTCCGGCCCCTCCCCCGTGCCCGGAGCCGCAGATGCGGCGGGTCAGCCGACCGGCTGGGCCACGTTCTCCCGCACCCATTCGACGATCGACCCGGTGGTCGCGCCGGGGGTGAAGATCTTCGCGACGCCGAGCCGCTCCAGCTCCGGCAGGTCGGCCTCGGGGATGATCCCGCCGCCGAACACCACGATGTCGGTGGCCTCGCGCTCGGCGAGCAGTTCGAGTACGCGCTTGAACAGCGTCATGTGCGCGCCGGAGAGCACGGACAGGCCGACCGCGTCCGCGTCCTCCTGGATGGCGGTCTCCACGATCTGCTCGGGCGTCTGGTGCAGGCCGGTGTAGATGACCTCCATGCCCGCGTCGCGCAGGGCACGCGCGACGACCTTCGCGCCCCGGTCGTGGCCGTCCAGGCCGGGCTTCGCGACGACGACCCGGATACGAGAGCTCATCTGCGCACACCTTTCACCAGGACTCCTGACCTGAACGAACGGTAACCCGGCGGAGCGGGGGGCGGAAAGCGGGGCCCGGACCGTCCCACGCCCGGGCTACCCTCCTACCGCTCAGGCGCGGACGCGGAAAGCCGGACACCTCCGCCGATCGGTCACTGTCCGCGACGAATGGACAGTCGGAGGCCCATCCGACCGGCGGCACGAGACATGACAAGCCAGGATGGAAACGGACATAACGAATCGCCAGTTCGGCGCTTCGGCTTGTGACAGGAGTGGCAGTTGGCTAACGTGTCCACGGTTGTCATCAGGTCCACGGACGGGTGACGACGCGACACCGGAGGTTCCACCGAGCTTCACCGAACGGTCCGGAGTCGCATCGGATCCCCGACAACGGAGGGTGTGCGTGCGCCAGCGCCTGTCGTCTGAGCCCGATCGCTATCGCGGCCGCCGTCGCGTACCCACCCCCCCGCGGAGCCGCTACGCGGCGGTGGTCACCACCGCGTTCGTCGGCGCCGGCATCGTCGCCATCGGCGCGAACGCCCTTCCTGACGCCAAGAGCGTCAACCCCTCGGTCCTCGACGAGCTCCGGCAGGCCTCGGTCGCCAGCCAGGACGCGGCGGCCCGTGCCGACAGCGCCGACCGCGCGTCCCGGTCCGACCGCACCGACAGCAAGATCACCGAGCAGGACCCGTGGCTCCTGCCGCTGCACGGCTACGACTTCAAGTCCCCCTACGGCATGCGCTGGGGCAAGCTGCACACCGGCATCGACCTGGTCGCGCCGGAGGGCACGCCGTACAAGGCGGTCCACGCCGGGACGGTCACCAAGGCGGGCTGGTTCGGCGGCTACGGCTACGCGGTGATCGTGAAGCACTCCGACGGCACCGAGGCCATCTACGGCCACTCCTCCGCCGTGTCGGTCAAGGAGGGCCAGGAGGTGAAGGCCGGCGACCAGCTCGGCCTGGTCGGCAACACCGGCCACTCCTACGGCTCCCACCTGCACCTGGAGATCCATGTCAAGGGCCAGCCGCAGGACCCGGTGGCGTTCCTCAAGGAGCGCGGAGTGGACATCCAGCTCGAAATCGAAGCGATTTACGGCGACGTAGCCGCCTCCTGACGCTCAGTACGCCCCGTCACCGCCCGGATCACACGATCCGGGCGGTTTCGTTTGGCGGAAGTCTGCCACGTCACACCCGCCGGTGTGAGCGGGACCACATCGGTAGGTGATCGTCTTCGCCGATGAACCGCCCGTCCGGTCCGCAACCGGGCACGCCGCGACGGCCCGCAGCCATTGCTCCGGCCACCCGATACCCGCCACCACCTGCGCCGACACCAGTATTTCGTGGTCACGTGCCCCTCGACTGGTGAAGGATCCCGTGCAGCACAGCAGCCCCACCCCGGACAACGCTCCCGCCCGGCACCGGCGTCCGCGCCGCGCCCGGCGCACCGCATACGTGGTCACCGGCGCGGTGGCCCTGCTCGGCCTCGGCATCGGCGGCGTGGTCACCGTCGCCGACCGGTCCGCGCCGACGCCGGCCGCCGTCGACCTCGGCGTACAGGCCCGCGTCGACGACGCGGCCCGCGCCGACCGCTCGGCCCGCGAACCGATCACCCCGTCCGCCGTCCCGGCCAGCCCCGCGCCGACCCCGAGCGCGACCACCCCGGCACCGAAGAAGACGGCCACCGCCAAGCCCAAGCCGAAGAAGACCGTGGCGAAGAAGGCGGTGGCGAAGAAGCCGACCTGGGTCATCCCGATGAAGGGCGCGGACATCACGTCCTGCTACGGGCCCCGCTGGGGCACCCAGCACGCCGGCATCGACTTCGCCATGCCGGCCGGCACCCCGATCCACGCCGCCGCGGCGGGCACCGTGGTCAAGGCCGGCGACGTGGGCGACGGCTACGGCATCTCGGTCTTCATCGACCACCACAACGGCTACCTGACCCACTACGCCCACCAGAGCCGGCTCGCCGTCGCCGTGGGCGACAAGGTCACCGCCGGTCAGGTCATCGGCTACGAAGGCTCCACCGGCGACTCCACCGGCCCGCACCTGCACTTCGAGGTGCACCAGGGCGCCATGTGGAACCAGATCGACCCGGCGCCGTTCCTGCGCGCACGGGGCATCGACGTGGCCTGCTGACCGCGCCACGACAGGGGCAGGGCCCGGTCCGGCCACGAGCCGGACCGGGCCCGCTCACGCTCAGAGCTTGTCGATCGGGGCGTGCCGCAGCACCAGCCACATCGTCTGGTCGCCGAAGTCGATCTGCGCCCGGGCGCCCGGCCCGGCCCCCTCCACCGCCAGCACCCGGCCCAGGCCGTACCGCTGGTGGTTGACCCGGTCCCCGGCCGAGACCTTCGGGGCCTGCTTCAGCTCACTCGCCGTGGACAGCCGGCTGGCGTCCACGCCCAGCCGCTTCGCCAGCTCGGTCGCCTTCGGCGTGCCGCCGGCGAAGCCGCCGCGGCCCAGGCGGTCCGCCCGGCCGCCGACGCCGCCGCCCCCGCCACCCCACGAGGTGTACGACCCCTCGGTGCGCTCCCAGCGGACCAGCTCCGGCGGCAGCTCCTCCAGGAACCGCGACGGCGGGTTGTACGCGGGCGCGCCCCACGCCGACCGGGTCACCGCGCGGGACAGGTAGAGACGCTGGCGGGCCCGGGTGATGCCCACGTACGCCAGCCGCCGCTCCTCCTCCAGCTCCCGGGTGTCGCCGAGCGAGCGCAGGTGCGGGAAGACGCCGTCCTCCAGGCCGGTCAGGAAGACCACCGGGAACTCCAGGCCCTTGGCGGTGTGCAGCGTCATCAGCGTGACCACGCCCTGGTGGTCCGGGTCGTCGGAGGGGATCTGGTCGGCGTCGGCGACGAGCGCCACCTGCTCCAGGAACCCGGCCAGGGTGGCCCGCTCGTCCTCGGCGCCGAGCGCCTCGATCCGTTCGGTGTACTCCCGGGCGACGCTCACCAGCTCCTGGAGGTTGTCCACCCGGCCGGCGTCCTGCGGGTCGAGGCTCTCCTCCAGCTCGGCCAGGTAACCCGAGCGGGTCAGCACCGCCTCCAGCACCTCCTCCGGCGTGCCGGTGGCGGCCAGCTCCCGCGCCGCGTCGAGCAGCGCGACGAACTCGGCGATGCCGTTCGCGGCCCGGGTGGAGATGCCGGGTGCGTCCTTGGCCCGGCGCAGCGCGGCGCCGAAGGAGATGCGGTCGCGCGCGGCCAGCGCCTCCACGCACGCCTCGGCCCGCTCGCCGATGCCCCGGCGCGGGGTGTTCAGGATCCGCCGCAGGCTGACCGTGTCGTCGTCGTTCACCACCGCGCGCAGGTACGCGAGCGCGTCGCGGACCTCCTTGCGCTCGTAGAAGCGCACCCCGCCGACCACCTTGTAGGGCAGGCCGACCCGGATGAACACCTCCTCGAACACGCGGGACATGGCGTTGGTGCGGTAGAAGACGGCCACGTCGCCCGGGCGGGTGTCGCCGTCGTCGACCAGGCGGTCGATCTCGCGGGCGACCCAGTCGGCCTCGGCGTGCTCGGTGTCGGCGACGTACCCGACGATCTGCTCCCCGGCCCCGGCGTCGCTCCACAGCCGCTTCGGCTTGCGCGAGGTGTTGCGGTCGATGACCGCGTTCGCCGCGTTGAGGATGGTCTGGGTCGAGCGGTAGTTCTGCTCCAGCAGGATCGTGCGGGCGTCGGTGAAGTCCCGCTCGAACTCCAGGATGTTGCGGATGGTCGCGCCGCGGAACGCGTAGATCGACTGGTCGGCGTCGCCGACCACGCACAGCTCGGCCGGCGGGATCCCCTCGGTCCCGGAGACCAACTCCTTGATCAGCACGTACTGGGCGTGGTTGGTGTCCTGGTATTCGTCGACCAGCACGTGCCGGAACCGCCGCCGGTAACTCTCCGCCACGTGCGGGTGCGACTGGAGCAGGTGCACCGTGGTCATGATCAGGTCGTCGAAGTCCAGCGCGTGCGCCTCGCGCAGCCGCCGCTGGTAGAGCGTGTACGCCTCGGCGAGCGCCCGCTCGTTCGGCCCCTTGGCCCGGCCGGCGAACTCCTCCGGGTCGACCAGCTCGTTCTTCAGGTTCGACACCTGGGCGGCCAGACCCCGGGCCGGGTAGCGCTTCGGGTCCAGGTCCAGCTCGCGGGCGACCATCTGCATCAGCCGGCGCGAGTCGTCCGCGTCGTAGATCGAGAACGTCGACTTCAGGCCGGCGTGCTCGTGCTCGGCCCGCAGGATGCGTACGCACGCGGAGTGGAACGTCGACACCCACATCATCCGGGCGCGCGGGCCGACGAGCGCGGCCACCCGCTCCTTCATCTCGCCGGCGGCCTTGTTGGTGAAGGTGATCGCGATGATCTCGCCGGGATGCACGTCCCGGGCGGCGAGCAGGTAGGCGATCCGGTTGGTCAGCACCCGGGTCTTGCCGGAGCCGGCGCCGGCCACGATGAGCAGCGGGGAGCCGGCGTGGGTCACCGCGTCCCGCTGGGGGCCGTTCAGGCCGTCGAGGAGGGCCTGCGGGTCCGACCCGGGGGCCCCGGGGCGGCGCGGCGGGGTCGGCCGGGACTCCGGCGCAGGCGGGGACGCGGGGATGTCGAAGAGAGGATGCATCGCAGTCCGAGTCTATGCCGTCGGCCGGACACTTCCCCGCCCGCGCGGCCGGTCGGCGCCCGGCGGCACGTCTCACCTGTTGGTGCGTCTTCTTGCGCGCCCGCCCGGGTGGTCGGCATACTCGACGACGTGTTCGATCAGCGCTTCTACTTTTACTACGGCACCGGGAGTCCGGCAGCCGTGGGTCGCGCCTGATCACAGACCTACGAAACGCCCCGGGCTCGGAGAGCCCGGGGCGTTTCCGTCCCGGGATCCGGGTACCGGGCCCGAGCCCCGAGAGGGACGACGATGATGACTGACGTGGTGGAGTCCAGCGGCAGCCCGGCGCGCAACGGCCGGCCGGCCGACGCCGACCCGAGCGGCGCCGCGGCGTCCCGGACCGGCACCGACGACGCGACGGCCGCCGAGCGGATCGGTGAGATCCGGCGGCGGATCGACGAGATCGACAGCACGCTCATCGCGCTCTGGCAGGAGCGGGCCGCGCTCTCCCAGGAGGTCGGCGCGACCCGGATGGCCTCCGGTGGGACCCGGCTCGTGCTCTCCCGCGAACGGGAGATCCTGGAGCGGTTCCGGGCCGAGCTCGGCGCGGACGGCACCCAGCTCGCGCTCCTGCTGCTGCGCGCCGGTCGCGGCCCGCTGTGACGCCGTGACGCCCCCGGATACGACGAACCGCCTGCCGGCGTCGAGTTGACGCCGGCAGGCGGTCCGGTTCGGGTCAGGCCGCGTCGTGGGTGACGACGATCTCCCGCTTCTCCGCGAAGTGGCAGGCGCTCGGGTGGTCCGAGCCCGGCCGGATCTGGAGCAGCGGCACCTCCTGGGCGCAGACGTCCTGCGCCTTCCAGCACCGGGTCCGGAACCGGCAGCCCGAGGGCGGGCTGACCGGCGAGGGGACGTCGCCCTGGAGCCGGATGATCGCCTTGCTCTCGCGCACCGTCGGGTCGGGCACCGGCACCGCCGACAGCAGCGCCTGGGTGTACGGGTGGGTCGGACGCTCGTAGATCTCGTCCTCGGTGCCGATCTCCACCATCTTGCCCAGGTACATCACCGCGACCCGGTCGGAGAGGTGACGCACCACCGACAGGTCGTGGGCGATGAAGACGTACGACAGGCCGAACTCGCCCTGGAGCTTTTCCAACAGGTTCATCACCTGCGCCTGGATGGAGACGTCCAGCGCCGACACCGGCTCGTCGCAGACGATCACCTCGGGCCGCAGCGCGAGCGCCCGGGCGATGCCGATGCGCTGCCGCTGGCCGCCGGAGAACTGGTGCGGGTACCGGTTGATGTGCTCCGGGTTGAGGCCGACCAGGTCGAGCAGCTCCTTGACCTTGGTGCGCCGGCTGCCGCGCGGAGCCACCTCGGGGTGGATCTCGAACGGCTCGCCGATCAGGTCACCCACCGTCATCCGGGGGTTGAGCGAGGTGTACGGGTCCTGCATCACCAGCTGGATCTGCCGGCGCAGCCGCCGCAGCGCGCCACCGGAGAGCTTGGAGATGTCCTGGCCCTTGTAGAGCACCTGGCCGCCGGTCGGCTTCTCCAGGTTCATCAGCACCCGGGCCAGCGTGGACTTGCCACAGCCGGACTCGCCGACCACGCCGAGCGTCTCGCCGGCCTTGAGGTCGAAGGAGACGCCGTCGACCGCCTTGACGTGGCCGATGGTCTTCTTGAACACCACGCCCCGGGTCACGGGGTAGTGCTTGACCAGGTCACGAACCTCGATGATGTTCTCAGTCACGGTTCACCAGTTCCTCGGCGAAGTGGCAGGCGCTGGCCCGGCCGTTGCCCAGTTGCAGCAGCGGCGGGACCTTCTCCCGGCACACCGGCTGCGCCATCGGGCAGCGCGGGTTGAACGCGCAGCCCGGCGGGATGTTCATCAGGTTCGGCGGGAGGCCCTTGATCGTGCGGAGCTCCTGGCCCTTCTCGTCCATCCGCGGGATCGAGTTGAGCAGGCCGAGCGTGTACGGGTGTGCCGGCTTGCGGTACAGGTCGTAGACGTCGGCTTCCTCGACGATCCGGCCGGCGTACATGACCGCGATCCGGTCCGCGACGTCGGCGACCACGCCGAGGTCGTGGGTGATCAGGATCATGCCCATCTGCCGTTCCCGCTGGAGCTCACCGAGCAGGTCCATGATCTGGGCCTGCACGGTCACGTCCAGCGCGGTGGTCGGCTCGTCGGCGATCAGCACCTCGGGGTCCAGCGCCAGCGACATGGCGATCATGGCGCGCTGCCGCATACCGCCGGAGAACTGGTGCGGGTAGTTGCTGAACCGGCCCTTGGCGTTGGGGATCTTCACCTGGTCGAGCATCTCGATCGCGCGCTTCTTGGCGTCCGAGCGGCTCATGCCGCGCCGGATGCGGAACTGCTCGGCGATCTGGAAGCCGACTGTGAAAACCGGGTTGAGGGCCGAGAGCGAGTCCTGGAAGATCATGGCGATGCCCTCGCCCCGGATCCGCCGCCGCTGTTCGGGGGACATGGTGAGCATGTCCTTGCCGTGGAAGCGGACCTGGCCGCCGGTGACGAACCCGGGCGGGGTGTCCAGGATGCCCATGATGGTCTGCGCGGTGACGCTCTTGCCGGAGCCCGATTCGCCGAGCACGGCGAGGGTCTCCCCCGCGTCGACGTGGTACGTGACTCCGTTGATGACCTTGGCGACGCCGTCCCGGGTACGGAACTCCACCCGAAGGTCGTCGACCTCGAGCAGCCGGCCCGAGGGGCGACCGGATCCGTCGGCGCCCGGCGCGGACTGCTCGGACACGAGAATGTCGGACAACTCAGTTCCCCTATCGAAGCTTCGGGTCGAGGGCCTCGCGGACCGCCTCGCCGAGCATGACGAAGCTCAGCACTGCGGCGACGAGGAACGCGGAGGGGAAGAACAGCAGGTACGGCGAGACCCGGATGTAGTTCTGCGCCTCGCTGATCATGATGCCCCAGGAGACGACCGGGCTCTTCAGGCCGATGCCCAGGAACGAGAGCGTGGCCTCCGCGCCGATGAACGAGCCGACCATGATCGTGCCGTAGACCAGAAGCGGGGCCAGGCAGTTCGGCAGCAGGTGCTTGAGGATGATCCGGCCGGTGCTGGCGCCGAGCGCGCGGGCCGCGACGATGTAGTCGGCCTCCTTTGTGGCGAGCACCGAGGAGCGCATCAGCCGCATCACCACCGGCCAGCTCAGCACGCTCAGGGACAGGATGACCAGGCCCATGATCGTCCACTCGCCGTTGTCGGTGCCGGAGCCGTTGAACGTGGTCAGGATGACGATCGAGCCGAGCACGAACGGCAGGCCGAAGAAGATGTCCGCGACACGGGACAGCAGCGCGTCCACCCAGCCGCCGCGGTAGCCGGCGATGATGCCCATCGTGCCGCCGACGAGCAGCGTCAGGACGGTGGAGACCACTGCGACCACGATCGAGGCGCGGGCGCCGTAGATGACCCGGGCGTAGACGTCGCGGCCCTGCACGTCGTAGCCGAACCAGGCGGCCGACGACGGCTCGACCCGGCTGCGGTCCAGCGAGCCGTTGACCGCGTCGCCGGAGGTGAACAGCCACGGGAAGGCCGCCATCACGAGGAAGATCAGGATGATCGTCGCCGAGATCCAGAACAGCGGCTTGCGGCGCAGGTCGATCCAGGCGTCACCGAGCAGGCCACGCGGCTTGTTCTGCTTCGCGCTCTCCGGCAGGCCCGCGTTGGTGGGCGCGCCCGACCCCGCCTCGGTGGGCATGGTCGCGGGCGGCGTCGACACGATCGACGCGGTATTCGGGTCACTCATGCCCGTACCTCGCTGCGCTCGGCGCGGGCGTGGTTACCCGCGCAGACTGCTGGGACGTTTCGTACGCTGCGGCGGTCACTCATAGCGGATCCTCGGGTCGAGGGCGGCGTAGAGCAGGTCCACCACCAGGTTCATGATGAGATAGACGAGCACCAACACCACGACGATGCCGACAACGGTAGCGCTCTCCTTGGTGACGATCGAGCGGAGCACCTGACGGCCGATGCCGTTGATGCCGAAGATGCCCTCCGTCACGATCGCGCCACCCATCAGCGCGCCGAGGTCGGTGCCGAGCAGGGTGACCACCGGGATGAGCGAGTTGCGCAGCAGGTGCACGCCGACCACGCGGCGCATCGGGAGGCCCTTGGCGATCGCGGTGCGGACGTAGTCGGCACGCCGGTTCTCGGCGATGCTCGTACGCGCCACCCGGGCGATGTACGCCATCGATGCGCTTCCGAGCACGAAGCCCGGCACGATCAGTTCACTGAACCGCATCTCGTTGGACACGGTCGGGTTGATGATGCCCCACTTCACACCGAGCAGCCACTGCAGCACGAAGCCGATGACGAAGACCGGGAGGGCGATCAGGAAGAGGGTGGAGACCAGGACCAGGTTGTCCAGGAAGCCGTTGCGCCGCAGGCCGGTGAGGATGCCGGCGCCGAGACCGATCACGGCCTCGATGGCGAGGGCGACCACCGCCAGCTTCAGGGTGTTCGGGTACGACGTGGCGATGATGTCGCTGATCTCGCGACCGCCGAACGTGATACCGAAGTCACCCTGCAGAAGGTTCTTCATGTAGCTGGCGTACTGCACCCAGATCGACTCGTCGAGGTTGTACTTCTCGGTCATCATGGCGCGGTAGTTCGGCGGGCAACCGCGGTCGCCGCACTTGCCGGCGAAGGGGTCACCGGGCACTGACCAGACGAGCCAGTAGATCAGGAACGTCGTACCGATGAACACCGGCACGAGTTGCAGCAGCCGTCTCAAGAGATAACGGCCCATGGGGTGGTCCTCCAGACAGGGAGCGCCGGGGCGGGCCGGCGCGGCGGCGACAACGTTGCGAGGGGTTCGTTGTACACCCCCTCGCGGAACGGCCCCGGGTCGGGCTCACCGGTAGGCGAGCCCGACCCGGGGTCAGAGCGTTCGGATCAGAGCTCGACCGAGGTGATGTCGAGCTCGCCGACGTTGGTCAGCTCGAGCTTCTTGATCTTCTCCGAGTGGCCGGACTGCTGGCCACCGAAGTAGATCGGCATCGACGGAACGTCCTGGTCGATCAGCTTGACGGCCTCAGCGAACTTCTTGTGGGCCTCCTCGATGCTGGGGGCCGCGGTGGCCTCCTTCGAGAGGGCGTCCACCTGCGGGTTGCTGTACTTGCCGTCGTTCGAGGAACCACCGGTGACGTAGAGCGGGTTGATCCAGTTCTCCACGTCCGGGTAGTCCTGCTGCCAGCCGGCCCGGTACGCGCCGGTCATCTTGTAGGCGTTGATGTTGGCGCGGAAGACCGCGAAGGTCGGCACGCCGACGGCGACCGCGTCGATGCCCAGGTTGGTCTTGATCTGCTGGGCGACGGCCTCCATCCACTCCTTGTGGCTGGCGTCCGCGTTGTACGACAGGGTCAGCTTGCCCTGGAAGCCACCGGACTCGGCGTAGAGCTTCTTGGCCTCGGCCACGTCGAACTTGCAGGCGGTGCAGTTGCCCGGCTCGGCGCCCGGGGTCAGCGGGTTGGCCCAGCTGTCGGCCGGCTTACGGGTACCGAAGAAGATCTTGTCGGTGATCGCCTGCCGGTCGATGGACAGCGAGATCGCCTTGCGCAGCTTCGGGTTCTGGAAGCGCTTGTCGTAGATCGGGAAGGCGATGATGCCGGTCGACGGGGTGGTCGAGGACATGGCCCGCTCGGCCAGGTCGGTCTTCCACTTGTCACCGGCCAGCGCGGAGACCGGAACCTGCTGCTGGAAGTCCAGGTTGCCGGCGAGCAGGTCGTTGTAGGCCGCCGTGTCGTCCTGGTAGATCTTGACGGTGACGTCCTTGATCTTCATCTTGTCGCGCAGGCTGTAGTCGTCGAAGCGGGTCAGCTTGATCTCGACGTCGTCCTGCCAGGAGACGAGCTTGACCGGGCCGTTACCGATCGGCTTCTTGCCGAACTCCGCCGGGGTGGTGGAGAAGAAGGCGTCCGGCAGCGGCACGAAGGCGCTGTAGCCGAGCTTGGTCGGGAACACGGCGGTCGGCGCGTTCAGCGTGACCTCGAAGTTCCAGTCGTCGACGACCTTGAGGCCGGACATGTCCTTGGCCTTGGGCTCCGGGGCCTTCTGCGGGCCGTCCGGGCCGTCCGGGTCCTCGGTGTAGACCTCGTCGAAGCCCTGGATGTCGGAGAAGAAGGAGGCGTTCTGCGCGCCGTTCGGGCCGTACGCCGCCCAGTTCCAGGCCTTGACGAAGCTCTCGGCCTTGACGGTGGTGCCGTCGTGGAACTTGGTGTTCTGCTTGATCTTGATCTTGAAGACCTTCGAGTCGCTCGTCTCGATCGACTCGGCGAGCAGGTTCTGCGGCGCCCCACCGTTGTTGGGGTACTCGACCAGACCGCTCCACATCCAGTCGATGATCGCGCCGCCACCGGTCTCGGTGGTGTTCGCCGGAACCAGGGGGTTCTCCGGCTGGGTACCGTCGATGACGATCGCGCCGTCCGAGCTGGCGCCGGCGTCGCCACCGTCGTTGTTCCCGCTGGAGCAGCCGGACGCGACGAGCGCGAATGCCGCGCCCACCGCGAGCGCGCCGCTCGCCCGCTTCGAGACTCTCATTCCGAGGGGCCTCCTCTTTCTTAACCTGGTTCCGTCGTGGGTTTCACGCACGTTTGGGGGTGACACCACCGGCGACCCGGACAAGCCGGACGTCGGTTTACCGCAGAGGATTTCGGGACACCCCAGGGGTACCGATCCGCCGGGCGCCACACCTTGGACGTGGGCACCGCGCAGGGTCGACAACCACGCGGCGACGCTGGTGGCGGCGTCCACGTGGTCGGCAGGCCCGACGAGATGCCTCACACCGGGGGGTGAGGTGCTGCCACTGTGACACCCACCGGCCCTTTCCGTGAAGGTGCCGTTATCAAGACGTTAGTTGCCCGCCACGTTGCCGATACTTGAGAAAAGATCACAAAGCGTACGGACGATAGGGCCCTGAACAGGCAAGACGGGCACATGGAGGTTGACGGGCATCCCTGCCGCCCGCATGCGCTGTGACGTGGACCGCGCCCGCTCCGGGCCGTCAACGGGCGCACGGCTGCGGCTTTTTTGTCCGTCCGGAGGATACCGACGTCGACTGTGCGGACAACAACGACCCCCCGGGGGGACGATGCCTCCCAGGGGGTCGCCGAGCGACGTGAGCTCAGACCAGGCGGCGGTCGGCAGCCCAGCGGGACAGCTCGTACCGGTTCGACATCTGGAGCTTGCGCAGGACGTTGGAGACGTGCGTCTCGACCGTCTTGATCGAGATGTACAGCTCCTTGGCGATCTCCTTGTAGGCGTACCCGCGGGCGAGCAGCCGGAGCACCTCGCGCTCCCGGTTGGTGAGCTGGTCCAGCTCGGGGTCGGCCACCGGCGCGTCCGGCCGGGACGCGAACGCGTCAAGCACGAACCCGGCCAGCCGGGGGCTGAACACGGCGTCCCCGTCGGCCACCCGGCGGATCGCGTCGGTCAGCTCCTCCGGGGAGATCGTCTTGGTGACGTAGCCCCGCGCGCCGGCCCGGATCAGCCCGATCACGTCCTCGGCGGCGTCGGACACGCTCAGCGCGAGGAACCGCACCTGTGGGTGGGTACGCCGCATCGCCTCCAGCACCGCGCGGCCGCCGCCGTCGGGCATGTGCACGTCGAGCAGCACCACGTCCGGCGCGGTGGCCGCGATCCGGGTCACCGCCTCGGCCACCGAGCTGGCCTCGCCGACCACCTCGACCCGCGCGCCCAGCTCGGCGCGCACGCCGGCCCGGAACATCGCGTGGTCGTCGACGAGGAAGACCCGCAGCGGCCCGCGCGGCGCCGTGCCCTCGACCGGTTCCTGCTCGGACATGTCACCTGTCCCTTTCCGCCGTGGAGCCGGAGCCGCTGATCGGCAGGATCAGCCGGACCTCGGTCCCTTCTCCCGGCTCGGACCGGATCTCCGCCCGGCCGCCGTGCCGCTTCATCCGCCCGATGATCGATCCTCGGACGCCGTGCCGGTGATTCTCCACCGTATCCGGGTCGAAGCCCTTGCCCCGGTCCCGGACGAAGACGCTCACCTGCTCCGGCTCCACCTCGGCGTAGAGCGACACGGTCTGCACACCGGCGTGCCGGGCCGCGTTGACCAGGGCCTCCCGGGCGGCGGCCACGAGCGCGCCGACCCGCTCGTCGGTCTCCCGGTCGCCGACGACCACCGCCTCGACAGTGATGGCGAACGTGTCCTCCACCTCGGCGGCGGCCTGCTCCAGCGCGGCCGCGAACCGCTCGGTCGGCGAGGCGGTCGGCTTGTAGAGCCAGTTGCGCAGCGAGCGCTCCTGGCCACGGGCCAGCCGCTGCACCGTCTTGACGTCGCTGGCGTTGCGCTGGATCAGGGCCAGCGTGTGCAGCACCTGGTCGTGGACCATGGCGGCCAGCTCGGCCCGCTCCTGCTCGCGGATGCGTCCCTCCCGCTCCGAGCGGAGCTGGTTCCAGGTCCGCCAGAGCACTGGGCCGGTCACCACGCCGACGCCGGCCAGCCCGACCAGCGCGAAGATCACGCCGTTGAGCACCGCGTCGAAGTTCTGCGCCGGCGAGTAGACGGCCGCCACGCCGATGATGCCGACCGCGACGAGCACGCCGCCGCCGATGAAGCGCAGCACGAACGCGCGCCGGTCGGTCTCCTCCACCACCGCGCCCAGCCAGGGCACCGCCGCGTCGCCCCACTGCCGGCGCCGCTCCGGCCCGGACTGGTGCCAGATGACGCCCGCGCCGACCGCGATGATCGCCACCAGCCAGCCGGCGGTGCCGGCCGCGCCCACCGAGTTGAAGGCGAAGACCTGCAACAGCAGTACGCCCAGCCCGATCGCCACGAACGGCAGCAGCTGGGTCAGGTCACGGCGCGGCGGGACGGCGGTGTCGCCGGGGCGGGGTGGCACCACCGCCCAGAAGGCGGCGTACAGCAGCAGCCCGAGGCCGCTGAGCCCGAGCAGGACCATGAACGCCATCCGCACCCGCAGCACCGGGATGCCCAGGTGCTCGGCGATGCCCGCGGCCACCCCGGCGGCCAGCCGGTGCTCGGTGGCCCGGTAGAGGCGCGGGGCGTGCGGGGCAGGGGTGCTGCTGATCGGAAACTCCCAGGTCGAGATGGAGAGGGCGGCGGCGCCGACGCTCAGATCGTCACACGGCGGCGACGTCCCGGACCACGGGGACGCCCCGGACTTTCGCCACCGGCGGATCTCAGGGTGGGGTCAGGGTCGGGTCCTGAGGCAGTCCGGGCGGCCGGGCAAGCAGTATCGGAGGCATGACCGAGGACGCTGCCCGTCCGCCCCGCCCCTGGGCGGCAGCACAGGACGCCCCGCCGCCGCCCCCACCGGGGTCGGCGCCCCCCACCGACCACGCGACCACGCCGCCCGGCGGCGAGCCGTTCACCGGCCCGCCACCCGGGGGGTACGCCCCGCCGCCGGGTGCCGCCGGCTTCACCACCCGGTACGGGCTGGTGCGCCCTCGCGAAGGCCGCTACCTGGCCGGGGTGTGCGCCGCCATCGGCCGGGCCACGAACACCGACCCGGTGCTGTGGCGCGTGCTGCTGGCCGTGCTCGGCTTCTTCGGTGGCATCGGCATCATCGTGTACGTCGCCGGCTGGCTGATCATCCCCGGCGAGGGCGACACCGCTTCCCCGGTGGAGGCCATGCTCGGCCGCGGCCGGTCCAGCATGTCCCCGATCACCGTGATCGTGCTCGGCATCGTGGTGGCGCTCGGCTTCGCCTACGTCGTCACCGACGGGTTCCGGGCCATCCTGCTGGGCGCGGTGATCCTGATCGGCGGCGCGCTGCTGCTCAACCGCGAGCAGCGCGGCCCGGGGCAGCGGCCGGCTCAGCCGGCTCAGCCGGCACCGCCGCCCGGCCCGGTGCCGGGTCCGGTGCCGCCGGTGGCCTGGCCCGCGCCGCCGGCCCCCGGCACGTGGACCGCGGGGGCCGCCGGGCCGCCGTGGACCGCCGCGCCGCCGGTCGGTACCACGCCACCGGTACGCCCCGAAGCAGCGTCGTACGCCGCCCACGCCGAGCCCGGCTACCCGCCGGCCGGCCGCACCGAGCCGGGCTATCCCCCGGCGCCCGCCTCCGAGCCCGGCTACCAACCGGCGTCCCCGTCCGGCCCGGGCCACCCGGCGACGCCGGGACGCGAGCCGGGCCTGCCGGAGGCCGGGACGAGCTACCCGACGCTCCCGGCGCCGGGCTGGCCCGCCGCGGCCGGCACCCGGCCGGGCTGGTCCGAGCCGACGACCGCCGCGATGCCCCCGGTGAGCGGTCCGGTCGCGGACACCGCCACCTGGCCGGCCTACGGCGCGGCGCCCTCCTGGCCGGGTGCGCCGGGCACCGGCGCCCCGCTGGGTGAGCCGGCCGCCGTGCCGCCCCCCGCGCCGGTGGGCGCGCCGCTGCCGCCCGGCGGATACCGCCCGCCGTTCGCCCCGCACGGCCCGTACGCCGGGTCGCCGCCCTCGCCACCGCCGGGCCGGCCGCCGCGACCGCCGAAGCGGCCCAAGGAGCGGTCCCCGCTCGGCGCGATCACGTTCTCGCTGATCTTCCTGGCGCTGGGCGTGGTGGCCATGCTCGACCTGCTCGACGTCTTCCCGGTCGGCGCCGCCGGCTACTTCGCCGCGGTGCTCGCCACCATCGGCCTCGGCCTGCTCGTGGGCACCTGGTTCGGCCGGGCCCGCTGGCTCATCGCCCTCGGCCTGGTGACCGCGGCGGCGCTCGGCATCGCCACCGTCGCCGAGTCCTACGACCGGGTGCGCGGCATCGACGGCAACGTCACCTGGGCGCCGACCGACCTGCGCGACCTGGCCGACCGGTACGAGAACAACCTCGGTGACGCCGTACTCGACCTGCGTGGGATCAACTTCGACAAGCAGGACGTGCAGGTGACCCTCGACGTGAACCTCGGCAACGCCACAGTGGTCGTACCGCCGGACGTGGACGTGACAACCGTCGCCGAGGTGAACGCCGGTGACGCCTCGGTCTTCGGCAAGCGCAGCGGCGGGCTCGGCAACCGCCAGTGGGAGAGCACCGACACCGGCGCCGACGGCCCCGGCGGGGGCAAGCTGCGCCTCTACATCCACGTGAACGCCGGCAAGCTGGAGGTGACCCGATGAAGGCGCACCGCACCGACATCGTGTCGTTCGCTTTCGGACTCGTCTTCCTCGGCCTGTCCGTCTGGTGGCTGCTGGCCCGCATCCTCGGGCTGTCCGTACCTCCGGTCGGCTGGTTCCTGGCCGGCGGCCTGGTCCTGATCGGGTTGCTCGGGCTGATCGGCGCGCTGCGCTCGGGGCGGGCCGCGGAGCAGCCCGCGCCGCCGGAGGCGACGGTCTCCGCGCCGTACCGGGACGACAGCCCGGCCGGCGACGGCGAGACGACGTCCGACGTGGCCGACGAGTGGGCCACCGAGGCGACGACCGACGACGCGGGGCCCGCCACCCGCGAGATGCCGGCGGTGGACCCGCCGGCGGACGAGACACGCGAGGAACGGCGTACGCCGGGCGACCCGGCCTGACCGCGCCACTGCGGGGCCCTCGGAACGCGGCCTATGCTGGTCGGCGGAGATCTCGCCTCCGCCGGCCGGCCCGCGCACCCGACCACGCCGGAGCCGCCGGCCGGGTCGCCGGAGAGCCGCCGCCCGTCCGTCCGCTACCTCGTCAGGAGCCCGCCCGACATGACCCAGTCCCCCGCCGTGCGCGTCACCGGTCCCTCCGGTGCGGTCCGCATCGGCGAGCGCGCCGCCCGCACGCTCGTCAGCGAGTTCGCCCGGCGTAACGACCCGAAGGCCGGCCTGCTGGTCGGCGCGACTCCGGAGTCCGCGGTGCTGGCCGCGGCGATCGAGGCGCTGCTACCCGGCGACCGGCTCACAGTGGTGCCGGCGGAGGGCGCCGCGGCGGCCGCGCTGCGGGAGCACGTCACCGCGCAGGGCCGTTGGGTCGCCGACCGGGTACGGGTGGTCGACACCCTCGCCGAGGCGGACGCCGCCGCCGTGGTGGTCGTCGCCGAGCCGTTCACCGGCACCGCCGAGCAGGCGCGTGCCGCTGTGGACGGGCTGACGAAATACCTGGCCGACGGCGCGGTGCTGAGCGTCGCCGCGCCGCTGTTCCGCACCGAGGGCGCGGACGGCGAACTGGACCGGCAGGGCGTGCTGCACGGCGTCCGCACCGACCTGGTGCTGCGCAACACCCCGCCGGTACGCGTGCACCACCTGCGGTTCACCCCGGCGCCGGTCGCGCTCGCGGCCTCGCTGTCCCCGGCGTACCGGCCGTCGAGCGTGCCGCTGACCCGGGGCATGCACATCGACTCGAACGGGGTGGCCGCCGCCGGCATCACGCTCGGCCTGGCCGCCCTGGCCCGGGCCGCCCGCCCGAAGTCGAAGCTCTGGCTGCTGCCGGCGCTGGCCGCCGCGCCGGTGGCCGCGTTCTTCCGGGACCCGGAGCGGGACGTGCCGGAGGACCCGTCGGCAGTGGTCGCCTCGGCGGACGGCCAGGTGCTCTCCGTGCAGCGCCTGCAGGACGAGCGCTTCGGCGACGGTGAGTGGCTGCGGATCGCGGTGTTCCTGTCCGTGCTGGACGTGCACGTCAACCGCGCCCCGGTGGCCGGCAAGGTGGTCGACTACTTCGTCGCCGACGGCGGGTTCGTCAACGCCATGAAGCCTGATGCCGAGCACAACGTGGCGGCGTACACGGTGCTGGACACCGACCACGGCACCGTGGTCGTGGCGCAGCGCACCGGGCTGATCGCCCGTCGGATCGTGCAGCGGGCGCCGGTCGGTTCGCTGCTGGCCCGGGGTGAGCGCTTCGGCCTGATCCGGTTCGGCTCGCGTACCGACGTCTACCTGCCGGCCGACGCGGCGGACCCGCTGGTCGGTCCGGGCGACAAGGTGGTCGGCGGCGCGACGGTGATCGCCCGCTGGCGCTGAACGCCGGACACGAAGAAGGGGCGCCGCTGCGGCGGCGCCCCTTCTTCGTTCTCGGATCAGGCGGTACGGCGCTGGTGCAGCCAGAGCAGCGGCCCGCTGACCAGGTAGCCCACCACCACGAGGGCGAACGTGAGCCGGATGTCGACGAGCGCGCCGATCACCGGGGCCAGCCAGAGCCACGGCGGCAGCTTCAGCAGCCGGGCGAGCTTGGCGTACGGGAAGCTCGACACCATGGCGAAGGCGAGCAGCGCCACGCCGGCCACCATCACCAGGCCGGGGACCGGCACGCCGATGGCCACGGTCAGGGCGAGCACTGCCGCCGCCATGGTGGTCGGCACACCGCAGAAGAAGCGGCCGTCCTTCGGCGAGACGTTGAACCGGGCGAGCCGGATCGCCGCGCAGGCGGCGACGAGCGCGCAGGAGACCGCGGCGGCCGCCGGGGGCACCGAACCGGCCAGCGAGGCGTAGACCACCACCGGCGCGGCGAGGCCGAAGGAGCACATGTCGGCGAGCGAGTCCATCTGCGCGCCGAACGGGCTGGCCACGCCGAGCTTGCGGGCCAGCGCGCCGTCGAGGCCGTCGAACGCGACGCACGCGATCAGGCAGATCGCGGCGATCTGCACGTCACCGCGCATGGCCAGGAAGATGGCCAGCATGCCGAGCATGAGGCTGCTCAGCGTGCACGCGTTGACGAGCGCGAACTTGACCCGGCGGGCGGCGGTGCGCTCACCCGGCAGGAGCGGGATCGACATCGCCGATGACTCGTCGTCGACCGGGGCGGCCGGGGCGAGCGCCGGGCTGACCGGGCGTACCACCTCGATGTCGGTGTCGAGCCGGCCGTAGCGGAGACGCTGGCGGTCTGCGTAACGGTGGTCGGGGGTGACCAGGTCGGTCCCCGGAACGGCCGCGCCGTCCCGGCGGCCCACCCGGACCAGCAGCACCTGGCGGGCGAACGTGCTGCTGCGGCGCAACCGGCCCGCCCAGCGACGCCCTGCGGGGCGCGGACTGTCAGTCGTACGACGCCGGCGCCATGGGGCTCTCGGCACGTTTCCTCCATCACCGGATCGGCTGGCCGCCCTCGACGGGGCGGGTGTCCGGCTGTCTCGTGCCGGACCTTTCGGGTCCGGCAGCCCTTTTGCGGAGTACACCATTGCACAGGGAACAGGGGCTTGGCGATAGCTGCCGGCGGTACTTATATCTCCCTTAACCGCACGAACCGCTCAATCATTCCCATCTCGGGCTTCAACGTCCGTTTTTGTCGGCCAACCCTTCCTTCCGACTGTACCGGAGGTCACCCAGGGCGGCTCGGCGAGCGATTCACCTCACCCGCTGCCCGGTGGCGCGGGCCGCCACGTCGGTCATCGACAGGCCGCCGACCTGCTCCGGCGCGAACCAGGCCGCCCGGGCGGTGGAGCCACCGGCCAGCTCGGTCACCACCGCCTCGGTCGGCGCGTCCACGCGTACCCGGTAGATCACCCGGATGCCGTGCCAGTCCAGCGGCCGGCCCTCCGGGCCGAGCGCGGCCGGGTTGTGCAGGTTGTCCACCGCCATCAGGTCGACCACCCGGCCCAGCTGTCCGGCCTCCTCGACCAGCTCACGCAGCAGCCCGGTGGCCGGCTGCTCGCCGTGGTCGGTGCCGCCGCCGGGCAGGTGCCAGCGGCCCGCGCCCGGGTAGCCGTCGGCGATCATGGTGAGCAGCACCCGGTCGGCCGGATCGGTGACCAGCCCGTACGCGGCGAAGCGCTGCCGTCGGTCGACGGCCGGCCCGGCCGGGTCGACGGGCAGCCCGCGGGGCATGTCGGCCGGCAGCGGAGTCACCGGCAGGCCGAGCAGCTCGGCGGTGAACACCATCAGCGGGAGGCCCGCCGCCTCCTCCGGGGTGAACCAGCCCACCTCGTCGGTGCCGCCGGCGGGCTCGGGTCGCAGCCGCCCGCCGCGCGCCTCGACGTCGAAGATCAGCCGGTCGGTGTGCATCGCGACGTTCTCGGCGCGGAACGCGGTCACGTCGGCGACGGCGGCCCGGATCGCGCCGGGCGCGACGGTCAACCCGGTCTCCTCGGCGAACTCGCGGACCACCGCGTCGGCCGGGTGTTCCGCGTGCTCGACGCCACCGCCGGGCAGCTGCCACACCCCCGGGTACGGGCACTGCGCCGAGCCACGCGCCAGCAGCACCCGCCCCTCGGAGTCCCGCAGCATCCCGTACGCCCCGACCCGCCGCTGCTGCTCCACCCGCACCACTCCCCCGCACCCGAGCGCCCCACTCCGTCGATCATGAGGTTAGCGGTACCGCGGCGGACATTTCCCGCCGTCAACTTCATGATCGCCGGAGTGGGGCGCGGGTGTGAGCGGGTCGGGTGGGTCTAGAGGAGATGGGCGGCCTGGACCGCCTCGGCGGTCACCTCGGTGAGGCGGTCGGTGGGCAGGGCGCCGAGTTCCTCGCGCCGGAACCAGCGGGCTTCGCAGGTGGAGCCGCCGACGTCGGCCACCGTGGGCGGCGCCGGCTGGTCGACCACAACCCGGTAGAAGGCGCGTACGCCGTGCCAGTCGATCGGGTAGCCCTCCGGGCCGAGCGAGGCGGCGTCCCGGTGGCTGGCCACGCCGAGCAGCTCGACCAGGCGGCCGGTCTGCCCGGTCTCCTCGACCAGCTCCCGGATCAGCGCCGCGCCCGGCTGCTCGCCGTAGTCGGTGCCGCCACCGGGCAGGTGCCAGCAACCGGCGCCCGGGTAGCCGTCGGACACCCGGGTCAGCAGCACGCGCTCCTCCGGGTCGGTCACCACCGCGTACGCGGCGAAGCGCTGCGCCCGGTGCAGCCCGTCCGGGCCGGGCACGGCGTAGAACGAGGGGAACTCGGGCACCTCCTCCGGCACGATGTCGTCGGTGGAGGTGGGCAGGCCCAGCGCACGCGCGGTGAACGACCGCAGCGGCAGCTCCCGGGCCTCGTCGAGGGTGAACCAGCGGGCCAGGTCGGTCGGGCGGTCGATCCGCTCGGTGAGCGTCCCGCCGCGTACCGAGACGGTGTAGAGGAGGCGGTCGGTGTGGATCGTGATGCGCCGCTCGGGCAGGGCCCGCATGTCGGCGAGCACGTCCTGGAGGCCGGCGACGGCGACCGAGAGCCCGGTCTCGGCCGCGGTCTCCCGGACGACTGTGTGCTTGGGGTCCTCACCGTGGTCGACCGCTCCTCCGGGGAGCGACCAGGTGCCGGGGGTGCCGGAGCGCTCCGATGCGCGGACCAGCAACACTCGGCCGTTTGAATCAGCACAAACTGCGTATGCCGCGATCCTGCGGAGCGGCTCCAGCGAGGTGGTCACGGGATCAAATTCTCCCCGGAGCGGGTTACCGGGATCGAAAAGAGTCAGATTCCTGACTCTTCGCTGGCGTCTCAGGGACGCATCAGGGTAGGGCTCCGGGCGGTCACCGAGGTCGCCCGCCGCGGCGCGCGGGACCGTGGAGACATGACCTCTCCGAATCCCTCCCACGCCCCGTACAAGCAGCTCCGCCGCCCGATCAGCGACCGCATGATCGCCGGCGTGGCGAGCGGCCTCGGCCGCTACTTCGCCGCCGACCCCACACTGATCCGGGTGATCTTCGCGACCGCCACGGTGCTCACCGGCGGGCTCGCCGCGCTCGCGTACCCGATCATGTGGTTCCTGATGCCCGAGGAGCCGGCCGGCGCGCCCGCCTGGCCGCACCCGCCGGGCACCGCGCCCGGGTGGCCGCCGGTCCCGCCGACCGGGCCGGACGCCGGACCGCCGCCCGCGGCCTGAGCGGCGTCACTCCCACTCGATGGTGCCCGGCGGCTTGCTCGTCACGTCCAGGACCACGCGGTTGACCTCGGCGACCTCGTTCGTGATCCGGGTGGAGATCCGGGCCACCACGTCGTAGGGCAGCCGGGACCAGTCGGCGGTCATCGCGTCCTCGCTGGAGACCGGGCGCAGCACCACCGGGTGACCGTAGGTGCGCCCGTCACCCTGCACCCCGACGCTGCGGACGTCGGCCAGCAGCACCACCGGGAACTGCCAGACGCCCCGGTCCAGGCCGGCAGTGGTCAGCTCCTGCCGGGCGATCAGGTCGGCCTTGCGGAGCACGGCGAGACGCTCCTCGTCGACCGCGCCGATGATCCGGATGGCCAGGCCCGGGCCGGGGAACGGGTGCCGCCAGATCATCGCCTCGGGCAGGCCCAGCTCCAGGCCGATCGTGCGAACCTCGTCCTTGAACAGCGTGCGCAGCGGCTCGACCAGTGAGAACTTCAGGTCCTCGGGGAGGCCGCCGACGTTGTGGTGGCTCTTGATGTTGGCGGTGCCGGTGCCGCCGCCGGACTCCACCACGTCCGGGTAGAGCGTGCCCTGCACCAGGTATTCCACGTCGCCGTGCGCCGCGATCTCCCGGGCGGCGGCCTCGAAGACCCGGATGAACTCCCGGCCGATGATCTTGCGCTTCTGCTCCGGGTCGGTCACCCCGGCCAGCGCGCCTAGGAACCGCTCCCGGGCGTCGACCACCTTCAGCTTGATGCCGGTGGCGGCGACGTAGTCCTTCTCGACCTGCTCGGCCTCACCGGCCCGCAGCAGGCCGTGGTCCACGAACACGCAGGTGAGCTGGTCGCCCACGGCACGGTGCACGAGCGCCGCGGCGACCGCCGAGTCGACACCGCCGGAGAGGCCGCAGATGACCTCCTTGTCGCCGATCTGCTCGCGGATCCGGGCGACCTGCTCGTCGATGATGTTCGACGGCGTCCACGTCGGTTCGATGCCGGCGATGTCGTACAGGAAGCGGGTGAGCATCTCCTGGCCGTGTGCGGTGTGCCCGACCTCCGGGTGGAACTGCACGCCGGCGCGGCGGCCGGCCAGGTCCTCGAACGCGGCGACCGGGGCGCCCGCCGACTCGGCGGTGACGGTGAAGCCCTCCGGCGCCTCGGTGACGCAGTCGCCGTGGCTCATCCAGACCGGCAGGTCGGCCGGGAGGTCGCGCAGCAGCACGCCGGGCTCGGTCAGGCGCGGGCGCAGCGGGGTGCCGCCGTACTCGCGGTTGCCGGTGCGCGCGACGGTGCCACCGAGCGCCTGGGCCATGGCCTGGAAGCCGTAACAGATGCCGAAGACCGGCACGTCGGCGGTGAACACGCCGGCGTCGATCTGCGGCGCGTCCGGCGCGTACACGCTGGCCGGACCGCCGGACAGGATGATCGCGGCGGGGTTCTTCGCCAGCATCTCGGACACCGGCATGGAGTGCGGGACGATCTCCGAGTAGACCTTCGCCTCGCGGACGCGGCGCGCGATGAGCTGGGCGTACTGGGCTCCGAAGTCCACCACGAGGACGGGGCGAGGCGTGCTCATGTGCGCAAAGCCTACCGACAGTCACCGGGCGCGCGGACGCGCCCCGGCGGTGTGGCGGGGTGAATGTGTTAACAGGGGCCCCTTCCTCTACCGGAGGCGTTAAGAAGGGGCCCTTCCTTTCACCGCAGGGCGGCGGGGGCGTGCGCGGGGACGGCGGGCCGCCGCGGCGGGACCGGCGCGACCCGGGTGTACGGCGAGCCGAGCGCCGGGCGCGGGTCCGCCTCGTCCTTGTTCGGCCAGTACGACATGGCCCGCTCGGCCTGCGCGGTGATCGTCAGCGACGGGTTGACGCCCAGGTTCGCCGAGACCGCCGCACCGTCCACCACGTGCAGCCCCGGGTGGCCGTACACCCGGTGCCAGGGGTCGATGACACCGTCGTCCGGGGAGGCGCCGATGACCGCGCCGCCGAGGATGTGCGCGGTCACCGGGATGTTGAACGGCTCGGTGACCGCCCCGCCCGGGGTGCCGCCGATCTCCTCGGCGAGCAGCCGGGCCGCCGTGTTGCCGGCCGGGATCCAGGTCGGGTTGGGCGCGCCGTGGCCGGGGCCGGAGACCAGCCGGCCCCGGCGGTAGCGGGTGGTCAGCGAGTTGTCGACCGACTGCATGACGAGCGCGATCACGGTGCGCTCGGACCAGCGGCGTACCGACAGCATCCGCGCCGCCAGCAGGGGCTGCCGGACGATGCTGCCCAGCCAGCGCCGGGCGCGGCGGGGACCGCCGTCTACCAGCAAGGACTGGAGCAGGCCCATCGCGTTGGAGCCCTTGCCGTACCGGACCGGCTCGATGTGGGTCTGCGGGTCGGGGTGGAACGAGCTGGTGATCGCCACCCCCTCGGTGAAGTCGAGGCCGCGCTTCCGGGCCGCGCCGGGCGCCACCGAGGCGCCGAGGATGGCCTCGGAGTTGGTGCGGGTCAGCTCGCCGAGGCGGGGCGAGAGCGCCGGCAGCGCGCCGGTCGCCTTCATCTCGTGCAGCAGCCGCTGGGTGCCGAGCGCGCCGGCCGCGAAGACGACCTGGTCGGCGTGGATCACCTCGCGCCGCTTGCGCAGCCAGGCGCCGGTGCGTTCGGTGTGCACCGCGTAGCCGCCGGCCGGGTCGGGGCGGACGGCGGTCACGGTGGTCAGCGGGTGCACCTGCACGCCGAGCCGCTCGGCCAGCCAGAGGTAGTTCTTCACGAGCGTGTTCTTGGCGCCGTGCCGGCAGCCGGTCATGCACGACCCGCAGTGGCTGCATCCGGTGCGGTCCGGGCCGGCCCCGCCGAAGTACGGGTCGGCCACCCGCTCGCCCGGCCGCCCGATGTGCACGCCGACCGGCGTCGGGTGGTAGGTGTGCGCCACCCCCATCCGCTCGGCCACCGCGCGGACGGCCTGGTCCGCGCGGGTGTCGATCGGGTACGTGGTGACGCCGAGCATCCGCTTCGCCTGGTCGTAGTGGCGGGCCAGTTCGTCGCGCCAGTCGGTGATGTCGCGCCACTGCGGGTCGGCGTAGAACGCGTCGAGCGGCTCGTAGAGCGTGTTCGCGTAGACGAGCGAGCCGCCGCCCACCCCGGCGCCGGAGAGCACGAGCACGCCGCCGCCGGCCTTGCGGTCGGCCGAGCGCAGCAGCGTGATCCGCTGGAGCCCGAAGCAGCCGAGCCGGGGCGCCCAGAGGAACCGTCGCGCCCGCCAGGACGTACGCGGGAACTCGTCGTCGGCGAAGCGCCGCCCGGCCTCCAGGACGCCGACCGAGTAACCCTTCTCGGCCAGCCGCAGCGCGGTGACGCTGCCGCCGAACCCGGACCCGATGACGACCACGTCGTAGCGCATGGACGCATCATTACCGACGAGTAGCTATAGCGCCAACGAGACCTTTTCGCACATCATGCAGAGCGCTCGATCGCCGGGATTCCCACCACTGCAACCTCTGGGCCCTCCTGGCGCGTCGAATCACACGGGGAGGCACGAACGTGACGAGACGACGCCTGCTGGGCCTGGCCGCGCTGGTGGCCGCGCTGCTGGTCGCCACCGGAGCGGTGGTGACCACCCGGCTGGTGGCGAACCGTCCGGCCGCCCCGGCCGCCGGCCCGAGCACCACGCCACCGGCCTCGCCGACGCCCGCCCCGACCACCGCCAGCCCGACGCCGCCGCCCGGCGCCGACCTGAAAGGCCCGCTCAACCTGCTGCTCGTCGGCGTCGACACCCGGGTCAGCATCCCCGGCTGGGAGCCGCACGCCGACGCGGTGCTGCTGCTGCACGTACCCGCCGGGCTGGACCGGGCGTACCTGTTCTCGCTCCCCCGCGACCTGGTGGTGGACATCCCCGCCTACCCGAAGGCGCGCTACCCGGGCGGCCGGACCAAGCTCACCCACGCGATGAGCTACGGCAGCCGGGTGCCGGGCGACAAGGCCAACCCCAGCACCGCCCAGGGGTACGAGCTGCTGCGCACCACCGTCTCCCGCTACACCGGGCTGCGCATCGACGCCGGCGCGGTGATCACGTTCGGCGGCTTCGACAAGCTGGTGGACACGCTCGGCGGGGTGGACCTCTACGTCGACCAGCGGGTCGAGTCCCGGCACCGCCGCCCGGACGGCACCATGCGGACGCTGACCGGCGGCGGCTACACCGGGCCGCAGATGGTCTACGAGAAGGGCACCCGCCACCTGACCGGCTGGCAGGCGCTGGACTACGCGCGGCAGCGCTACACCGCGGGCGGCGACTACACCCGGCAGCGGCACCAGCAGCAACTGCTCCGGGCGCTGGCCCGCAAGATCGTCGACCAGGGCACCGCGCGCGACCCGCAGCGGGTCGAGCAGGTGGTCGCCGCGCTCGGCAAGACCCTGGTGTACGCCGGAGGCGGCCGCAACCTGGTCGACTTCGCGTACGCCCTCGGTGGCCTGCCCGCCGACCGGCTCACGCTCGTCGTGCTGCCCGGCGCCGGGGTGAGCAGCGGCGGCGCGTACCGGGGCGAGCAGCTCAAGCCGCTGGGCCGCGACTTCCTCACCGCGCTGCGCGACGGGCGGGCCGACGCCTTCCTGACCGCCCACCCGTCGCTGCGCGTCAAGAACTGAGGACCTACAGCGGTTTCGGGGCGGGCGGGCGCTCGGTGCCGTACAGCCACGGGTCGAAGACCTTCGCCAGCTTCTTGCCCGAGACCCGCTCGGCCAGCGCGACGAAGTCGGCTGTGGTGGCGTTGCCGTTCTTCCGCTCCGCCGCCCAGGTACGCAGGACGGTGAAGAACGCGGTGTCGCCCACCGCCACCCGCAGCGCGTGCACAGTCATCCCGCCCCGGTCGTAGACCGAGCGGCTGAACAGGTTCTCCACCCCCGGCTTGCCCGGCGGCGTCCGCCACACCTGCGAGCCGGCGTTCGCGTACTTCTGCTCGAACGTGCGCTGCACGGTGGTCGAGCCGCTGTGCTCGGCCCACAGCCACTCGGCGTACGTGGCCAGCCCCTCGTTGAGCCAGATGTCCTGCCAGCGCTGGATCGACACGCTGTTGCCATACCACTGGTGGGCCAGCTCGTGCGCGACCACGCCGGTGTTGTCGCCCTGCCGGAAGAAGCTGGCCGAGTAGACCGGACGGCTCTGCGTCTCCAGCGCGTACCGGATCCGGTCGTCGTCGATCACCACGCCGCCGTACGAGTCGAACGGGTACGGCCCGAAGACGCTCTCCAGGTAGTCGGCGACCTCGACGGTACGCGCGATCGACCGGTCCGGGGCGCCCTGGGGCAGCTGCGTGGTGACCGCGCTGTACACCGGCCGCCCCTTGTGCTCGCCGGTGGTGACCCGGAACTTCCCGATCGCCACGGTGGTCAGGTAGCTGGCCGCCGGCGCGCCCTCCGACCATTTCCAGGTGGTCCAGTCGCCGCTTGTCGACTTCCCCTTCGGCACGCCGTTGGAGACCGCCGTCAGTCCCTTCGGGACGGTGATCTCGAAGTCGTAGGTCGCCTTGTCCGACGGGTGGTCGTTCACCGGGAACCAGGTGCTCGCCGACTCCGGCTGACCGAGCGCGATCGCCCCGTCCGAGGTGTGCAGCCAGCCGCCCTCGCCCAGCGACTCGGTACGCAGCGGCTCCGGCCGCCCGTCGTACCGGATCTCGGCGGTGAACCCGTTGCCGGAGGTCAGCCCGGTGGCCGGGGTGACCACCAGTTCGTTGCCGGTACGGCTGTGCCGGGCGGCGGCGCCGTCCACAGTCACCGAGCGGACGGTCAGCCCGGCCAGGTCCAGGTTGAACGCGGACAGGTTCGCGGTCGCGGTGGCGCGCAGCGTGGCGGTGCCGCTGAGCTTGTCCGTCTCCGGGTCGTAGCGCACCTTCACCGTGTAGTGCGCGACGTCGTAGCCACCGTTGCCGTAGCTCGGGAAGTAGGGGTCGCCCGCGCCGGCCGCGCCCGCCGCGAAGCTGCGCGTGGCCGCCGGGGCGGCGGTGGTGGGAGACGCCGGTCCCGGGTCCGGCTCGGCCGAGCCGCAGCCGGCCACCAGCAGCGTCGTGCAGGCCAGCAGCCCGAGCCGTCGTCGTCCGCCGCGCCGCGTCATCGCCTCGATCCCTCCGGGGTCCCGAACAGCGGCCCCGCCCACGGGCCGCTCCGCCCGCGGCAGCCTACCCAGCGGCGGTCACGCCCACGTCACGGCAGTCCCGGTGGCGTCGCGCCGACCAGCCAGGCGTCCAGCAGCGTCCGCAACGGCCGCCCCGACGTGCGTTCGGCGTACCCGACGAAGTCGGCGGTGGTGACGTTGCCGTTGCGGTGCTGCGCCAGCCAGCCGCGCAGCACCCGGTAGAACGTCTCGTCGCCGACCGCGCGGCGCAGCGCGTGCACCGCGAGCGCGCCCCGCTGGTAGACCGCGTCGCCGAACATCCCGGACCGGCCCGGGTCGACAGTGGGCTTCGACCAGTCGGTGTCCGCGTACCGCTCGGCGACCGTCTGCGCCACCGTCCGGCCGCCGTCGTGCTCGGCCCAGAGCCATTCGGCGTACGTGGCGAAGCCCTCGTTGAGCCAGATGTCGCTCCACCGGGCCACCGAGACGCTGTCGCCGAACCACTGGTGGGCCAGCTCGTGCGCGACCACTTCGGTGTTCGGGCGGTCGCCCCGGAAGAAGCCCGGCCCGTAGACCGGCCGGCTCTGCGTCTCCAGCGCGTACCGGATGCGCTCGTCGGCCACCACGATCCCGCCGTACGCCTCGAACGGGTACGGGCCGAAACGCTCGGCCAGGAAGTCGGCGATCTCGCCGGTGCGGGCCACCGACGCAGCGGCCGGCCCGTCCGCGGGCAGCGCCTCGGCGACGGCGGTGACCAGCGGCTTGCCCGCGTGCGTGCCGGTGCTGACCCGGTAGTCGCCGATCACCAGCGTGCTCAGGTAGCTGGCCATCGGCGCGCGCTCCGACCAGCGCCAGGTGGTCCAGCCGCCGCTTGAGGTCTTGCCCTCCGGCACGCCGTTCGCGAGCGCGGCGAGCCCGTCCGGCACGGTAATCGTGAAGTCGTAGGTCGCCTTGTCCGACGGGTGGTCGTTGACCGGGTACCAGGTGCTCGCCGACTCCGGCTGGCCGAGCGCGATCGCGCCGTCCGGTGTGGCGTGGAAGCCGCCGTCGCCGAGTTCGGCGTTCGGCAGCGGTTGCGGCACCCCGCCGTACGTCACCTCGACGGTGAGCCGCTTTCCCGACGGCAGCCCGCGCGGCGGGGTGACGATCAGCTCGGCGCCGTCGTGGCGGTGCTCGGCCGCCTCCCCGTCCACCCGGACCCGCTCGACGTCCAGCCCGGCCAGGTCGAGCTGGAACCGGGACAGCGCACGGGTGGTGGTGGCGGTCAGCGTGGCGGTGCCGGCGAGCCTGTCGCCGGCCGGGTCGTAGCGCACGTCGAGCGCGTAGTGGCCCACGTCGTAGCCGCCGTTGCCGGCCCCCGGCACATACGGGTCACCGGCGTCCGCCGCGCCCGGCCGGAACCCGTTGTCGTCGCCGCCCGTGCATCCGCTCACCGCGAGCGCCGCCGCCACCAGCCCTGCCGCCCAGATCCGCCCCCGTCTCACCCGGCGAGCCTAGACGCGCGACGGCGCGGGCGGGGCCGGAACACGTCCGGGCCGCCGCCCGCGCCGTCATGCGGTGCTCAGCCGGTGCTCAGCGGTGCTCAGCGGTCGAGGACCAGCCCGACCTTCTGGAACTCCTTGAGGTCGCGGTAGCCGCACTTGGCCATCGCGCGGCGCAGGCCGCCGAAGAGGTTGAGCTGGCCGTCCGGCTCGTCGGCCGGGCCGAACAGCAGCTTCTCCATCGAGCCGAGCGGCTCGCCGGCCACCTCGAACGCGCCCCGGGGCAGCGACGGGTGGCTGGCCGCGGAGTGCCACCAGGCGCCACCGGCCGGCGCCTCCTCGCAGAGCGACAGCGGCTCGCCGAGCATCACCGCGTCCGCGCCGCAGCCGAGTGCCTTGGCGATGTCGCCGGAGGTCTGCATGTCGCCGTCGGCGATCAGGTGCACGTACCGGCCGCCGGTCTCGTCCAGGTAGTCGCGGCGAGCAGCGGCGGCGTCGGCGATCGCGGTGGCCATCGGCACCCGGATGCCGAGCACCGACTCGGTGGTCGACCAGTCGTCGCCGCCGATGCCCACGATCACACCGGCCGCGCCGGTACGCATCAGGTGCAGCGCGGTCTTGTAGTCGGTGCAGCCGCCGACGATGACCGGCAGGTCGAGGTCGGCGATGAACTCCTTGAGGTTCAGCGGCTCGTCGGTGGTGGAGACGTGCTCGGCCGAGACGAGCGTGCCCTGGATGACCAGGATGTCCACGCCGGCGTCGAGGATCACCGGGGCCAGCGCGAGGGTGTGCTGCGGCGATACCCGCACCGCCACCGTGCCGCCGCCCTCGCGCAGCTCGCGTACCCGCTCGGCGATCAGGTCGGGCCGGATCGGCTCGGCGTAGACCTCCTGGAGGCGCTTGGTCGCCCGCGCGTCCTCGCCGAGACCGGCCAGCTCCTCCAGCACCTTGGCCGGGTTCTCGTACCGGGTCCAGAGGCCCTCGACGTTGAGCACGCCGAGGCCGCCGAGCTGGCCCAGCCGGACCGCCGAGGCGGGGCTCATGGTCGCGTCCGAGGGGTGGCCGACGCAGGGGATGCCGAACTGGTACGCGTCGAGCTGCCACGCCGTGGAGACGTCGTCGACGTCCCGGGTGCGGCGGCTCGGCACGATGGCGATGTCGTCCAGGTGGTAGCCGCGCTGCGCGGTCTTGCCCAGCCCGATCTCGACCACGTCACGCATGAGGGACTCCAGGTGGTTGGGGGTGGTGGGTCAGCGGGAGTGGTAGTTGGGCGCCTCGACCGTCATCTGGATGTCGTGCGGGTGGCTCTCCTTGAGCCCGGCCGCGGTGATCCGGATGAGCTGGCCACGCCGGTGCAGCTCCGGGATGCTCTCCGCGCCCACGTACCCCATGGCGGCGCGGAGGCCGCCGATGAGCTGGTGGGCGACGGCGGACAGCGGACCCCGGTAGGGCACCTGGCCCTCGACGCCCTCCGGGACCAGCTTGTCCTCGGCGAGCACGTCCTGCTGGAAGTAACGGTCCTTGGAGTAGGACTTGCCCTGGCCACGCGACTGCATCGCGCCGAGCGAGCCCATTCCCCGGTACGCCTTGTACTGCTTGCCGTTGATGAAGATCAGCTCGCCGGGGCTCTCCTCGCAGCCGGCCAGCAGGCTGCCGAGCATCACCGTGTCGGCGCCCGCGACGAGCGCCTTGGCGATGTCGCCGGAGTATTGGATGCCGCCGTCGCCGATCACCGGCACGCCGGCCGGGCGTGCGGCCCGGGCCGCCTCCATGATCGCGGTGATCTGCGGTACGCCGACCCCGGCCACGATCCGGGTGGTGCAGATGGCGCCCGGGCCGACGCCCACCTTCACGCCGTCCGCGCCGGCCTCGACGAGCGCCTTCGCGCCCGCGTACGTGGCGATGTTGCCGCCCACGATGTCGATGCTGACGTCCCGCTTGAGCCGGGCCACCATCTCCAGCACGGCCCGCTGGTGCCCGTGCGCGGTGTCCACGATGACGACGTCCACGCCGGCGTCGACCAGGGCACGGGCCCGCTTGTAGCCGTCCTCGCCCACGCCCACCGCGGCGGCGACCCGGAGCCGGCCCGCGTCGTCCTTGGTCGCGTTCGGGTACTGCTCGCTCTTGGTGAAGTCCTTCACCGTGATCAGGCCGCGCAGCTTGCCGCCCGCGTCCACGATCGGCAGCTTCTCGATCTTGTGCTGGCGCAGCAGGCCGAGCGCGTCGTCCTTGCTCACGCCGACCGGGGCGGTGATCAGCGGGGTACGCGTCATGATCTCGCGGACCGGCGTGGCCGGGTCGGAGACGAAGCGCATGTCGCGGTTGGTGACGATGCCGACCAGCTGGCCCTGCCCGTCGATCACCGGCACGCCGGAGATGCGGTAGCGACCGCAGAGCGCGTCGACCTCGCGCAGCGTGTCGTCCGGGCTGGCGGTCACCGGGTTGGTGATCATGCCGGACTCGGAGCGCTTCACCAGGTCGACCTGGAGCGCCTGGTCCTCCACCGACAGGTTGCGGTGCAGCACGCCGATGCCGCCCTGGCGGGCCATGGCGATCGCCATCCGCCCCTCGGTGACCGTGTCCATCGCGCTGGACAGCAGCGGCACGGTCAGCTCGATGTTGCGGGTCAGGCGGGTACGGGTGTTCACCCGGCTGGGTACGACGTCCGACTCGCCCGGCTGCAGGAGCACGTCGTCGAAGGTCAACCCGAGCGGTACCACCCGGGCCGAACCGGCCGGCAGCTCGGGCAGATGGCCACCCAGCTCCCCGCCGTCGGTGCCGGCCGGGATCTCGGTGCTGGGCGAATTCTCCACGATTGCTCCCCTGAGCTGGTCGATCGGGCTGCAGCGAGGCGGCGCGCGGGGGCACCGGCAGGCGCCTGGTGACGGCGCGTCGCCTCATCGTACCCACTGGCCCGTTCCCGTCCGGGCAGCGGCGGGCCCGGGGGTAGGCCGGGCCACAGCGCGGCCTGGGGCGGGCTTTCCGGCGGCCCGGGGACTACGGTGAGGGGGTGCACGACGAGCCCATCGACCCGTTCAACGGCGACCCTGCCGATCCGGCTGCCGGTCTGCACGATCCCGGCGACGACGACGCGCTCGACCCGCTGACCGACGTCGAACGCCAGGACGTGCTGGAGGACCTCGCCGATCTGGAGATCTACCAGGCGCTGCTCCAGCCGATCGGGGTGCGCGGCTTGGTGATCGAGTGCGAGGACTGCCGCGAGCCGCACTACTTCGACTGGGACCTGCTGCGCGGAAACCTGCGCCACCTGCTCAACTCGGGGCGCCCCCGGGTGCACGAACCGGCCTACGACCCGGACCCGGACCATTACGTGAGCTGGGACTACGCCCGTGGCTACGCCGACGGCGTGCACGACACGCTCACCGAGGGCACCGACGACTCCGCGTCGGAGTGACTCCGGCCCGGGTCAGGCGACCAGGCCGGCCCGGAAGCCGGCCGCCACGGCGTGTGCCCGGTCCCGCGCCCCGAGCTTGCGGAACAACCGTCGGGCGTGCGTCTTGACCGTGTCCTCGGAGACGAACAACTCCCGCCCGATCTCCGCGTTGCTCTTGCCCTCGGCCATGCCGAGCAGCACCTGAAGCTCCCGCTCGGTCAGCCCGATGGCGCCGCGCGGCGTCCGGGCCGGCCGCTGACCGGCGCCCGGGCGGGCCGCCTCCGCCGCGTCGGCCGCCGCCGGATCCTCCGCGTCCTCACCCCGCTGCACCGGCACCACCGTGGGCAGGCCGGCCGCGTCCACCGGCGCCACCGCCGGCCAGCCGGGCCCACCCGGGGTACGCCCCGCCGACCGGGCCGGACCGCCGACCGCTGCCGCGTCCCGGGCGGTGTCCGCCACCCGGTGCCTGTTGCTCCGGCCGGGAGCGGACAGCAGCAGCAGCGCCTTGGCGACCGCGCTGGTCAGATCGTGGTCCGCGTTCTGGATCAGGCCACGCGCTCCGGCGCTGATGGTGGCCGCCGCCGACTCCGACTCCTCGGCCCCGAGCAGCAGCACCGCCGCCTGCGGCGCGCGGGCCAGCACCCGGCGCACGAAACCGGCGCTGTCCGGCCGGGTCAGCGCGGTGTCGGCGAGCACCACGTCCACCGGGCGCTCCGCGAGCCGCAACATCACCTCCGGATCGGAGACGGCCGTCCGGACGACGCCGGACAGCCCGAGCCGCGCCGCCGCGGAGGTCAGATGCTGGGCCGCCAATGGTGTCCGAACGCACACAAGAACACTACGCACAGTGGTCTCCTCTCCGACTCAGAGCAGACCATGCGGAGGTGGGCTCGGGAGGGGGTTCCGGGCAATCATCCGAACTTTTCCGACAGATGGGGCATATGCCACCGACTGTCCGAGGTTTTCGATCACAGATGTGTGAGGCGCGGACCGCTCGGGTACCGAGGGGTTCATCCGGAACCGGCATCCCGCGCGGACCGCCGCCCGGTAGCTGGCCACGAACATTCTCCGCGGTGCCGCGCGGGAGGAGGGGTGCTGATGTCGAACGTACGTAGGCTGCCTGGACCGATCGACGAGCTCTGGGACTGGCAGCGGCTCGGGGCCTGCCGTGGCCGCGACAGCGCGCAGTTCTTCCACCCGGACGGCGAGCGCGGCTCCTCCCGGCTGCGCCGCGAGATGGGCGCCAAGTCCGTCTGCCGCGCCTGCCCGGTACGCGCCGAGTGCGCCGCCCACGCGCTCTCCGTACGCGAGCCGTACGGCGTCTGGGGCGGGTTCAGCGAGTCCGAGCGGCTGCGTCTGCTCGCGCTCGGCTGGGAGGACCTGGCCGACCGCCGCCAGACCAAGGTGGACATCGCCCGGCTGGAGGCGCGCCTCGGCCGCCCGCACAACACCGCCGTGCCGGACCAGCGCAAGGTCGCCTGACCGGCTTCACGACCCCCGACGCCGCGCCCCGGATCCCGGGGCGCGGCGTCGTGTCGTGGCCCGGGGCATCCGCTGGCCCCCGCACCCCGGCGCGGCGAAGGCCGCCGCTGGGCGACTCGCCTACCGTTTCGAATACCAGGATCGGCGTTCCAGAGGCTAGGACACCACATAGATCTTGGTATGAAACGGCCCTTATAGGGGCGTTTCATACCAAGATCTCTTTCGTGAGCGCTCGGGAGTCTGGACTCAGGCCGGAGCCAAGCGGCGCGCACCCGATCGGCAGGCACCCGCCAGTGGCACGGGCAGGCCATCTCCCCACCGAGAGCGGTCCTCGCGACGGTGCGGGTCAGGTGACTGTGACCCTTACCGTGTGCCATCCCGTCGCGCCGTCGGGGGCGACCGGGGCGCGCTGTTCCGTCTGGGTCTCGCCGGTGCTGTCGGTCGCCCGGACCTGGAGCGTGTGCTCGCTCGGTGTGGCGTCCCACCGCCACGACCACTGCACCCACGTGTCCGCCGACACTGCCGGGGCCAGCGTCGCCTCCTGCCAGGGGCCGCCGTCCACGCGTACCTCGACGCGCCGCACGCCCCTGTGCTGCGCCCACGCCACACCGGCGACGGTCACCGCACCGGCGGCGGGACGGCTGCGGGGCCGGGGCGTGTCGATCCGCGACTGCGTCTTGACCGGACCCTGCGCTGACCAGCCGCGCGGCACCCAGTACGCGTCGAAGTCGGCGAAGCTGGTCAGCTCCAGCTCGGTGATCCACTTGCACGCGGAGACGTACCCGTAGAGGCCTGGCACCACCATCCGCACCGGGAAGCCGTGCTGGATCGGCAGCGGCTCGCCGTTCATGCCGACCGCGAGCAGCGCGTCCCGCCCGTCGCGCAGCACCCAGGTGGGCGTGCCGCACGTCCAGCCGTCGACGGCGCGCCCGACCACCTGGTCCGCGCCGTCCTCCGGGTCGGCCTCGTCCAGCAGGTCCTTGATCGGTACGCCGAGCCAGCGCGCGTTGCCGATCAGGTCGCCGCCCACCTCGTTGGAGACGCAGGCGAGCGTCACGTAGCGCTCGACCAGCGGGCGGGCGAGCAGGTCGTCGAAGCTCAGCTCGATCGGGTTGCGGACCCGCCCGTGGATGCGCAGCCGCCAGGTGACCGGGTCCACCTGCGGCACCACCAGCGCGGTGTCGATCCGGTAGAACTCCCGGTTCGGCGTGACGTACGGCGCGAGCCGGGACAGCGACAGGTCCGCTCCGGCGGGCACCGGTGGGGCGGGCGCGACCGGGGCGGGCAGCGTCACCGCGTCCCGGGCCGCCGATACGCCGCGCCGGCCGGCCAGCCAGTGCCCGCCCAGCCCGGCCACCGCCGCCGCGCCGGTGAGCAGCCCGGCGCCACGCAGGAACCGCCGCCGCGACTCCGCGTCGTCGTGCCGGACCGGCTCCCAGCCGCCCGGCGTCTCCCCCTCCCGGGCCAGCGCGGCGACCGCCGGAGGCGGGGCGGATGGCGGGGGCGACGCGGACGGCGGCTCGCTGTCCGCCGAAGCGGCCCCGTCGCGCTCCGCCGGGCCGGTCCCGGCCCGGTCGCGTCGCACGGCGTCGGACCGGCCACGCCCCGGTCGCTTCCGGTGCGCCGGGTCGGCGCTCAGCGGGCCGGCCACGAACGCCCACAGCGTCAGCGCGCCCAGTCCGCCGCCGACCAGGGAGGGCAGCGCGTCGAAGGCGTCCGCGCCGGCCCGGGTCAGCGCGGCGGCGACACCGAGCGCGGCGAACGCGGCGATGCCGGCCAGGCCGATCACCAGCCGCCGGGCCGCTGCCAGGCCCAGCAGCGCGCCGAAGACGGCCAGCAGCAGCGCCGTCCCCATCAGCAGCGCGATCTTGTCGTACGTGCCGAAGACGTCGATGGCGAACTGCTTGAGCGGCTCGGGCACCAGGTCGACGACGAGTCCGCCGACGGCGACGAGCGGAGCGGACCGGGGGCCGGTCAGGACCGCCACGGGTTCGGCGGCGCCGAGCGCCACCACGGCGGCGACGACACCGGCCGGCGCCGCCCGGCGGGGGGAGAGGGTGCTCACGGGCTCCAGTCTGGTCGCCCCGCGGGCCCGGCTGCCAATCTCGTCAGCGATCCGTAAGGACATATGCGTCAGGGCACACCACCGGGTCGGCGGTGTGCCCTGACGTCGGGCGTACTCCTCGGGTCAGAAGCCCGGGCCGTGCTGGTGGCCGTGCCCGTGCGAGTGGCCGTGGCCACCGGCGGCCGGCTCCGGCTCGGCCGGCTTCTCCACCACGAGGCTCTCGGTGGTGAGCAGCAGGCCGGCGATCGAGGCGGCGTTGCTGACCGCGTTGCGGGTCACCTTCACCGGGTCGATGATGCCGGACTTGGCCAGGTCGACGTACTCGCCGGTGGCGGCGTCGAGGCCGTGGCCCCAGTCCTTGCCGACGACCTTCTGCACCACCACGTAGCCGTCGTGGCCGGCGTTCTGGGCGATCCAGCGCAGCGGCTCGACGAGCGACTTGCGCACGATCGAGACGCCGACCTTCTCGTCACCGGTGAAGCCCAGGTCGTCGTCGAGCGCCGGCAGGATCTGGGCCAGGGCGGCGCCGCCACCCGGGACCGTGCCCTCCTCGACCGCGGCCTTGGTCGCGGCGATGGCGTCCTCGATGCGGTGCTTGCGCTCCTTCATCTCGACCTCGGTGGCCGCGCCGACCTTGATCACGGCGATGCCGCCGGAGAGCTTCGCCAGCCGCTCGGCCAGCTTCTCCCGGTCCCACTCCGAGTCGGAGGCCTCGATCTCCTTGCGGATCTGGGCGACCCGGTCGGCGACCTCGGAGGCCTGCCCGCCACCGTCGACGACAGTGGTGTTCTCCTTGTCGACCACGACGCGGCGGGCGGTGCCGAGCACCTCCAGGCCGACCTGGTCGAGCTTGTAGCCCAGCTCCGGGGCGACCAGCTCGGCGCCGGTCAGGATCGCCATGTCCTGGAGCATCGCCTTGCGGCGGTCGCCGAAGCCGGGGGCCTTGACCGCGCAGACCTTGACGGTCTTGCGCAGCGCGTTGACCACGAGCGTCGACAGGGCCTGGCCCTCGACGTCCTCGGCGACGATGAGCAGCGGCTTGTTGTTCTGGAGAACCTTCTCCAGCAGCGGCAGCAGCTCCTCGATCGCCGAGATCTTCTGCGTGGTGATCAGGATGTACGGGTCCTCCAGGACCGCCTCCTGCGCCTCCAGGTCGGTGACGAAGTTCGGCGAGATGAAGCCCTTGTCGAACTGGAGACCCTCGGTCACCTCCAGCTCGGTGGTGAGCGCGGAGCCCTCCTCGACGGTGATGACGCCGTCGCGGCCGACCTTCTCCATCGCCTCGGCGATCAGCTCACCGATCGCGGCGTCCTGCGCGGAGACGGTCGCGACGTGCGCGATCGACTCCTTGCTGGAGACCTCGACGGCCTTGTCGAGCAGCGCCTCGGAGACCTTGGCGGCCGCCGCGTCGATGCCCCGCTTCAGGCCGGTCGGGTTGGTGCCGGCGGCCACGTTGCGCAGGCCCTCGCGGACCATGGCCTGGGCCAGCACGGTGGCGGTGGTGGTCCCGTCGCCGGCGACGTCGTTGGTCTTGGTCGCCACCTCCTTGACCAGCTGCGCGCCGAGGTTCTCGTACGGGTTGGTGAGCTCGATCTCCTTGGCGATGGTCACGCCGTCGTTGGTGATCGTGGGCGCACCGAACTTCTTGTCCAGGACGACGTTGCGCCCGCGCGGGCCGAGGGTGACCTTGACCGCGTCCGCGAGGGCGTTGACACCGTGCTCGAGCAGGTGCCGGGCGTCGTCCGAGAAGCTGAGGATCTTCGCCATCAGTATCCCTTCGAAGCGACGTTGCCCCGGCCCGGCGAGCCGGACCGGGGCAACGACACTGATCGGTTGCTTACTTCTCGATGACCGCGAGGACGTCGCGGGCGGAGAGCACCAGGTACTCCTCGCCGGCGTACTTGACCTCGGTGCCGCCGTACTTCGAGTAGAGGACGGTGTCGCCGACCTTCACGTCGATCGGCACGCGGTTGCCCTTGTCGTCGATCCGGCCCGGGCCGACAGCGAGGACGGTGCCCTCCTGCGGCTTCTCCTTGGCGGTGTCGGGGATCACGATGCCCGAGGCGGTGGTGGTCTCGGCCTCGTTCGCCTGGACCACGATGCGGTCCTCGAGCGGCTTGATCGCAACCTTGGTCGCGGTAGTCACGGGCATACCCTCCCGGGTACTTGGTGTCGTTGCCGGCCGGCGTGCCGACCAGCGTCAATCTGCCACATGCCACCGGGCGGGGCCGTCGTCGCGGGTGCCGGTCCGCCTGGCGCTCAACCCCCGGGCACGAGGCTCGGGCGTTGGCACCCTCAGGGTGAGAGTGCTAATCGCAGGTTATTCCTCGGCTAGCACTCCGTCAAGGAGAGTGCCAACGCGCGTCGCCCTCCGTGTCGCGCCGGAACCGGCCCGGGAGAATGGGCGCGTGGATCTCGACCTGCTCGCCGTGCTGCGTACCCCCGAGGGGTCGGCGGCGCTCGCCGCGGCCGGTCGGGTGGCCGGCGGCGACCCGCTGGCGGCGGCGGCCGCGCTGCGCTCGGCCGGGATTCCGGGCGACCTCGCCGCCGCCGCGCTGACCCAGGCCGAGCTGCGCCGCCGGGCAGCAGGCAAGTTCGGCGCGGCGGCGGCCGGGATGTTCCTCACCCGGCCCGGGCTGGAGCAGGCCACCCGCGGGGTGGTCGCCGGCCGCCGGGCCGCACGGCTGCGCGCCGCGGGCGTGACCACGCTGGCCGACCTGGGTTGCGGCCTGGGCGCCGACGCGCTCGCCGCCGCCCGCGCCGGCATCCGGGTGTACGCGGTGGAGGCCGACCCGCTGACCGCCGCGATGGCCGCCGCGAACGCCGAGGCGGCCGGGCTCGCCGATCTGGTGACAGTCGAGTGCGGCGACGCCACGGAGTTCGACGTAAGCCGCGTCGACGGCGCGTTCTGCGATCCGGCGCGGCGACGGGCCGGCACCGGGCGGCGCGTCTTCGACCCGAACTCCTACTCCCCGCCGTGGGACTTCGTCACCGGTCTCGCCGCGCGGGTGCCGCGCACCGTGGTGAAGGTCGCGCCGGGGCTGGACCACGCGCTGATCCCGGCGGGCGCCGAGGCGGAGTGGGTGAGCGTGGACGGCGACCTGGTCGAGGCCGCGCTCTGGTGCGGCGAGCTGGCCGAGGTCCCCCGCCGCGCCACCCTGCTGCGCGAGAAGGAAGGGCCCCTTCTTAACGCCTCCGGTAGTAAAAGGGTCCCTTCCTATCACCTCACCGGCACGGGCGCGCAGGAAGCGGAGGTGGGGCCGGTCCGGCGGTTCCTCTACGACCCGGACCCGGCGGTCGTCCGCGCGCACCTGGTCGCCGAACTCGCTGCCGACCTCGACGCCACGCTCGCCGACCCGTCGATCGCCTACCTGTACGCCGACGAGGCCCGGCCCACCCCGTTCGCCCGCTGTCTGGAGATCACCGACGTGCTGCCGTTCTCGCTGAAGCGGCTGCGCGCCCTGCTGCGGGAGCGCCGGGTCGGCCGGGTGGAGATCCGCAAGCGCGGGTCGGCGCTGGAGCCGGAGAAGCTGCGCCGTGACCTGCGGCTGTCCGGCGAGGCGGCGGCCGACCTGGTGCTGACCCGGGTGGCGGGCGACCCCACGGTGCTCGTGTGCCGGCCGGTTCCGGTCGGCGGCTGACCCGGCTCACGTTTCCAGCTCGCGGTGTCGCGGCGCGCGGGTTAGCTTGAGCCCGTGGCGGGCCCTGGCACTCCGGCGATCGCGTTGCTGAGCAAGCGGAAGATCGCCCACAGCATCCACCCGTACGACGTCTCGCCGGACGCGCCGAACTACGGCGCGCTCGTGGCCGCGGCGCTCGGGGTGGCACCGGACCGGGTGTTCAAGTCGCTGGTCACCGAGGTCGACGGCGGGCTGACGGTGGCGGTGGTGCCGGTGACCGGCGAGCTGGACCTGAAGGCGCTGGCCGCCGCGATGGGCGGCAAGCGCGCGGTGATGGCGGACCGGGCGGTGGCCGAGCGGGCGACCGGGTACGTGCGGGGCGGCATCAGTCCGCTCGGCCAGCGTAAGCGGCTACCGACAGTCGTCGACTCCTCGGCGCTGGCGCACCCGACCGTGTACGTGTCGGCGGGCCGCCGGGGATTGCAGGTGCAGCTCACGCCGACGGATCTGGTGACGCTCACCGGGGCGGCCACGGCATCGATCGCCGCCGCCTGAGCGGGCTCGTGACGGTACGTGTGGGAGCGTTCCCGGAGCACGCTCTCCCGGCGGTGTCCCGCGGGTGACAACCGCGTTGCTGAATTGTTACCGCCGCCAACAAACTTCTGACCTCGGCAGTCTTGCGGCGCATGGGAGGCGGGGAATACGTTGCCGGACACAACAAAACATCACCACTCCCCCACCTCCGAAAGGACCCTGCACATGCGCAAGGGCTTCCTCACCTTCGCGGCCGTCGGTCTCCTCGCGACCGGCAGCATGGCCGCCTGCGGTGACAACGGCGGTTCTTCCGACGAGGCCGGCGGCTCCAACGCCAAGAAGCCGAAGATCGGCGTGATCCTGCCGGACAGCAAGTCCTCCGCCCGCTGGGAGGGCGCGGACCGCAAGTACCTCAAGGCGGCGTTCGACGCGGCCGGCGTCGACTCCGACATCCAGAACGCGCAGAACGACAAGACCGCGTTCCAGACCATCGCCGACCAGATGATCACCAGCGGCGTCAACGTCCTGATGATCGTCAACCTGGACTCCGGCACCGGCAAGGCCGTGCTCGACAAGGCCAAGTCGCAGGGCGTCGCGACCATCGACTACGACCGGCTGACCCTGGGCGGCTCCGCCCAGTACTACGTCAGCTTCGACAACGAGGCCGTCGGCAAGCTCCAGGGCGAGGGCCTGAGCAAGTGCCTGACCGACAAGGGCGTCAAGAACCCGTCGATCGCGTACCTCAACGGCTCGCCGACCGACAACAACGCCACCCTGTTCAAGAACGGGTACGACTCGGTGCTCAAGCCGAAGTTCGACTCGAAGGAGTACACCAAGGTCGCCGACGACCCGGTGCCGGCCTGGGACAACGCGCAGGCCGCCACGATCTTCGAGCAGCAGATGACCAAGGCCGGCGGCAAGATCGACGGCGTGCTCGCCGCCAACGACGGTCTCGGCAACGCGGCCATCTCGGTGCTGAAGAAGAACAAGCTCAACGGCAAGGTCCCGGTGACCGGTCAGGACGCCACCAAGGAGGGCCTGCAGAACATCCTCGCCGGTGACCAGTGCATGACCGTCTACAAGGCGGTCAAGAAGGAGGCGGACGCCGCCGCCGAGCTGGCCATCGCGCTCGCCAAGGGTGAGCGGAAGGACACCGGCCAGACGGTCAAGGACCCGGAGGGCAACCGGGACGTGCCGGCCGTGCTGCTGGAGCCCAAGGCCATCTTCAAGGACAACGTCAAGGACGTCGTGGCCGACGGCTACGTCACCAAGGAAGAACTCTGCACCGGTGCCTTCGCGAAGCTCTGCACCGACGCCGGCGTGAGCTGACCCACCCGCCTCAGGCGGCGCCGCCCGGCACGGGTTCTCCCGTGCCGGGCGGCGCCCGCGCCGGACGGGATCCGAGACCTCCCTCCGCCCAAAGGAGAACCCCGTGTCCGCAACCCCCCTGCTGGAGCTACGCGGGATCGACAAGAGCTTCGGTCCCGTCCAGGTGCTGCGCGACGTCGCCTTCGCCGCGCACCCCGGCGAGGTGACCGCGCTCGTCGGTGACAACGGCGCCGGCAAGTCGACCCTGGTCAAGTGCATCAGCGGCATCCACCCCACCGACGCCGGCGAGTTCCTCTTCGACGGCCGGCCGGTGACCATCAACAGCCCCCGGGACGCCGCCGCGCTCGGGATCGAGGTCGTCTACCAGGATCTCGCGCTCTGCGACAACCTCGACATCGTGCAGAACATGTTCCTCGGCCGGGAGAAGCGCAGCGGCATCGTGCTCGACGAGCCGACCATGGAGCAGATGGCCGCCGAGACGCTCGCCGGCCTGAGCGTGCGCACCGTGAAGTCGCTGCGCCAGCACGTGGCCAGCCTCTCCGGCGGCCAGCGGCAGACCGTCGCCATCGCCAAGGCCGTGCTCTGGAACAGCCGGCTGGTCATCCTGGACGAGCCGACCGCCGCGCTCGGCGTCGCGCAGACCGCCCAGGTGCTGGAGCTGGTGCGCCGGCTGGCCGACAACGGCCTGGCCGTGGTGCTCATCTCGCACAACATGAACGACGTCTTCGCCGTCTCCGACCGGATCGCCGCGCTCTACCTCGGCCAGATGGTCGCCCAGGTGAAGACCACCGACATCACCCACTCGCAGGTGGTCGAGCTGATCACCGCCGGCCGATCCGGCGGCCTCGGCCTCACCGGCGAGCCGGGCGGCAACGGCGCCGCGCCCGCCGACACCACCCCAGGAGCCATCCGATGACCGCCATCGTCGTGAAGAAGGAAGGCCCGGCCGGCGTCGCGCCGACACCGACCCTGAACAGCCACGTGAACAACTACTGGCGCCGGGTACGCGGCGGCGACATCGGCGCGCTCCCCGCGGTGGTCATGCTCGTGGCGCTGGCGGTGGGCTTCTCGATCGCCCGCCCGTCGTTCTTCACCGCCGGCAACCTGGCGAACCTGTTCACCCAGGGCGCGGCGGTCACGCTCATCGCCATGGGCCTGGTCTTCGTCCTGCTGCTCGGCGAGATCGACCTCTCCGCCGGCTTCGCCAGCGGCGTCTGCGCCGCGATCCTGGCCAACGTGGTCACCGTGCTCGGCTACCCCTGGTACGTGGCGGTGCTCGCCGCCGTCGTCACCGGTCTGGTGATCGGCACCGTGCTGGGCCTGCTGGTCGCCAAGGTCGGCATCCCGTCCTTCGTGGTGACGCTCGCCGGGTTCCTCGCCTTCCAGGGTGTCGTGCTGACGCTGATGGACGAGGGCGCCAACATCGCGATCCGCGACGACGTGCTCGTCGCGATCGCCAACCGCAACCTCTCCCCGGCGCTGGGCTGGGCGCTCGCCGCGGTGGCCGTCGCCGGGTACGCGGCAGTGCAGTTGCTCCGGTACCGCAACCGGGCCGCCCGTGGCCTGCTCACCGACCCGCTCACGGTGGTCGGCGCGCGGATCGCCGGCCTGGCCGTGATCCTCGGCGTGGCGGTCTACGTGCTCAACCTGGAGCGCAGCCGCAACGTGCTGATCACCTCGCTCAAGGGCGTGCCGATCGTGGTGCCGATCATCGCGGTGCTGCTGATCGTCTGGACGTTCGTGCTCCAGCGCACCAGCTACGGGCGGCACATCTACGCGGTCGGCGGCAACGCCGAGGCGGCCCGCCGGGCCGGCATCAACGTCGACCGGATCCGTATCTCCGTCTTCGTCATCTGCTCCTCGATGGCCGCCATCGGTGGCATCGTGGCCGCCAGCAGGGGCAACTCGGTCGACCCCAACACCGGGGGCAGTAACGTACTGCTCTACGCCGTCGGCGCGGCGGTGATCGGCGGCACCAGCCTCTTCGGCGGCAAGGGCCGGGTCCTCGACGCCGTGCTCGGAGGCGCGGTGGTCGCGGTCATCGACAACGGTATGGGACTGATGGGATACAGCTCGGGCGTCAAGTACGTGGTCACCGGCGTGGTGCTGCTCGCCGCGGCGACCATCGACGCGCTCTCGCGTCGGCGGGCCGCCGCGACCGGCAACCGCTGAGCAGGGGTACGGAAACACCATGGCAGTGGCAATGCGCGCGGGCCCCAGTCAGGACGAGATCCGTCGGCAGAACCTGGGCGCATTGCTCCGATACGTGCACGTCCACGGGGCCACCACCCGCGCCGAGCTGACCACCGCGCTCGGACTCAACCGCAGCACCATCGGCGCGCTGACCGCGGACCTGGCCGGCGCCGGTCTGGTCAGCGAGGGGACGCCGAAGGAGACCGGCCGGGCCGGACGACCGTCACTCGTCGTCCGGCCCGAGTCGGGGCGGGTCTACGCGTACGCGTACAGCGTCGAGGTGGACCGGCTGCGGGCCGCGCGGGTCGGACTCGGCGGTGAGGTGCTCGACCGCCGGGAGATGGACCGGCCGCGCAACCTGGTCGCCGGGGAGGCCGCCCCGCTGCTCGCCGGCGCGGTCAAGGAGATGCACCAGTCGGTGCCGCCGGACGCGATCTGCGTCGGCGCCGGCGTGGCGGTGTGCGGCATGGTCCGCCGCGAGGACGGGCTGGTCCGGCTCAGCCCCACCACCGGCTGGGTGGACGAGCCGATCGGTGCGGCGCTCGCCGTCGAGCTGGGGATAGACGTACCGATCACGGTGGGCAACGTGGCCGACGTGGCCGCGTACGCCGAGCACGCCCGGGGCGCGGCGGTCGGCTGCGACAACGTCATCTACATCTACGGCGACGTCGGTGTGGGCGCGGGCATCATCGCGGGAGGGCGGCGGCTGAGGGGGCACGGCGGCTACGGCGGCGAGGTGGGCCACATGGTGGTGGTCCGCGACGGGGTGCGCTGCGACTGCGGCCGGCGCGGCTGCTGGGAGACCGAGATCGGCGAGCACGGGCTGCTGCGCGCCGCCGGCCGGTCCGAGGCACGCGGCCGGGACGCGCTGCTGGCGGTCTTCGACGCCGCCGACCGGGGCGACGCCCGCGCGCAGACCGCGGTACGGCAGGCCGGCGACTGGCTCGGCTTCGGCGTCGCGAACCTGGTGAACATCTTCAACCCGGAGATGGTCATCTTCGGCGGCACCATGCGTGACCTCTACCTGGCCTCCGCCGCGCAGGTGCGCAGCCGGCTCAACTCCAACGGGCTGCCCGCGTGCCTGGAGCACGTGCGGCTGCGTACCCCGAAGCTGGGCGACGACGCGGCGCTGATCGGCGCCGCCGAGCTGGCGTTCGAACGACTCCTCGCCGATCCGCTGAACTGATCGGCCCGGTGATCCGTACCAGTGTGCGGACGGGCGGCCGGCTTGCGCGGCCGTCCACGACCCCGCGTACCGGTCCGGACCGAGGAGGCACCGCAACCATGGCATCGCTGGAATCCGCACGCCGCAAGCTGGCGCACCGGGTGGTACTGCTGCTCGCCGCGCTGGGCGCGGGGATCGGCGTCGTTCCCGGGACGGCGCAGGCCGCGCCCAACCCCGGCGTGCAGATGAACGCCGCCGACATGACGCTGCTCAACGGCGTACGGCTGGCCGGGCTGTGGGAGATGCCGGCCGGGCAGATGGCGGCCGAGAAGGGCCAGTCCGCCCGGGTACGCGAGGTCGGCGCGGAAATCGCCAAGCAGCACGCGGAGCTGGACCAGCTGGTGGTCGAGGCGGCCAACAAGCTCGGCGCCACCCTGCCGACGGATCCGACGGCAGAGCAGCAGGGGTGGCTGACCGAGATGCGGAACGCCACCGGCGCCCGGTTCGACCAGATCTTCGTCACCCGGCTGCGGGTCGCCCACGGCAAGATCTTCCCGGTGATCGGCGCGGTCCGGGCCAGCACCCGCGACCCGATCGTGCGGAAGCTGGCCGAGGACGCCAACAAGTTCGTCAACGACCACATGACCATGCTGGAGAGCACCGGGCTGGTGCGCTGGCAGCAGTTGCCGCCGGCCGCGCTGCCGCCCGCGCAGAGCGACTCGCTCGTCGCCGCCGCCCAGGCCAACGTGGGCAGCGGCGGTGGGCTCCAGGTCGGCACCGGCCTGGTGTGGGCGGTGTTCCTGATCGCGCTCGGCACCGGCGGGTACGCCACCTGGCGGCTGACCCGCCGCTCCTAGCGGGGCGGCGGCGTCAGCGGTCGACCTGGGCGAAGTCCCAGCTGTGCGGCGGGCGGGCGATCAGGCGCGCCGGTGGCTCGGGCAGTTCCCGGGGGTTGTTCCGCCACTTGGAGATGACCACGAGCCGGTGGTCGGTGGAGGAGAACACCTCGCTGGAGACGTGCATCGGGTCGTGCTCGAACTCGGGCAGCGCGGTCTCGCAGACCCAGGTGATCAGGTCGGCGAAGCCGTACGACTCGGCCTTGGCCTCCCACATCCGGACGATCATGTCGGTTTCCTCCCCGCTCACACACTGACCACTGTCAGCGGCATCGCCGAGTCGGCCGGCAGGTCCAGCCGGCTCGGCGCGACGCCCGCGGCGACCAGGTGGGAGCCGAGCGCGGCCACCATCGCGCCGTTGTCCGTGCAGAGCTTCGGCCGGGGCGTACGCACCCGGATGCCGTACTTGCCGGCCCGCTGCTCGGCCATCGCCCGCAGGCGGGAGTTGGCTGCCACTCCGCCGCCGATCACCAGCGTGTCGATGCCGCTGGTGCGGCAGGCGTCGATCGCCTTGCCGACCAGCACGTCGCAGACCGCCTCCTGGAAGGACGCCGCCACGTCGGCGACCGGGACCGGCTCACCGGCCCGCTGCCGCGCCTCCACCCAGCGGGCCACCGCCGTCTTCAGGCCGGAGAAGGAGAAGTCGAACCGGTGTCCGACCAGGTCCTTCGCGGCGGTCAGCCCGCGCGGGAAGGCGATCGCCGCCGGGTCACCGGCACGCGCTTCGCGGTCGATGTACGGTCCGCCCGGGAACGGCAGCCCGAGCAGCCGGGCCACCTTGTCGAACGCCTCGCCGGCCGCGTCGTCGATGGTGGCGCCGAGCGGTACCACGTCGCGGGCCAGGTCGTCGACGCGCAGCAGCGAGGAGTGGCCGCCGGAGACGAGCAGCGCGATGGCGGGCTCGGGCAGCGGGCCGTGTTCGAGCGTGTCCACAGCGACGTGCGCGGCGAGGTGGTTCACCCCGTACACCGGCTTTTCCGCCGCGACCGCGTACCCCTTGGCGGCGGCGACCCCGACGAGCAGCGCGCCGGCCAGGCCCGGCCCGGAGGTCACGGCGATGGCGTCGATGTCGGCGATGGTGACGCCGGCTTCGCGCAGCGCCCGGTCCATGGTCGGCACGATCGCCTCCAGGTGGGCGCGGCTGGCCACCTCGGGCACCACGCCGCCGAACCGGGCGTGCTCCTCGACGCTGGAGGCGAGCGCGTCGGCGAGCAGCGTGTGCCCGCGCACGATGCCCACGCCGGTCTCGTCGCAGGAGGTCTCGATACCGAGGATCAGTGGTTCGTCAGCCATGCGCGTCAGTCCTCGTTGCGCTGCATGACCAGCGCGTCGGTGTTGCTCGGTTGGTAGTAGCCGCGTCGTACGCCGATCGGCTCGAAGCCGTAGCCGGCGTAGAGCCGCTGCGCCGGGGCGTTGTCCGCGGCGACCTCCAGCAGCGTGCTGCGGACGCCGCGCCGGGCCGCCTCGGCGAGCAGCGCCTCCAGCAGCAGCCGGCCGATGCCCCGCCGCTGCGCGTCCCGGCGGACCGCGACGTTCTGCACCCACGCCTCGTCGGGCGGGTAGACGGCCAGCCCGGCGTAGCCGAGCACGGTGCCGTCGTCGTCGGTGGCGGCGAGATAGAAGTGGCCGTTGGCGAGTTCGTTCCAGAACATCGCCGCCGACCACTGCTCGGCGCCGAACAGGTCCGCCTCGATGGGCAGCACCTCCTCGACGTGCCACCAGCGGAACCGGCCCAGCCTCATGGCAGGACCGGCTTGTGGCCGGTGGCGGCGACCGCGTCCGGGCGGCGCAGGTAGAGCGGGGTGAGCGTCTCGCCGGGCGCGCCCGCGCGGATCCGCGGCGCGGCGAGACCGGCCAGCGCCAGCGGGTCCGGGTAGCGCGGCTCGTCCCGCACCGGCAGGCCGAGCACGTCCGCGTACCGGTGCGCGCCGTCGCCGACCGCGACGCTGACCGCCAGGTCGCGCGCCCGCTGCGCGACGACCGCCGGGGCGGCGACCTCCGGCCCGACGAGGCGCTGACCGGCGCCGTCGTAGACGGCCCAGTAGATCTCCCGCCGCCGCGCGTCGCTCGCCGCCAGCACCGGCTCGCCGGCGGCCGCCGGGTGGCCGAGCCCGTCCAGCGAGCAGACACCGTACGTGGGGACGCCGAGCACCTGACCCATGGTGGCGGCGGTGACCAGCCCGACGCGCAGCCCGGTGAACGGGCCCGGGCCGAGGCCGGCGACGATCGCGGCCAGGTCGGCGGGCCGCGCGCCGACGTCCGCCAGCACGGCGTCGACCTGCGGCGCGAGCAGCTCGCCGTGGGCGCGGGCATCGACGGTGCACCGGGACGCGCGAACCGCGACGCCGTCCGCCGAGACCTCGGCCAGCGCCGCGGTCACCGCGGGCGTCGAGGAGTCCACCACGAGTACGAGCACGGTAAGCCAGCCTAGCCGTCCGCCCCGTCCGCCCTCGGCACGCCCTCGCCGCCGACCCGGTCACGGTGCGTAGCGTCCCGCCGGAAGAGGTGACCTGGGAGCGATATACCTCTCGGTCATAAATATGACTCACAGGTATATCGCTCGACGGCGAGTTGCCATCCTCCGGAGATGACGGAGAGTCGCCTGGCCCAGGAGATCGCCCGCGCCCTGCGCCACGAACGGGAACTGGCCGGACTCACCCAGCAGGCCCTGGCCGCGCGGGTCGGGATCAGCCAGGCCGCCGTCGCCCGGATCGAGCGCGGCGACCGGCTGCCCAGCCTGACCACCGCGGAACGTCTGCTCGCCGCGCTGGATCGGCAACTGCGGATCGAGGTCGAGCCGCTGGACAGTCACCTGGACGCGGCGCTTGACGAAATGGCCGGGACCGCGCTGACCGAGCGGATCGATCATCTCCGGCTCGACCCGATCATGGACGCGCTGGGCGACCTGCCGTACGTGCTGGCGGGCGGCACGGCGGCCCTGTTGCAGGGCGCGCCACTGCCGGTGGACGCGGTCGAGATCGCGGTGCGGTGGCGGGACTCCCCGCGGTTCACCGCGTTCCTGGAGCGGGGCCGCGCGCAGCGCTGGGATGCCCGATGGCAGGAGTGGGGCGGGGGCCACCCGGAGCCCGAGGAACCGGGCGAGCACCGCTGGCGGACCCGGTTCGGCGAGCTGCGGGCCCGGATGTGCGACGAACTGCCCAAGCCCATCGAGGTCCGCCTCGGTGAACGTACGTACCCGGTGGAGCCGCTGATCGAGGTGGAGGCGACCGACAAGCGCACGGCCGAGCTGCTGTCCCGGTACCGCCGGCGCCTCGCCGCGGCGGGCGAGGCGCCGGACGGGTCAGCCGGCTGAGCGTTCCCAGTCGACGGTGGGCAGCCCCGCGTCGGCGAGCGCCTTGTTTGCCGCGCTGAACGGACGGCTGCCGAGGAAGCCGCGCGGGTTCATCGGGCTCGGGTGCCCGGCCTCCAGCACCACGTGCCGCGGGTTGGTCACCAGCGCCGCCTTCTTGCGGGCGTAGCCGCCCCAGAGCAGGAAGACCACGCGCTGGTCGAGCGCGTCCAGCGCCCGGATCGTGGCGTCGGTGAACTCCTCCCAGCCCTTGTTCGCGTGCGAGCCGGGGGTGGCCTGCCGGACCGTCAGCACCGAGTTGAGCAGCAGCACGCCCTGCGCGGCCCAGCCGTCGAGGTTTCCGCTGCGCGGCTTGGGCACGCCCAGGTCCTCGCTCAGCTCCTTGAAGACGTTGCGCAGCGACGGCGGCACCGCCACCCCCTCGCGCACGCTGAAGCTCAGCCCGTGCGCCTGGCCCGCCTTGTGGTACGGGTCCTGGCCGAGGATGAGCACCCTCGTGTCGGCCGGCGCGCAGTGCCGGTAGGCGGAGAACAGGTCCTCCAGCGGCGGGAAGACCGTGGCGGTCGCGTACTCCCGGGTGACGAACTCGGCCAGCGCGGCGGTGCGGGCCGGGTCGAGGTGGGGGGTGAGCACGGCACGCCAGGCCTCCGGCAACAGCGCCGGCAGGTCCAGGGTGGGGGCGTCGGGCATCGGCAACCTCTCCTAGTCGGTCGCCATCTTCCTACCAGCCGCGACCGACACTCCCGGGCAGCGGCCGGGCCGGGTACTGGACGGGAAAAGTTACCGGAGCGTAACCTACCGGCAAGTTACTTACGCCACACCACCACTGCTAGCTTGCATCCACCACCATCGATGCTCGCTAGGAGTGCCCGTGAGCAGCAGGAACACCCGTCCCCGCACGCCCTCCGCCCGCCGCGCGATCGGCCTCCGGATCCTCGCCGTCGCCGCGGCGGCAGCCACCTACCTGGCCGGATCCGGCGCAGCCGCAGCCGCCGACGACGCCACGCCCGTGGTCTCCCGCGGCGTGACCATCCCCGCCTTCTACCACCCGCCCGCCGACCTGCCCGCCACCAACGGCACGCTGATCCGCACCGAACCCCTGCCGCTCGGCCTGAGCATTCCCGGGCTCGACGGCCGCGCGATGCCCGGCACCGCCACCCGACTCATGTACCGGTCCACCGACTCCAACGGACGGCCCGTCGCGGTGACCGGCGCCTACATCGAACCGTCGGCGGCGTGGCGGGGCGCCGGCCCGCGCCCGCTCGTCGCCGTCGCCTCCGGAACCATGGGGCAGGGCGACCAGTGCGCGCCGTCGTTCTCGCTGCAACACCCGCTCACGCTCACCGGCGACACCCTGTCCGTCGGCTACGAGGCCCTGGCGATCTATCGCCTCCTCGCCACCGGCGCGGCCGTCGTCGTCACCGACTACGTCGGTCTGGGCACGACCGACCGGCTGCACACCTACGTCAACCGCCTCGACGGCGGCCACGCCCTGCTCGACGCGGCCCGCGCCGCCCGCGCCGTACCCGGAGCATCGGTCACCGCCCAGTCCCGCGTCGGTCTCTACGGCTACAGCCAGGGCGGGGGCGCCAGCGCCGCAGCCGCCGAACTCCACTCCACCTACGCGCCCGACGTGCCGCTCGCCGGCACCTACGTCGGCGCGCCGCCCGCCGACCTCACCGCGGTCATCGGCGGCATCGACGGCAGCGCGCTGGTGGGGGCGCTGGGATGGTCGCTGAACGGCTTCGCCCAGTCCGACCCGGCGCTGCGTGACGTCATCGAGGCCGCCGTCAACGACACCGGCCGGGCGGCGCTGAAGGACACCTCGACCATGTGCGTCGGCGACGCGATCCTCCGGTACGCGTTCACCAGGAGCAGCAAGTGGATCACCGGCGGCCGGTCCCTCACCGCCGTCATCGCCGCCTCGCCCGAGGCCCAGGCCGTCCTCGACCGGCAGCGCATCGGCACGCTCAAGCCCACCGGCCCGGTACGTGTGGCAACAGGCATCCAGGACGACATCGTGCCCCACCGGCAGGCCCGTCAACTGGCTGTCGACTGGTGCCGCAAGGGCGGCAACGTGACCTACCAGGCGATCAGCCTGCCCAACCTCGGCGACAAGATCCTCACCAACCACCTGGTGCCGCTCATCACCGACCAGGGCGACGCGGTGGCCTGGATGAGCGACCGGCTCGCCGGGCGGACCGCCTACTCCAACTGCTGGACGATGCCCCTTCAGCCCTGACTCAGGACAGTTCGGCGACCCGGGCGGCCCAGTCGCCACCGACCGGTTCCAGCGTGACCGCCCGGGTGTCGTCGTCGCGGCGGTCGATGCGTACCCGCAGGTGCGCGTCGACCAGCTGCTCGACCATTCCCTCGCCCCACTCCACCACTGTCACCGCCTCGTCCACCGAGGCGTCCAGGTCGAGGTCGTCGATCTCCGCCCGCGGGTCGGCGGCCTCACCCAGGCGGTACGCGTCGGCGTGCACGAGCGTCACCCGGCCGCCCCGATCCGGGTCGGGGCGGTGCACCCGGGCGATGACGAAGGTGGGCGAGGTGATGTCGCCGCGTACGCCCAGGCCGGCGCCGATGCCCTGGGTCAGCGCGGTCTTGCCGGCCCCGAGCGGGCCACTGAGCAGCAGCAGGTCACCCGCGCGCAGCACACCGGCCAGCCGCCGCCCGAACTCGTGGGTGTCGTCGACCGTCTTCAGCTCCACGACCACTGTCATAGCGAATCCAGGAACCTCTCCAGCGCCGCGTTCACCTCGTCGGCGTGCTCCAGCATCACCACGTGCCCACTGTCGTCGATCTTCACGAACTCGGCGTGCGGCAGCCGCCGGACGATCTCCTCGGAGTGCGTCACCGGCGTGATCATGTCCTTGTCCCCCACGATCACCAGCACCGGCGTGCCGGCCAGCGCGGCCAGCGCCGGGAACCGGGAGTGGGTGGCGATCGTCCGCAGGTAGCGGGTGACCGTGTCGGCCGAGGTGCGCGAGTTCATCATCTCGACGTACGACACCAGGGCCGGGCTCGGCGCCGAGGTGCCGAAGCCGTACTTGCGGGTGAGCAGCCAGGCCACGTTCGAGGTCGACCGGCGCGCCCGGTCGATCACCGTGCCGCCGTACCGGGTGGCGTTGCTCATCATGTAGAGCACCGGCGAGCCGACGCGGCCGAGCAGCGCGGGCGCCACCAGCTTCGTCTCCGCCGCCAGACCGCCCGAGGTCGCCATCAGCACGGTGCCGACCACGCGGTCACCGAACATCTCCGGGTACAGCTCGGCCAGCGCCATGATCGTCATGCCGCCCATCGAGTGCCCGACCAGCACCAGCGGGCCCTCCGGGGCCACCTCGTCGAGCACCCGGCGCAGCGTGTGGCCCAGCGCGGTCAGGTCGTACTCGCCGCTCTCCAGCCGGCCGGAACGGCCGTGCCCCGGCTGGTCGTACGCGACCACCCGGTAGTCGCCGCGCTCGGCGAGCCGCTTGCGCTGGAAGTGGAACGTGCCCATGTCCAGGCAGAACCCGTGCACCAGCACCACAGTCGGGTGCCCGGCGACCGGGCGGGTCGGCTCGACCACCTCCACGTGGATGTCGGTGCCGTCCGGCATCTCCAGCCGGTACGCCTGGTCGTAGCGCTGCTCGCCGAAGACCTCGTCGGCGTACCTGTCGGTGGGGTCGTTCTTGAGCCGGCGGACCAGCACCCGCTCGCTGACCACGCCCGCCGCGAGCCCGGCGGCGGCCACCCCGACGGCGGCGCCGACCAGCCCGGCGACCTTGCCGGCGGCGGTACGCGGACGCGGCAACCGGAGACTCATGCGCGCTCGCCGTCGTAGAACCGGGGCACGCGCACGCCGCCGAAACGGGTCACGATCTCGTAGTTGATGGTGCCGACCGCCTCGGCCCAGTCGTCGGCTGTGGGCCCGCCGTCCGCGCCGTCGCCGAACAGCGTCACCATGTCACCGGCGGCCACCTCGTCGTCGCCGCAGTCGACCACGAACTGGTCCATGCAGACCCGGCCGGAAATGTTCCGGCGCTTGCCGGCGAGGTGCACCGGGCCGGTGTTGGAGGCGTGCCGGGGCACACCGTCGGCGTAGCCGAGCGGCACCACCGCCAGGTTGGTCTCCTGCTCGGTGAGGTAGGTGTGCCCGTAGGAGACGCCGGTGCCGGCCGCGACCCGCTTGGTCAGCATCACCCGGGCGCGGGCGGTCATCGCCGGGCGCAGGCCGAACTGCTCGCCCGCGACCGGCGACAGACCGTAGACCGCGATGCCGGGCCGGACCAGGTCGAAGTGCGTGTCCGGCCGGGTCAGCGTGGCGGCCGAGTTGGCCAGGTGGCGGTACCGAGGGCGCAGACCGGCGCGCGTCACCATCTCCAGCCCCTCGTGGAAGACGGCGAGCTGGCGGTCGGTGGTGGGGTGGCCGGGCGAGTCCGCGTACACGAAGTGGCTCCACACGCCGACCACCTCGACCAGGCCGTCGGCCTGGGCCTTCGCGGCGGCCTCCAGCAGCGCCGGCCAGTCGGCGACGGTGGCGCCGCCCCGCGCCAACCCGGTGTCGATCTTGAGGTGCAGCCGGGCCGGGCGGTCCGCCCGGCGGCTCGCCTCGATCATCTCGTCGAGCTGGGTGAGGCTGGCGCAGCCGAGGTCGACGCCGACGGTGATCCCGTCGTGCAGCGGCAGCCCGGGTGTGAGCAGCCAGGCCAGCACCGGCGCGGTGATGCCGTCCTGGCGCAGCCGCAGCGCCTCGTCCAGCGTGCAGACGCCGAGCTGGTCCGCCCCCGCGTCGAGCGCCGCGCGGGCGGCGGGCACCATGCCGTGGCCGTAGCCGTCGCCCTTGACCACCGCCATCAGCTCGGCGCTGGTGCCGGCCTTGAGCCGGGTCACGTTCTCCCGGATCGCGTCCAGGTCGACGCGCACCTCCGACTGCCACATGTCCCCAGCCTACTTCCGTCAGTGATCATCAGCGCCCTGAGCCGTGCGGGCGGTGCCCGTCGCCACCCGGGCGTCGCCGCCCGGATCAGCCCAGCCGGGCCAGTACCGGACGCAACGCCGCCGCCACGTCGGGCGCGGTGACCGGACCGCCGCGCGCCGCCTCCCGGCCGGCCAGCCCGTGCAGGTACGCCGCCGCGGCGGCCGCCCGCTCCGGGGCCAGCCCGGCGGCGAGCAGCGAACCGAGCAACCCGGCCAGCACGTCGCCGGTGCCACCGGTGGCGAGCACCGGCGTGCCGGTCGGGTTCACGTACGCGCGGCCGTCGGGCGTGCCGATGATCGTGTGGTCACCCTTGAGCAGCACCACCGCGTTCATCCAGGCGGCCAGCCGCAGCGCGGCGGCGACCCGGTCCTCCCCCGGCATCTCGCCGCAGAGCCGGGCGTACTCCCGGTCGTGCGGCGTCACCACGATCGGCGCGTCCCGGCCGCGCAGCCGGTCGGCCAGCTTGCCGTCGACGAGCAGCGTCAGCGCGTCCGCGTCGAGCACCACCGGCACCGGCGCGGCAAGCACCGCGCGCAGCTCGGCGGCGGACTCCTCGCCCGTACCGAGGCCGGAGCCGCACACCCACGCCTGCACCCGGCCCGCGTCCGCGACCCGGCCGGTGGCGATCACCGACGGGTGCTGGTGCAGCACCTCGCCCTTGGCGCTCCCGGCGTAGCGGACCAGGCCGGTCGGGCCGGCGAGCGCCCCGGCGACCGAGAGCACCGCGGCGCCGGGGTAGGTGGCCGAGCCGGTGGCCACGCCGACCACACCCCTGGTGTACTTCTCCGACGACGCGCCCAGCTCCGGCCACCAGCCGACCACGTCTGTCTGCTCGATCACCTGGAGCGCCGGGGTGCCGCGCAGCCACGGCGTCAGCCCGATGTCGACCAGCTCGACCTCGCCGGCCAGCTCGGCGGCCGGGCCGACGACCAGCGCCGGTTTGAGCGCGCCGAACGCCACCGTCACGTCGGCGCGGACCGCGCGGGGCCGCCCGGCGTCGGTCAGCGGGACGTGGCCGGTGTCGACAGCGACGCCGCTCGGCACATCGACAGCGACCACCGTGGCGGGCCCACCGTCGCGCCCGCGCTGCCCGGTCAGGCTCGCGGCCAACTGCTCGGCGGTCTCCCGCAGCCCACCGGTGCCGCCGATGCCCACGATCCCGTCGAGCACCAGGTCGGCTCCGGCGGGCGGCCGATCGACGACGCGCCCGCCGGCGGCACGCAGGGCCGCCAGCCCTTCCGCGTGCGCCCGCCCGGGGCTCAGCAGCAGCGCGGCCACCGCCGCGCCCCGGCGGGCCAGGTGCGCGCCCGCGAAGAGCGCGTCACCGCCGTTGTCGCCGGAGCCGATCAGCAGCAGCACCCGGGCGCCGTAGACCCCGCCCCGGTCACCGAGCAGCAAGGCGCAGCGCCGGGCCAGCCCGGCCGCGGCCCGCTGCATCAGCGCCCCGGGCGGAAGGGTGGCCATCAGGCCCGCCTCCGCCGCGCGAACGTCCGCGACGCGCCATACCGGTCTCATGCCACCCCGTCCCGTTCGTCGCGCCGGCTCAGCGCCCGCCCGCGGCTGTCCCGATCACGGCCTCACCCTACCGGCGGTACGAACCCGGGACCGGCTGACGGAAACGCCCTGTGGAAAACCCCGGCCGTTGTCCACAGGGGTCGGCGGCCGGGTCGCCGGACGGCCTAGCGTCCCGGTGTCCGGGGCCGGTGGGTGGCGTCGGGCGACCTGGGGAGGTCACGTGGTGGAGAAACCGTTCGACGTCGACCCGGAGCTGCTGCGCGCGGTCGCACGGGAGCTGGCCGACGACGCGTACCGGCTGGCCCGAGGGCCGGGGGCGGCGCCGGAGGCGCTGCTGGTGGCGGCGCCGGACGGCTGGCGGGCCGGGGCGGCGCTGGCCGACCTGGAGTCCGCGGTAAGGCGCTGGTCCGGCGCGCTCGGCGCCCGGGTGGCCGACACCGCCGGGGCGTTGCGCCGCGGGGCGGACGGCTACGAGGCGGTGGACGAGCGCGCCGCGCGCCGCCTCAGCGGGGTGCTCCGGTGACCGGCGGCGCTCCCGGGCGGCCCGATCCGAGCTCCGGAGGGCCCGGCGAGGGCCCGGCGGACGTCGGGTACGCGCAGCTCTGGCGGGCCGATCCGGCTGCCTGGTCCACGGCCGGGGTGGCCTGGCGAGGGCTCGCCGGGCCGGTGCGCCGTCGCGCCGACGCGCTGACCGCCCGGATCGGCACGCTCCGGCCCGGGTGGTCGGGCGCCGCCTCGGTCGCGGCCCAGCAGCGGATCGGGGACCTGCGCACCGACCTCACCGACGTGCTGCCCGCCCTGTTCGAGGTAGACCAGGTGCTGGCCGAGTTCGGCGCCCGGCTGGGGGCGGCGAAGGCCCGCCTCGGCGCGGAGGTGGCCCGCGCCGAGTCCGGCGGCCTGCTCGTCGACCGTGCCGGCGCGGTGCGGTCCGATCCGGCCCGCCCGGTGTCCCGGGCCGGTCCGGCGGTGGTGGACGCGCGGGCCGGGATCCGGGGCGCGCTGACACTCGCCGGCGCCGCCGACCGGGAGGCGGCTCGCCGCCTGGCGGAGCTGACCACCGCCACGGTGACCGGCTGGGTCAGCGTCCCGCCCGCGTGGCGGCCGGGCCCCGGCGCCGGGCCGGCCGAGGTGAGCCGCTGGTGGGCCGGGCTGAGCGCGGCCGAGCGGCGCTGGCTGGTCGGGCGGGAACCGGATCGGATCGGCCGCCTCGACGGCGTGCCGGCCGCCGCCCGGGACCAGGCCAACCGGCTGCTGCTCGGCGACCGGCGGGAGCAGTTGCTCGTCCGGCGGCTCGCGCTGCTGCGGCCGCTGCCGGCCGGACCGTTGGAGGCGTCCCGGCGGGTCCGGCTCGCCGGCGTCGAGGCAGCGCTGCGCGGGCTGAACCGGCTGAGCGAGCGGCTCGCCGCGCCCGGGCTGCCGCGGGCGTACCTGCTGGGGCTGGACCCGCGCGGCGACGGGCGCGCGGTGGTGGCGCTCGGCAACCCGGACCGGTCCGCCGCGGTGCTGACCTACGTCCCGGGCATGACCTCGGACCTCGCCGACGCGCCGGACGAGCTGGGCCGGGCCGCCCGGGTGCTGCAGCGGTGCGCGGCGCTGGGGCCGGGCGAGGAGGCGGCGGCGGTGCTCTGGCTGGACTACGACGCGCCCGACTTCCTCACCGAGGCGGCCGGCCCCCGGCAGGCCGAGGACGCCGGGCCGGCTCTGCACCGGTTCCAGGAAGGGCTACGCGCCGCACACGAGGGTTCGCCGGCCCGGCAGACGGTGCTCGGGCACAGCTACGGCTCGCTGGTGGTCGGCGCCGCCGCCCGGGACCACGGGCTGAGCGCGGACGCGCTGGTATTCGTCGGCTCGCCCGGCGTCGGCGTCGACCACGCCACCGAGCTGCGGATGCGCGCCGGCGAGGTCTGGTCGTCGACCGCGCCGGACGACGTGATCCGGCTGGCGCGTCCGCCGGACGAGCTGGCCCGCCGCGCCCTGCTCGCCGGCACGCCGCTCGGCCCGGCGCTGGCCGTGCTCGACCCGCACGCCGAGCGGCTCTGGTTCGGCGCCGACCCGAGCGCGCCGGGTTTCGGCGGGCGGCGGTTCCCGAGCGCCCCGCACGGTCACACCGGCTACTGGGACCCGGACAACCCGGCGCTGGACGGGATGGCCCGGATCGTGCTGGGCCGATGAGCCGCCCGATGCCGTCCGGCGGCCGTCCCAAAGGATCCGGGAGCCGCCCGGGGCGGGCCGGAGACGGCGCGGTCCCTCCCCCCGGCCGACGGGTGGAGGGACCGCTGGCGAAAAGCGGACTACTCGACGGTGACCGACTTGGCCAGGTTCCGGGGCTGGTCCACGTCGTGCCCGCGGGCGGCGGCGATCTCGGCGGCGAGCACCTGCAACGGCACGGTGGTCACCAGCGGCGCCAGCAGTGTCGGCGTACGCGGCACGTAGATCAGGTGGTCGGCGTAGCGGACCACCGCCTGGTCGCCCTCCTCCGCGATCACGATCGTGCGGGCGCCCCGGGCGCGTACCTCCTGGATGTTGGAGACGACCTTGTCGTGCAACATGCCCCGGCCGACCGGCGACGGCACGATGCAGATCACCGGGGTGCCCTGGTCGATCAGCGAGATCGGGCCGTGCTTCAGCTCACCGGCGGCGAAGCCCTCGGCGTGCATGTACGCCAGCTCCTTGAGCTTCAGCGCGCCCTCCAGCGCCACCGGGTAGCCCACGTGCCGGCCGATGAACAGCACCGTCGGCTCGGACTTCAGCTCGCGGCCCAGCTCGCGGACCGGCTCGATCCGGTCCAGCAGCTCCCGCAGCTTGCCCGGCATTTCCTGGAGCTGGGCGACCACCGCGCCCACCTCGTCGGCGAACTTGATGCCGCGCACCTGGGCCAGGTGCAGGCCGATCAGGTAGCAGGCGACGACCTGGGTGAGGAACGCCTTGGTGGAGGCGACGGCGATCTCCGGGCCGCCGTGGGTGTAGAGCACGGCGTCGGACTCGCGCGGGATGGTCGAGCCGTTGGTGTTGCAGATGGCCAGCACGCGGGCCTTCTGCTCCTTGGCGTGGCGCAGCGCCATCAGCGTGTCCATCGTCTCGCCGGACTGCGAGATCACCACGATCAGCGTGGACCGGTCCAGCACCGGGTCGCGGTAGCGGAACTCGCTGGCCAGCTCCACCTCGCAGGGGATTCGGGTCCAGTGCTCGATGGCGTACTTGGCGACCAGGCCGGCGTGGTAGGAGGTGCCGCAGGCGACGATGAAGATCTTGTCGACGTCGCGCAGGTCCTGCTCGCTGAGGCGGACCTCGTCGAGGGCGATCTCGCCGGTCTCGGTGAGCCGGCCCAGCAGCGTGTCGGCGATGGCCTGCGGCTGCTCCTCGATCTCCTTGAGCATGAACCAGTCGTAGCCGCCCTTTTCGGCGGCCGACGAGTCCCAGTCGATGTGGAAGTCGGTGCCGCTGGCCGGCTGACCGTGGAAGTCGGTGATGTCGATGCTGTCCGGGGTGATCAGGACGATCTGGTCCTGCCCCAGCTCGACCGCGTCCCGGGTGTGCTCGATGAACGCGGCGACGTCGCTGGCCAGGTAGTTCTCGCCGTCGCCCCGACCGACGACCAGCGGCGAGTTGCGCCGGGCGCCGACCACCGCGCCGGGGATGCCGGCGTCGACGGCGAGCAGCGTGAACGCGCCCTCCAGGCGCCCGCAGACCACGCGCATGGCGGCGGCGAGGAGCTGCGGGCTGTCGGTCTCGCCGGCCGCGCGCAGGTCGGCCAGCGCGCGGGCGATCAGGTGCGCGGCGCACTCGGTGTCGGTGTCGCTGGCGAACTCGACGCCCTCGTCCTCCAGCTCGGCGCGGAGCTTCGCGAAGTTCTCGATGATGCCGTTGTGGATCACCGCGACGCGGCCGTCCGGGGAGAGGTGCGGGTGGGCGTTACGGTCGGTCGGGCCGCCGTGGGTGGCCCAGCGGGTGTGGCCGATGCCGGTGGTGCCGTCGCCGATGCCGATCGGGCTGGCGGCGCAGTCCTCGGGGTTGTCGGCCGCCCGCTCGGAGAGGACCTTCTCCAGGTTCGCGAGCTTGCCGGCCTTCTTCTCGGTCAGGAGCTCGTCCTCGCAGACCACGGCGACACCGGCCGAGTCGTAGCCGCGGTATTCGAGCCGCCGCAGTCCGTCAAGCACGATGCCGAGCGCCGGGCGGGCACCGGCGTAACCCACGATTCCACACATGGTCCGCAGCCTAACCGAGTTTCGCTCATCGCGCGTGCTCGGAAGGCCGGTTAACGATCACTGAATTTGAGCGAACCGAACACCGGGGTTGCTATGTCGGACAACGCACCAGCCGGGCTCATCTGCCGTTTGCGTACCGGTTCGGGACGTGCCGCGCACCGGGCGGACCGGGTCCACGCGGGTGGCCGCCACGGCCTACATTGGGGCCGGGCTCCGCCCCCGGGCCCATCGTTCCGCGGGCGTCCGCGCCGTACCCCTGTGAGCTGAGCCGATGTCCGAGACGACCCCTACCCCCGAGCCGACCTCCGGACCGGTCGACCCGACCGCCGCGCCGGTGCCCCCGCAACCCTCCACCTGGACGCCGCCGGACCCGCTGGCCGCTCCGCAGCCGTGGACGCCACCCGAGCCCTGGTCGCCGTCGTCGCCGTCGCCCTGGAGCGCCCCCGGCGCCGGTCACCCCGGTCCGGCGGGCGGCGCCGAGGGGCGGCCGGCGGGCGATCCGGGCCGGGCCGCTCCGGCCGACTCACCGGGCGCCGGCGACCAGGGACAGCCCGGGACGCCGGGCGGGCCCGCCAACCCGGACGCACCGCAGTGGCCGGCCCAGCCGGGAGCACCGGGCTGGCCGGCGCAGCCGGGCACCCCTGGCTCGTCCCCACCGCCGAGCGCCTACCAGCCCGGCACGTATCCGCCCGGGCCGTACCCGCCCACCGCGTACCCGCCGGGGCCCTACCCGCCGCCGTACGCGTACCCGGGGATGCCGCCGCGCCGCAGCGGCGGCGGTTGGGCGGTCGGGGTGGTGGTCGGCATCGTCACCGTCCTGGCGCTGATCGTCTGCGGCTGCGTCGGGCTGGCCTTCCTCGGCAGCACCATGGACGACGGGTCCGCAGCCGGCACCGGGTACGAGGAGCCGATCTACGGCGAGCCCGGCGACTGGACCGACGACCCGAGCGCGCCCCCGGCGAGGCCGGCGACCACCCCGTCCGGCGGCCCCGGCAAGTACACAGTGCTGTACGAGGTGACCGGCTCCGAGGGCGACGCGGAGGTGCAGTACTACGACGCGAACGGCGACTTCCACCAGCTCAACCTGGTGGACTCGTCCTGGCGGCTGAGGTTCACCACGAACAACCGTGAGCGGGTCCAGATCGTCACCATGCCCGGAAGCGCTGCTGGGTTGACCTGCCGGATAACCATCGACGGCAAGGTCGTCTCCCAGAAGTCGGGAAGGTGGGGCGTGACCTGCTTCGGCTGGTGAGCCCGTGGTGGCGGGCCGTAGGCTCGCAGCCGTGACGACGACCGATCCCCTGGTGGCCCGGATGCGGCCGTTCGGCACCACCGTCTTCGCCGAGATGTCCGCGCTGGCCGTGCGTACCGGGGCGGTCAACCTCGGGCAGGGCTTCCCGGACACCGACGGCCCGCCGGAGATGCTCGCCGCCGCCGCCGAGGCGCTGCGTACCGGCCACAACCAGTACCCGCCCGGCCCGGGCATCCCCGCGCTGCGCGTCGCCGTCGCCGCGCACCAGCGACGGTTCTGGGACCTGGAGTACGACCCGGACGGCGAGATCGTCGTGACGGCCGGCGCGACCGAGGCGATCGCGGCGAGCATCCTCGCGCTGTGCGAGCCGGGTGACGAGGTGATCTGCTTCGAGCCGTACTACGACTCGTACGCCGCCTCGATCGCGCTCGCCGGAGCGGTGCGCCGCCCGGTGACGCTGCGGCCCGGCGCCGACGGCAGGTACGCGTTCGATCCGGACGAGCTGCGCGCCGCGTTCGGGCCGCGTACCCGGCTGGTGCTGCTGAACTCGCCGCACAACCCGACCGGCAAGGTCTTCACCGCAGACGAGCTGACGACGGTCGCCGAGCTGTGCCGGGAACACGACGTGTACGCGGTCACCGACGAGGTGTACGAGCACCTGGTGTTCACCGACGCCGCCGCGCCGCACGTGCCGCTGGCCACGCTGCCCGGCATGCGGGAGCGGACGCTACGCATCTCGTCGGCCGGCAAGACGTTCTCCTGCACCGGCTGGAAGGTCGGCTGGGTGAGCGGACCCGCGCCGCTGGTGGCGGCGGTGCTGCGGGTGAAGCAGTTCCTCACGTTCGTCAACGCCGGCCCGCTGCAACCGGCGGTGGCGGTGGCGCTCGGGCTGCCGGACGCCTACTTCACCGGGTTCCGGGACGACATGCAACGCCGCCGGGACCAGCTCGTCGCCGGGCTGGCCGACGCCGGGTTCGGCGTGCTCGCGCCGGAGGGCACCTACTTCGTCACCGCCGACGTCACGCCGCTCGGCGGCCGGGACGGGGTGGAGTTCTGCCGGGCGCTGCCGGAGCGCTGCGGCGTGGTGGCGGTGCCCACGCAGGTGTTCTACGACGACGTGGAGGCCGGCCGACGGCTGGTCCGGTTCGCGTTCTGCAAGCGGCCGGAGGTGCTGGCCGAGGCGGTGACCCGGCTGCGCGGTCTGCGCGGAAACTGAACCGCCCGCTGGAGCGAGATCCCCAGCGGGCGGGCGGCGTGGCTCAGGCGACCGGGCTGGCGGTGCGGACCTGCTCGGCGATGCGCTCGGCGACCTCGCGCGCGGTGTCCTCGGTGGCCGCCTCGACCATGACCCGCACCAGCGGCTCGGTGCCCGACGGGCGCAGCAGCACCCGGCCGGTCTCGCCCAGCTCCGCCTCGGCGCGCTCGACCTCGGCCCGGACAGCCGGTGCGGCGGCGCCGACGGTACGGTCGCCGACCGGCACGTTGATCAGCACCTGGGGCAGCTTGGTGACCACGGCGGCCAGCTCGGCCAGCGAGGTGCCGGTGGCGGCCATCCGCGCCATCAGGTGCAGGCCGGTCAGCACGCCGTCGCCGGTGGTCGCGTACGCGGGCAGCACGATGTGCCCGCTCTGCTCGCCGCCGAGCGCCAGGCCGGAGGCGCGCAGCTCCTCCAGCACGTACCGGTCGCCGACCTTGGTCTCGACCAGCCGGATGCCGTGCTCGGACATGGCCAGCCGGAGACCGAGGTTGCTCATCACGGTGGCGACCAGCGTGTCCTGGGTCAGCTCGCCGGCGTCCCGCATGGCCAGCGCGAGGATCGCCATGACCTGGTCACCGTCGACCTCGTCGCCGTCGGCGGTGACCGCGACGCAGCGGTCGGCGTCGCCGTCGTGGGCGATGCCCAGGTGCGCGCCGTGCTCGACCACGGCGGCGCGCAGCGCGTCGATGTGGTTGGAACCGCACTCGTCGTTGATGTTGAGCCCGTCCGGCTCGGCGTGGATGGCGATGACCTCGGCGCCTGCCTCGCGGTAGGCGACCGGGGCGACGTCGGCCGCCGCGCCGTTGGCGCAGTCGACCACGACTTTGATCCCGTCGAGGCGGTGCGGCACGGTGCCGACCAGGTGCTGCACGTAGTGGTCGGCGCCGTCGAGCAGGTCGTGTACGCGGCCGACGCCGGCGCCGGTGGGGCGCTTCCAGGCGGTGGTGGCGTTCGCCTTCACCGCCTCCTCGATCCGCATCTCGATCTCGTCGGGCAGCTTGTGCCCGCCGGCGGCGAACAGCTTGATGCCGTTGTCCGGCATCGGGTTGTGCGAGGCGGACAGCATCACGCCCAGGTCGGCCTTGGCCTCGGCGGTGAGGAACGCCACGGCCGGGGTGGGCAGCACGCCGACCCGGACCACGTTGGCGCCGGCGCTGGTGAGCCCGGCGACCACCGCCGCCTCCAGCATCTCGCCGCTGGCCCGGGTGTCCCGGCCGACCACCGCGAGCGGCGGATGGCTCTTGTCGGTCTCGGCCAGCGTGTGGGCCGCGGCCACCGCGACCGCAAGCGCCAACTCCGGGGTGAGATCCGCGTTCGCCCGCCCGCGTACGCCGTCCGTGCCGAACAACCGGCCCATACCCGCCAACCTCCGTGGAACTGCCGATGAGGAGAGAAACGCGGAACGGCCGGTCCGCCTCCCGGGAAGGGGAAGCGGACCGGCCGTCCGTCAGAAGTACAAGGCGCTTGTGGTGATCAGCGCTTCGAGTACTGAGGAGCCTTGCGGGCCTTCTTGAGGCCGTACTTCTTGCTCTCCTTGACCCGGGCGTCACGGGTCAGGAAGCCGGCCTTCTTCAGGGCCGGGCGGTCGTCGGGCTCGCTGACGATCAGCGCCCGGGCGATGGCGAGCCGCAGCGCGCCGGCCTGGCCGGTGGTGCCGCCGCCACGCAGGTTGGCGATCACGTCGAACGCCTCGGCCTTCTCGGCGGTGACCAGCGGGTCCTTGATGAGCTGCTGGTGCACCTTGCTCGGGAAGTAGGCCTCGAGGTCGCGGCCGTTGCAGGTGATCTTGCCGCTGCCCGGGACGATCCGGACCCGGACGATGGCTTCCTTGCGCCGACCCACGGTCTGGATCGGGCGGTCACCACGGGGCGCGCGCGCGACGGGCGCCGGCGCCTCGGTGGCCTCGGGGGCGACCTCGGTGGCGGTGATGTCGGTCATGCTGCTTCCTTCGCCCGCGCTCACTGCGCGATCTGCTTGATCTCGAACGGCACCGGCTGCTGCGCGGTGTGCGGGTGCTCGGCACCGGCGTAGACCTTCAGCTTCTTGAGAAGCTGACGGCCCAGCTTGTTGTGCGGGAGCATGCCCTTCACGGCCAGCTCGATGGCCCGCTCGGGCCGCTTGGTGAGCAGCTCGTCGTAGCCGACCCGCTTCAGACCACCCGGGTAACCGGAGTGGCGGTAAGCGACCTTGGTCTGGCGCTTGTTGCCGGTCAGCGCGACCTTGCCCGCGTTCACGATGACGACGAAGTCGCCCGTGTCGACGTGCGGCGCGAAAGTCGGCTTGTGCTTGCCACGCAGGAGCGTGGCGGCGTGGGTCGCCAGGCGGCCCAGCACGACATCAGAGGCGTCGATGACGTGCCACTGACGCTCGATCTCACCCGGCTTCGGGCTGTACGTACGCACAGGTCTACCTTGTCTCGTCGTCGGTCTGGGGTCGCGCGCCGAGGTGACCGGGAATACCCAGCCGGACCAGCGCGCACGAACGACCAAGCGTACCTGATGCGGCACGCCTAAGAATGTCGTACAACAGCAGGCAACGATACCCGGCCGCCCGGCGGCAGGTCAAAACGGGGTAGTACCCCGCGTGGCCTGCGCGTTCGCCATGGCGCAGCTCACACGCCGACCAGCGTACGCGGCCCGGGACGCAGGTAGACCACCCAGGTCACCAGGAAGCAGAGCGCGTACCAGGCGATGAATGCCAGGTAGGCGGCGTCAGCCGTGCCGGAGGCCAGGAACGACTGCCGGAACGCCACGTTCACCAGCACCCCGCCCGAGGCTCCGACCGCCCCGGCGATGCCGATCACCGCCCCGGACAGGCGCCGGGCCCGCCGCTGCGCCGCCTCCGGGTCGCCGGTCAGCTCGCTCTCCGCGACGGCCCGGGCCCGGAAGATCGCCGGGATCATCTTGTACGTCGAGCCGTTGCCGATGCCGGAGAAGACGAACAGCGCCAGGAACCCGGCCAGGTAGAGCGGGAACGAGCGCTCCCGGGCCGCGTACAGCACCAGCCCGGCGCCGGCGGCCATGGCCACGAAGTTCCAGAACGTGACCCGGGCCCCGCCCAGCCGGTCGGCGAGCTGGCCGCCCACCGGCCGGATGAGCGACCCGATCAGCGGCCCGAGAAAGGTCAGCCAGGCGGCGTCGACGGGCGTCGGGAACCGCTCGTGGAACTGGAGTTGGAGCACCTGGCCGAAGGCGAACCCGAAGCCGATGAACGAGCCGAACGTGCCCACGTAGAGCAGCGACATCACCCAGGTGTGCGGGTCGCGGGCCGCCGCGCGCAGCGCGCCCGGCTCGTTGCGCGCCCCCGGAACGTTGTCCAGCCAGCGGGCCGCGGCCAGCGCGGCCAGCACGATCAGCGGCAGGTAGACCGCCGGCACCAGCCGGGGGTACGCGGCGCCGGCCGTCGCCAGCACCGCCAGCCCCACCAGTTGCACGGCAGGTACGCCCAGGTTGCCGCCACCGGCGTTGAGCCCCAGCGCCCGGCCCTTGAGCCGCTCCGGGAAGAACAGGTTGATGTTCGCCATCGAGGAGGCGAAGTTGCCGCCGCCGACGCCGGACAGGCAGGCCAGCACCATCAGCGTGGCGTACGACACCCCGGGCTCGATCAGCACCGCCATCGGCACCGCCGGCACGAGCAGCAGCAACGCGCTCACGATGGTCCAGTTCCGGCCGCCGAAGCGGGCCACCGCCAGCGTATACGGCAGCCGCAGCACCGCCCCCAGCGCGGCCGGTACGGCGGTGAGCAGGAACTTCCCGGCCGGGTCGATGCCGTACTCGGGACCCAGGAACAACACGGTCACCGACCAGAGGCTCCACACGGAGAAGCCGACGTGCTCGGCGAAGATCGAGACGTACAGGTTGCGCCGGGCGACCCGGGCGCCCCCGGCGGCCCAGAACGCCGGGTCCTCCGGCCGCCATTCGGTGAGCCGTCCGGCGGTGCGGGCCGACGGCCGGGTCGGTGCGGAAACGAGCGTGCTCACGGCGACTCCTCCTCGTCGATGACGAGGGGACGCTCTCAGCCGGCGGTTTCCCCGGCGTACCCCGCGCGCGTCGGCGCGGCAACGGAGATCGCACGTCCGCCGGAGGGCGCCCGTGAGGCGGTCACAGCTCCTGGAGGATCCGCAGGGCCCGGCCGACCCGCTGCATGGTCTCGGTGTCGGCCACGTCCACGCACTCGGCGAACCACTTCTTCATCGGTGCGGAGATCCGGTCGGGCATCACCACGTACGCGCCCATCGGCACGGCCAGCGGCGAGTCGCGCAGCAGCGACTCCTCGACCACCTCGGCCACGATCACGATGGGTACCGCAGTGGCGTTGTAGACGTCGGAGCTGATCACCAGACCGAACCGTTCCCGGGCGCCGGAGATGCGCCAGACCTCGCCCCTACGCAGCACGCGGACGCCCGCCGAACAGGGCGTCGTCGACGAGCGCGGCCTCCTGGGCGTCGGCCAGGGCGGCGGCTTCCAGGTCCAGGCCGGCACGGCCGACCGCGTCGGCGTGCGCGGTGAAGACCTCGCGCAGCGCCTTCTCCCGGGCGGCCTGGTCCATCCAGGCGGAGAGGGAGAGCCCTTCCCGCTTGGCGAACCGGCGCGCTTCCTCGATCGTCTCGTCGGAGAACGACAGTGTCACCTTGGCGGTCATGCCGGGAAGACTACCCAGCGGTATGACCAGCAGTCATCCTCGTTCCCGCCGGACGAGGAATCGGACACCAGCAGGTGAAACAAGCGAAGCTGGTTGCGGATATTGCACTTGGACGCGACCATGGAGGAGGTCCGACGGACGCGAGCCACATCTGCCACAGGGAGCCGCGATGAGCCTCAGCACCGGCATGGCCGCCTCGGTCATGCCCACCGAGGGAGCGGAGCGCCAGAAGGCGGCCGCCATGGAGGAGTTCCTCGTGCGGCATCCCCTCGCTGCGGGCGAAGGCGTGGCCCGACTCGTCTCGGCGGACGGCGAAGAGGTCGAGGTTCCCGCCCAGATGTTCGACGTCCTCCATCAGATCTCGGCGATGCTCGCCCGCGGCGACGGCGTCGCGATCAGCGCCATCTCCCGCGAACTGACGACGACCGAGGCGGCGAGGCTGCTGGGCATGTCCCGCCCCACACTCGTCCGCCTCCTGGAGAACGGATCGATCGCCTCCCACCGGGTCGGCAGCCACCGGCGCCTCTTCCTCCGCGACGTCCTCGCATTCCGGCAACGACAAATGGAAGAGCGACGGAAGTCGTACGAGGCCCTGATGTGGGAGTCCGACGCGCTGGGTTTCACCGACGACGTGTAGTTCCGGGCCCGGCCAGTGGGCGCTGGGTAGGGTGTCCACTGTGATCCCCAGCGCCCCACTGGTGTTCCTGGACGCGAACATTCTCTATTCCAGGACCCTTCGCGACTGGATCAGTCTTCTCGCGCTCGAAGGCGACTGCGCCGTCTTCGATCTGCGGTACAGCGAGGACGTTCTGGCGGAATGGATGTATCGCCTGCGCCGTAAGCGGCCCGAGCATTCCGAGCAGGCGATCGGCGGCCAGCGACGCCGCTTCGTCCAGGCGTTCCCGTACGGCCTCGTCACCGGCTATTCGCCGAACGACGTCCCGTGCCCGCCGGACCCGGACGACCGGCACGTGCTGGCCGCCGCCGTGCACAGCCGCGCCGACATCCTGGTGACCGACGACCGGCGCGCCTTTCCGCCGGAATGCGTACGGGAATCGCTGTCGGTCCGCACCGGCGACGAGTTCCTCAACTGGGTGGCCGACCGTTCGATGCCTCTGGTCATGAGGACGTTGGCGCGGCAGATCGACTACTACCGGCGCAGCCTGGTCGCCGAGGACAAGGACGCGGTCGAACTGATCACCCATCTACGGAAGGCCGGCGCGCCCCGTTTCGCCGATCGGCTCGAGAATCACCTCGCCGAACCGTCCGGCCGCTGACCGCCGAAGACCGCGAAACGCCATTCCTTGAAGAAGCAGTCCACGTCCTCCAGACCCGCCTCGGTCAGCCACCGGCACTGGTCTGCCACCGTGGCCGGCCGGTCGTGCCGCATCCGCTGCCGGGCGCCGGCGATCTCCTCGGCGTCCGAGCCCAGCTCGGTGATCCGCGCCGTCCACACCTCGTCGTAGCGGCGGTCCAGCGCCGGCGTCGGCCCGGCCACCTGCTCGGCGTTGACGAACACGCCGCCCGGCGCCAGCGCGCCCGCGGCCCGCTTGTACAGCGCCCGTTTGCCCTCGTCGTCGAGGTGGTGGATGGCCAGCGCGGAGACCACCGCGTCGTACCGGCCGGCGGGCAGCGGGTCGGCCAGGTCGGCGTGCACAGTGCGGTGCGCCACGCCGCGTTCTGTCAGGTGTCCGGCGGCCACCGCGAGCATGCCGGGGGCGCCGTCCACGAGCGTCAGGCGGACGCCGGGCACGGCCGCGGTCAGCAGCAGGGACAGCAGGCCGGTGCCCGCGCCCAGGTCCAGCACCTCGGGGGTACGCCCGGCGGCGAGCGCGGCACGCAGCGGCGGCGCGGCCACCTCGACGGCGGTGCCGTAGAAGGCGTCGAAGCAGGGCACCAGGCGGCGTCGGGCCTGGTCGTAGCTGCCGGCCACCGCGTCGAACGCGTCCGCCACGCCCATCAGAGCCTCCCGATATTTGAGACAATTTTCCCACATTGTAAACCCCGCCGGGGACGACGTCACCTACGTGCGATGTGAAGCGCTCGTGACAGGACCGAAACAGAGCAGACCCGGACCGGAAACCGCCCGACGGCACGCTTTTCCGACATGACAGACGGTGCACGCACGGCGACGCGAACGGGTTCAGGCCCCGCGCAGGCCGCCACGCACTGCCCGTACTGCGCCCTGCAGTGCGGCATGGTGCTGCGCGCCACCGGCGACGGCGTCGAGGTCGGCGCCCGGGACTTCCCGACCAACCGGGGCGGGCTGTGCCAGAAGGGCTGGACCGCCGCCGACCTGCTCGACCACCCGGACCGGCTCACCACCCCGCTGCTGCGCGACCGGCCCGGCGGCGAGCTGCGCCCGGCGACCTGGGACGAGGCGCTCGACCGGATCGCCGCCGGGGTGCGGGACGTGCAGCAGCGCCACGGGCCGCACGCGGTAGCGGTCTTCGGCGGTGGCGGCCTCACCAACGAGAAGGCGTACGCGCTGGGCCGCTTCGCCCGGGTGACGCTGCGGACCCGGCACATCGACTACAACGGACGCTGGTGCATGTCCTCGGCCGCGGCGGCCGGCAACCGGGCGTTCGGGATCGACAGGGGGTTGCCGTTCCCGCTGGCGGACCTCGGCCGCGCGGACACGCTGCTGCTGGTCGGCGCGAACCCGGCCGAGACCATGCCGCCGCTGATGCGGCACGTCACCGAACTGCGGGAACGCGGCGGCCGGCTGATCGTGGTCGACCCGCGCGCCACGGCCACCGCCCGCCAGGCCGACCTGCACCTGCAACCGCTGCCCGGCACCGACCTCGCGGTGGCGAACGCGCTGCTGCACATCGCGCTCACCGAGGGCTGGCTGGACCGGGCGTACGTGGCGGAGCGGACCACCGGCTTCGACGAGGTCCGGCGGACGGTGGCCGGCTACTGGCCGGCGGAGGTGGAGCGGCTCTCCGGCGTGCCGGTGGCCGACCTGCACGCGACCGCCCGCGCGCTGGCCACAGTGGACCGGGCGATCATTCTCACCGCGCGGGGCGCCGAGCAGCACGCCAAGGGCGTGGACACGGTCACCGCCCTCATCAACCTGGCGCTCGCCCTGGGCCTGCCCGGGCGCCCCGGCTCCGGCTACGGCTGCCTGACCGGGCAGGGCAACGGGCAGGGCGGCCGGGAACACGGGCAGAAGGCCGACCAGCTCCCCGGCTACCGGCGTATCGACGACCCGGCGGCCCGCGCGCACGTCGCCGGGGTGTGGGGCGTCGAACCGGACTCGCTGCCCGGGCCGGGGGTGCCGGCGTACCAGCTCCTGGACGCGCTGGGCACGCCGTCGGGCGCGCGGGCGCTGCTGGTGTTCGGCTCCAATCCGGTCGTGTCCGCGCCCCGCGCCGCGCGGGTCGAGTCCCGGCTGCGCGCCCTGGACCTGCTCGTGGTGGCGGACTTCGTCCGCTCCGAGACGGCCGAGCTGGCCGACGTGGTGCTGCCGGTCGCCCAGTGGGCCGAGGAGGACGGCACGATGACCAATCTGGAGGGCCGGGTGCTGCGTCGCCGCGCGCTGCGTGAGCCACCGGCCGGGGTCCGTACCGAGCTGGAGATCCTCGCCGCGCTCGCCGGGCGGCTGACCGACGGCGCGCCACTGCCGAGCGACCCGCGCGAGGTGTTCGCGGAGCTGGGCCGGGCCTCGGCCGGCGGTCCGGCCGACTACGCCGGGATCACCTGGGACCGGATCGACGCCGACACCGGCGTGTTCTGGCCCTGCCCGGACCGGGACGGCCCGGACACGCCCCGGCTGTTCGCCGACCGCTTCCCCACCCCGGACGGCCGGGCCCGGTTCCACGCCGTGACCCACCGGCCGGCCGCCGAGCCGGTGTGCGCCGACTATCCGCTGCACTTCACCACCGGCCGGGTGCTCGCGCAGTACCAGTCCGGCGCGCAGACCCGGCGGGTCGCCGCGTTGCGCCGGGCCGCGCCGGGCGGCTTCGTCGAGCTGCACCCGGACCTGGCGGCACGGCTCGGCGTGACCGAGGGAGCGCCGGTACGTGTGGTCTCCCGCCGGGGTGAGCTACGGGCGCCGGCCCGGCTCAGCACCGCGATCCGGCCGGACACCGTCTTCGCCCCGTTCCACTGGCCCGGCGCGCAACGCGCCAACTCGGTCACCAACGACGCGCTCGACCCGGTCTCCGGGATGCCCGAGTTCAAGATCTGCGCGGTCCGGGTGGAGCCGGCATGAACGAGCGCATCGTCGTCGTCGGCCACGGCATGGCCGGCGCCCGGCTCGCCGCCGAGCTGCACGCACGCGGCGGGAACCACTCGATCACCGTGCTCGGGGCGGAGCCGCACCGCGCGTACAACCGGATCATGCTCTCCACGCTGCTCGCCGGACGCATCGGTGAGCCGGACGTGGAGCTGGTCGAAGCGGTGGGGCCGGGCGTCGAGGTGCACACCGGCGCGGCGGTCACCGCCGTGGACCGCGCCGCCGGCGAGGTGGTCACCGACGACGGCGAGCGACACGGGTACGACCACCTGGTGCTCGCCACCGGCAGCCGGGCCGTGGTGCCGCCGCTGCCGGGCCTCGCGCCGATGCCCGAGCGGGTCGTCCCGTTCCGCACGCTCGGCGACTGCCGGCGGATCCTCGCCGCCGCCGAGGGCGCGCGCCGCGTCGTCGTGCTCGGCGGCGGGCTGCTGGGCCTGGAGGCGGCCCGCGGGCTGGCCGCGCGGGGTCTCGACGTGACAGTGGTCCACCCGGTCGGGCACCTGATGGAACGTCAGCTCGACCCACCGGCCGGCGCGGTCCTCGCGGGCACGCTCGCCGGCCTGGGCGTCCGGTCCCGGCTCGGCGCGGCGGCCACCGCCGTGACCGCCGACGCCGACGGCGTCCGCCTGCACCTGGGCGACGCCGGGACGCTCGACGCCGACCTGCTGGTGCTCTGCTGCGGGGTACGCCCCGACACCGCGCTGGCCGCGGCGGCCGGGCTCGCCGTCGAGCGGGGCGTGGTGGTGGACGACCGGATGCGGACCAGTGACCGGCGGATCTCGGCGATCGGCGACTGCGCGCAGCACGACGGCACGCTGACCGGGCTGGTCGCGCCGGCCTGGGCGCAGGCCCGGGTGGTGGCCGACGTGCTGACCGGCGCGGACCCGCTGGCCCGCTACCGGCCCCGCCCGGCGGTGACCCGGCTCAAGGCGGCCGGCATCGATCTGGCCGCGATGGGCGACGTGGCCGGGACCGGCGACCCGGGCGGGCCGGTCGAGGAGCTGACCTTCGCCGACCCGGCCCGGGGCACGTACGCCCGGCTGCGCATCCGGGACGAGCGGCTGACCGGCGCGATCCTGCTCGGCGACAACCCGGCGGTCGGCACTGTGGTGCAGCTGTTCGACAGGGGCGCGCCGGTGCCGGCGGACCGGCGTTCGCTGCTGCTCGGCCGCGCGTTCGGCGAGGCGCCGGCCGGGCCGGCCGCGTCCCCGGCGCTGATGCCGGACGCCGCGACCGTGTGCCGGTGCAACGACGTGAGCAAGGGCGCGCTGGTGGCGTGCTGGCGGGCGGGCGCCCGGACGGCGGCGGCGTTGTCCGCGTCGACCCGGGCCGGCACCGGCTGCGGCAGTTGCCGGGACGCGGTGGCCGGCGTCGCCGCCTGGCTCGCCGAGGCCGACCCGCAGGCGACCGACGCGGTACGCGAGACGGTGGAGGTGGCGTCATGAGTGAGCTGATTGTCGTCGGGAACGGCATGGTCGGGCAGCGCTTCGTCGAGGCGCTGCGGGCCCGGGACACCGGCGGGCGGTGGCGGGTCACGGTGCTGGCCGAGGAGCGGCGTCCGGCGTACGACCGGGTGCGGCTCTCGGCCGTCTTCGACGGGGTGGACGCCGACGAGCTGACTGTGCACACCCCCGACGCCGGAGTGGACCTGCGCCTGGGCGAACCGGCCACCGGCGTCGACCGGGCACGGCGCGTGGTGACCACGGCGGCCGGCGGGTACCCGTACGACGCGCTGGTGCTCGCCACCGGCTCGTACGCGTTCGTGCCGCCGGTCGACGGCACCGATCTGCCAGGCGTCTTCGTCTACCGGACGCTGGACGACCTGGCCGCGATCCGGGAGCACGCCCGGGGCCGCCGCACCGGCGTGGTGATCGGTGGCGGCCTGCTCGGGCTGGAGGCGGCGAACGCGCTGCGGCTGCTCGGGCTCACCACGAGCGTGGTCGAGTTCGCGCCCCGGCTGATGCCGGTGCAGGTGGACGAGGCGGGCGGGTCGATGCTGCGCCGCTACGTCGAGGAGCTGGGCGTCACGCCGTACCTCGGGGTGGCCACCACGGCGCTGCGTCCCGGGCCGGACGGCACTGTGGCCGCGCTCGACCTCGCAGACGGGCGCACGCTCGACGCGGAGCTGGTGGTGGTGGCCGCCGGGATCCGGCCGCGCGACGAGCTGGCCCGGGCGGCCGGACTGCCGCTCGGCCCGCGCGGCGGCGTGCTGGTGGACGCCTCCTGCCGCACCGCCGACGAGCGGATCTGGGCGGTCGGTGAGTGCGCCGCGGTGGACGGGGTCTGCCACGGGCTGGTCGCGCCCGGGTACGCCACCGCCGAGGTGGTCGCGGACCGGCTGCTCGGCGGCGCGGCCACGTTCCCCGGCGCGGACACCGCCACGAAGCTCAAGCTGCTCGGCGTTGACGTGGCCTCGTTCGGCGACGCGCACGGCGTCACCCCCGGCTGCCTGGACGTGACGTTCACCGACCCGGCCACCCGCGCGTACGCGAAGCTGGTCCTCTCCGACGACGCGCGGACGCTGCTGGGCGGCGTGCTGGTCGGGGACGCGAGCGCGTACCCGGCGTTGCGGGCCAGTGTCGGCGGGCCGCTGCCCGCTCCCCCGCTGGCGTTGCTGGCGCCGGCCGGCGGCGCGGGCGCCGGCGCGGGGGCGCTGCCGGCCGCCGCCCAGGTCTGCTCCTGCAACGCGGTGACCCGGGCCGACCTGGACGCGGCGATCGCCGGCGGGGCGACCGACGTGCCGGCGTTGAAGGCGTGCACCCGCGCCGGTACGAGCTGCGGCTCCTGCGTGCCGATGCTCAAGCAGCTGCTGGACGCCGCCGGGGTGCGCCAGTCCACCGCGTTGTGCGAGCACTTCGACCTGAGCCGGCAGGAGCTGTTCGACCTGATCCGGGTGCGGGGCATCCGCACGTTCTCCCGGCTCGTCGCCGAGCACGGGCGCGGGAGCGGCTGCGACATCTGCAAGCCGGTGGTGGCCTCCATCCTGGCCTCGCTCGGCGCCGGTCACGTGCTCGACGGCGAGGCGGCGTCGCTGCAGGACACGAACGACCACTTCCTGGCCAACCTGCAGCGCGACGGCAGCTACTCGGTGGTGCCCCGGATCCCCGGCGGGGAGATCACCCCGGAGAAGCTCATCGCGATCGGCGAGGTGGCCCGCGACTTCCAGCTCTACACGAAGATCACCGGCGGGCAGCGGATCGACCTGTTCGGCGCGCGGGTCGACCAGTTGCCGCAGATCTGGCGCCGGCTCGTCGACGCGGGCTTCGAGTCGGGCCACGCCTACGGCAAGGCGCTGCGTACCGTGAAGTCCTGCGTCGGCGACACCTGGTGCCGCTACGGCGTGCAGGACTCGGTCGGGCTCGCCGTCGCGCTGGAGCTGCGCTACCGGGGGCTGCGCGCGCCGCACAAGCTCAAGTCCGCGGTCTCCGGCTGCGCCCGCGAGTGCGCCGAGGCCCGGAGCAAGGACTTCGGCGTCATCGCCACCGAGGGCGGCTGGAACCTGTACGTCGGCGGCAACGGCGGCTTCCGGCCCCGGCACGCCGACCTGTTCGCCACCGACCTGAGCACCGCCGAGCTGGTCACGCTGATCGACAGGTTCCTCATGTACTACATCCGCACCGCCGACCGGTTGCAGCGCACCGCCGCCTGGATTGAGGCGATGGACGGCGGCCTGGACCACCTCCGGTCGGTGCTCGTGGACGACTCGCTCGGCCTCTGCGCCGACCTGGACGCGGCGATGGCCCGGCACGTCACGAGCTACTCCGACGAGTGGCGTGACGTGCTGGAGGATCCGGACCGGCTGCGCCGCTTCACCTCGTTCGTCAACGCTCCCGGCGTGCCCGACCCGTCCATCTCGTTCACCCGGGAGCGGGGCCAGCCGGTACCGGCCCGAGACGCCGGGCACCGCCGCCAACCCGTCGCGCTCGGACTGCCGGAGGTACGCCGATGAGCCCCGTCGTCACGCTGGACTGGACACCGGTCTGCCCGCTGGACCGGCTCGACCTCGACCGGGGCGTGGCCGCGCTCGTCGACGGCGTGCAGGTGGCGGTGTTCCGCACCGCGAACGGGCTGTACGCGGTGGACAACCTCGACCCGGTCGGCGGCGCGTACGTCATGTCCCGCGGTCTCGTGGGCAGCCGGGGCGGCGTGCCGACGCTCGCCTCGCCGCTGCACAAGCAGGTCTACGACCTCACCACCGGGCGGTGCCTGGACCTGCCCGGCGTGACGTTGACGCGGCACCGGGTGCGCTGCCGGGACGGCCAGGTCGAGGTGCGGTTACGGCAGGAGCAGTGATGCGCGACGAGCTGGCCGGTTTCACCATCGGGGTCACCGCGGACCGGCGGCGCGACGAACTGGCCGCGCTGCTCCAGCGGCGCGGGGCGCGGGTGGTGCTCGCCCCGGCGCTGCGGATCGTCCCGCTCGCCGACGACACCGACCTGCGTGAGGCCACCCGGGCCTGCCTGGAACATCCGCCGGACGTGCTGATGGCCAACACGGGCATCGGCATGCGGGGCTGGCTGGAGGCGGCCGAGGGCTGGGGGCTGGCCGAGCCGCTGCGCGCCACGCTCGCCCGCGCGTACGTGGTGTCCCGGGGCCCGAAGGCGACCGGGGCGATCCGCGCCGCCGGACTGCGCGAGCACTGGTCGCCGGGCTCGGAGAGCTGCGACGAGGTGGTGGAGCACCTGGTCGCGCGCGGCGTGGCCGGCCACGTGGTGGCGATGCAACTGCACGGTGAGCGGCAACCCGAGTGCACCGACGCGCTGGTGGCGGCCGGGGCCACCGTGATCGAGGTGCCGGTCTACCGGTGGGCGCCGCCGGCCGATCCGGCGCCGCTGCACCGGCTCATCGACCTGGTCGCCGGGCGGCTCGTCGACGCGGTCACGTTCACCTCGGCTCCGGCGGCCGAGGCCCTGCTGCGGGCGGCCGGGGACCGTACCGAGACGGTGCTGGAGGCGCTGCGCGGCGACGTGCTGGCCGGGTGCGTGGGCACCGTCACCGCCGAGCCGCTGGTCCGGCGTGGGGTGCCGGTGAGCGCGCCGAGCCGGGCCCGGTTGGGCGCGCTGGTCCGCACCATCGTCGAGGAGCTGCCCCGGCGCACGGTATCGGTGAAGGCGGCCGGGCACGTGCTGACGCTGCGCGGCCACGCCGCGGTGGTGGACGGGGAACTGCGCCAGCTCGCGCCGGCCCCGATGGCCGTGCTGCGGGCGCTCGCCGCGTCACCCGGCAAGGTGCTCTCCCGCACCGCGCTGCTGCGTACGCTGCCGCGCGGCGCCGACGAGCACGCCGTGGAGATGGCCGTCGCCCGGCTGCGGGTCGGCCTGAAGGCGCCCCGCGTGGTGCAGACGGTCGTCAAGCGGGGGTACCGCCTGCGGGTCGACTGACCCGCAGGCGGTCAGCCCACCGAGGCCGGGTAGCCGTGCTCGGCCTGGAGGCGGAGCATCGCGTGCTCGACCACTGTCACCAGCACCTGCTTGACCGAGTCGCGCCGACGGGCGTCGCACAGGACCATCGGCACGTCCGGGGAGATGGCGAGCGCCTCCCGGATCTCCTCCATCTCGTAGTGCGGCGCGTCGTCGAAGCGGTTCAACGCCACGACGTACGGCAGCTTGCGGTTCTCGAAGTAGTCCAGCGGCGCGAACGCGTCGGTGATCCGCCGGGTGTCCACGAGCACCGCCGCGCCCACCGCGCCCCGGATGATCTCGTCCCACATGAACCAGAAACGGGTCTGGCCCGGGGTGCCGAACAGGTAGAGGATCAGGTCCTCGGCCATGGTGATACGGCCGAAGTCCATGGCGACCGTGGTGGTCTCCTTGCCCGGCACCTTCGACGGGTCGTCGATGCCCACGCCGGCGGCGGTCATCAGCGCCTCGGTGGTCAGCGGCTGGATCTCGGAGATCGCACCGACCAGCGTGGTCTTGCCCACGCCGAAGCCGCCCGCGACCACGATCTTCGCGGAGATGATCTCCCGGCCGCGGTTCACCCCGTCGGGGTCATAGTTCGCGAAGTCCACTTAGCACCCTTCCAAGCAGGTTCATCCGCGCCGCGAAACCCGTCGCGGGAGCGGCAGTGTGTAGCGTCAGCAGGCCCTCGGCCACCATGTCGGCGACCAGCACCCGGGTGACGCCCAGCGGCATCCGGGTGTAAGCGGCGATTTCCGCCAGCGACTGTGCCCGGCCTTCACAGACCGAGGAGATGCGGTACTTGTCGTGCCCGGCGAACCGCGCCTCGGCCGACTGCGTGGGCGTGCTGGACAGCACCGCCTCGAGCGCGATGTTCTGCAACGGCTCGGTGCGGCCCCGGGTGACCGCGTACGGTCGCACCAGCGCGCCACGCGGATCACGTCGCGGTTCCATCTCGCGATCACCTCCCCTCGTACGGAGCGCAGCGGCTCCGGCTCATGTCGGCGGGCCCGGTCAGGACCGGACGGCGTCCCTCGGCAGCGGGACCAGCGCCTGCCCGACCCGTTCCACGAGCAACGCCATCTCGTAGCCGACCTGGCCCACGTCGCAGCTGCGCGCCGCGAGCACGGCCATCGACGAGCCGTCGCTGATGGACATCAGGAACAGGTAGCCGCTGTCCATCTCGATCACGGTCTGCAGCACCCCGCCGGCGCTGAACATGCGCGCCGCGCCCTCGGTCAGGCTCACCACGCCGGAGGTGATCGCGGCAAGCTGGTCGGCCCGGTCCCCCGGCAGATCCCGGGAGGAGGCGAGCAGCAGCCCGTCCGCGGAGACCGCCACCACGTGGGCGATGCCCGCCACGCTGTCGGCGAAGTTGGTGAGAAGCCAACCCATGTCCTGCATGGCCGCCGGCCTGTTCATCGGTTCGTCTCCTTGGTCGAGGTGCTGTTCAGGTCGGCGCCGGCCGTACGGCCCCGCTGGACGCCACGGTGGTAGGCGGAGAGCAGCCCCCGGACCTCGTCCGGCGTGCGCCGGCTGCGGTCCCGGCCGCTCTTCGGCTCTATCCCACCAGGCACGAGCTGGGCCTGCGGCACCCGCTTGGGCAGGCCGGAACGGGTGGTGCCGCCGGTGGTGGGCTCCGCGGCCCGGCTGGCCCGCGTCCAGCCCTCGTCGGCCGCCGTACGCCAGGCGCTCGGGTCGATGGCGGGAGCGGGCTCGGCGGCGGGTGGCGGCGCCGGGGCTGCCGGTGGCGGCGCCGCGGCAGCCGTGGGCGGCGACGCGACGGCGGGCGACGACGGGGCGGCGTCCGCGGGTGACGCGGCCGGCACGGCCGGTGCGTGGTACGCGGCCGGCGTGCTCAGCCCCGACGCCTGGGCGCCCGGGGTACGGGTGGGCAGGGGCGGGCGAGCCGACGCCGCGGGCGGCGGCACGGCCGGCTGGGCCGGCGCGGGCGGCTCGTCGAAGGTGGGCCGAGTGAAGATCGTGGTCTCGTCCTCTCCGTGCGAACGGAACCAGACCGCCTCCATCTCCCGGAATATCGGGGCCTCGGCCCGCTGCTCGGGACGGGCCACCACGGGCGTCGCCGGGGTGGTCTCCACCGCCGGCGCCGCGGCGAGCGGCTGGTAGGCCGGAGGTGCGACCGGCTGGGCGGCCTCGACGCCCGGCGACCGCTTGGGCAGCGGGTCCAGCGCCGGGTACGCCACCGTCGGCCCGCCGGCCGACCAGCCCGCCCCGGAGACCGGGGCCGGCGTTGCCGGAGGCGCCGGGACCGCCGGCAACGTGCCGGTCGCCCCGCCCAGCTGTACGGCGGGAGTGGTGTCCCGCGCCTCGGCGGGCGCCTGCCACCTGGCGGGCGGGGCGGTGGTCGCCCCGCGCCACCCGTCGGCGAGCGTCGCGGTGGCGGCGCCCCGGCCGGCGCCGGCAAGCGCGTCGGCGACGCCGACCTGGCTCAGCGGTGACTGCTCGACGGCCAGCGGCTGGCGCGGCCGGGTCAGCGGGGCCTGACCACGGTTGGCCGGCAGCACCACTGTCGAGTTCGGCAGCGTGACCTGGGCGACAGTGCCGCCCTCGACGTTGCGGCGCAGCTCGACCCGGATCCCGTACCGGGAGGCGAGCCGGCTCACCACGGCCAGACCCATCAGCCGGAACGCTGCCACGTCGACGGTCGGCGGCGCGGCCAGTCGCCGGTTGAGCGAGTCGAGCTGTTCGTCGCTGAGGCCGAGCCCCCGGTCCTCGATCTGGATCAGCACGTAGTCGCGGATCCGGCGGCCGTCGGCCACCACCGAGGTGTTCGGCGGCGAGAACCGGGTGGCGTTGTCGAGCAGCTCGGCGACCAGCCGGACGACGTCGTTGACGGCGTGGGCGGCCACCGAGATGTCGGTGTCGACGGTGCCGAACTCGATCCGGTTGTAGAGCTCCACCTCGGACTGCGCGGCGCGCAGCACGTCGACCAGGAGCGCGTCGTCGCGACGCGGCACCGCCGAGTCGGCACCGGCGAGCACCAGCAGGTTCTCGTCGTTGCGGCGCATCCGGGTGGCCAGGTGGTCCAGCTCGAACAGCTGCGCGAGACGCTTCGGGTCCTCCTCGGACCGCTCGATCGCGTCCAGCTCGCCGATCATGCGGTCGACCAGGCTCTGCGAGCGGCGGGCCAGGTTGAGGAACATCGCCGAGACGCTCGTGCGCAGCGCGGCCTGCTCGGCCGCCACCCGCACCGCCTCCCGGTGGACCACGTTGAAGGCGACGGCCACCTGGCCGACCTCGTCGCGGTTGGTCAGCTTGATCGGGTCCCGGACCTGCTGGACGATCTCGTCCACGCCGCCGTCGCCGATGGCGTTGACGTTCTGCAGCCGGCTCACCGCGTCCGGCAGGTCGTGGTTCGCCACCGCGAGCGCGCCCTCACGCAGCCGGCGCAGCGAGTCGTTCAGCGACCGGGCGAGCACCACGGCGAGCGTCACCGCGACGGCCAGCGTGATCAGCACCAGCAGGCCCTCCACGACCGCCTGCTGGATCACGTCGGCGCGTACCTCGTCGGCGTCGGCGAGCAGGTCGTCCAGGAGCTGGATCTCCGCCCACCGCATCAGCTCGTCGACCGCGCCGATGGCGTCGGACGCCTCCTGGCGGGTGACGAGCGCGGGCCGCCCGACCGAGCGGGACAGGTCGGCGGCGACCCGGTCGGCGAGCTGGACCGCGTCACCGGACACGGTGCGGTCCACCAGGGCCCGCTGGGCCGGCGTCGCGGACCGGGAGAACGTGAGCAGCGCCTCCTGCTGACCGGTCAGGGTGGCCACGAAGGAGGAGAACTGCTCCTCGTCGATCCGGCCGGCGCCGAGCGCGGTGAAGGCGACCGCCTGCTCCTCGGCCACCTCGGCCTTGGCGTGGGCGAACGCGGCCACCGCGCGGCGGGCATCGGCCAGGCTCTCCGCGCCCGGCTGCTGGGCCAGCGCGTCGCTGTACGCGACCAGGTCGTCCAGGACGATGCCGTAGCGCAGGCTGGCCTCGGCCACCGGCATCTGCGACCGGTCCAGCACCTCCTGGCGCGTGCCGTTCAGCGTGGACAGGTGGGCGTCGATGACCTTGAGCTGGCTGCTCACAGCGCCCGGCACGTCGCCGAGGCGGCGCCGCTCCTCCTGGTACGCCGCGATCCGCTCGTCGGTCTGGCGCACCCGCAGGTTGTACGCGTCCGGCTTCTCGTCCGGCTTGGCCAGGAAGACCGCCGCGGCCATCCGCTCCTTGTGGAGGTCCTGGGTGAGCGCCGAGATGTCGACCGACACGGCCGTCAGCGACCGGACCCGGTCCGCCTCGTACGCGCCCTGACCCACCGAGACGAGTCGGATAGTTGCCAGTGCGATGACAGCCGCGACCGGAACGACCAGGATGAGGGCGAGTTTCGAGCGGATCCGCGCGTCGCGCAGCCTCGGCAGGCGCCGTCGCCGGTTCCGCTGTTCGGCGTTGGGGCTCCCGGGCAGGGTCGTAGGTCCGGTGCTCACGACATCGCCTCCGTCGTTTCTTCCACGCGCGACCCACTGACCCGTGCCTGGTGCAGCGGCCAGCGCCACGCGCGGCACGGCCGCGATTTCATCAGACGAGATCGTGTTTGGGAAGCCGCAGGGAGGCAGGAAACGGTCGGGGTCGGCGCAACCCGTGATCCGATCACCTAATACCTTCTTTTCTCCAACCCCCTGATCAGGGGATGTCACTCCAGAGTGGTCACACGCTTCTGTGCAGTAATTGTCAGTTAATGTTCCGTGTCCCCAGCATGTGGGATGGCTGTCCCGAAACAGCACTCGAGATCCCGGCTTGACCACAGGCCCCGGCATTGGCAAGGTTTTGCAGGCTTCGCGCACACCGTACGGCACACCAATCCCGTTCCTCCACTGAGGACGGACTAGCGGCGGTGATCGGGCGTCGGCCCGCGCCGCACCTGGAGGACTGAGTTGAGCCCCATCCGCTCCGCGAGCATCGCGGCGCTCGCATCGGCCGTGCTGGCCACCACGCTCACCGGCTGCGGGATCGGCGGGGAACCGCAGGACACCAGCCCCATCGTCATCGCCGCCGACCTGGAACTCTCCGGCGCGTCCGCGCCGGTCGGCAAGGTGTACCAGCGGGCGCTGGAACTGAAGGTCGAGCAGTTGAACTCGTCCGGCGCGCTGGGCGGCCGGAAGATCGATCTGCGGGTCAAGGACAACCGCTCCGACGCTGCGGAGTCCTTGCGGAACATCAATGATTTCAGCGGCGACTCACGGGTGAGCGCCGTCATCATGGGCGGCTGCAACGAATGCGCGGTGGGCGCGGCCCGCACCATCGGCGAGAAGCGCATTCCGACGATCGCACTGGCCTCCTCGAGCGCGGTCACCGAACCGGTGGGCGAACGGCGATATGTCTTCAGGCTCGCCCCGAACGCCGCCGACAGCGCCGCCGCGCTCGCCACCGAACTGGACCGGCGCGACATCCGCAAGGTCGCGCTGCTGCACAGCGCCGACGGTTACGGCCAGGAAGGGCTCACCGCGCTGCGCCGGGAACTGGAAAAGACCACGGTGCGGCTGGTCGGCAACGAATCGGTGCGGCTCACCGACACCGAGGTCGGCACGCAGGTCAACGAATTGATCGCCGCCAAGCCGCAGGCCCTGATCCTCTGGACCACGCCGGAGCAGGCGACGCTGGCCGCGACCACGGCCCGGCAGAGCAAGTTCCGCGGGTCGCTGTTCTTCGACGCCGCGGCCGCCGGCGACCTCTTCCTGGGCCCGTCGGCCCGCTCCACCGAAGAGGCCACGCTGATCTTCACGCAGACCATGGTGATCGACGACGTGATCGCCACCACACCGGCCAAGGCGGCGCGCCGGCAGTGGTTCCAGGAGTACACCGCCCGCTTCGGCGGCTACAACGGCTTCTCCTCGTTCGCGGCCGACGCGGTCCAACTGATCGTGGACGCCGAGCAGCGCGCCGGTGGCGAACCGGGCACTGTCGACCGGGACGCGCTGCGCGACGTGCTGGAGACCTCGCAGCTGGACGGGCTGTCCGGGCCGATCCGGATGACGCCGGACAACCACTCCGGGTTGATGCCGCAGGCGTTGACGACGCTGGTGGCGCGTGGTGGGCGTTGGCGGCTCGCTGGATAGTCGCTGTGGGGGGTGTCGCCCCCGGCACAACCGGCTCCGGGCGGTCAAGCTTGATCCCTGCGCCGGTTGCGCCGGGGGCGACACCTTCGTGGTCGGCTGCGACCCGTGGGTTGAGGTTTCCTTCTGGGTTCTCGGCCGACGTCGGGTTACCTGGTTGTGGTCAGCGGGCTGAGGTGGTGGCCTTCACCCAGGGCAGGGCCAGGCGCTCGACGAGGCTGAGGGCGGCGTAGAGCGCGATGCTCATCAGGGCCACCAGCACGATCGCCGCCCAGGCGGTGGCGGTGTCGCCGACGCCGTTGTACTGCAGGATCTGGTAGCCCAGACCGGGACGGTCCGAGTAGAACTCGCCGATCACCGCGCCGATCGCGGCCAGCGGCATGGCCACCTTGAGCCCGACGAAGATCTGCGGCAGGGCGGACGGGAAGCGCACCTTGCGGAACGACTGCCACCACGAGGCGTTCAGCGACCGGCTCAGCTCCGCCAGGTCCGCCGGCGTGGTGGTCAGGCCGGTGGCGGTGGAGAGCACGATCGGGAAGAAGCAGAGCAGGAACACCATGGTCAGAATGGGTTTCTGACCCCAGCCGACGGCCACCACCAGCAGCGGCCCGAACGCGATCTTCGGGACCGCGTTCACGGCCACCAGCAACGGCGCGAACATCCGCTCGACCCGGCGGGACGCGGCCAGCGCCATCCCGATCAGCACCCCGGCGGCCGACGAGAGCAGGAAGCCGAGCACTGTCATCCAGGTGGTGATGCCCAACGCGGGCAGCAGCACGTCGGTGGCGTTCGCGAGGGACTCCCCCACCGCCTGCGGCGGCGGCAGCGCGGCCGGGTGCACCAGGTTCAGCCCCGAGGTGACCAGCCACCAGCCGGCCACCGCGATCACCAGGCCGAGCGCCGGCAGCCCGACCGCGGCCGGACGTACGGCGAACCCGCGCCGGACCGCCGGGCGCGGCTGTGGCACCTCCGGCCGGGCCTCGGTCAACTGTGTCAACGTGTCCTCCTCTCTGCGCCGGTCGATGCGACCGGCACGGGAAGGGGGTGCGCCCCGCCGGGTGTCCGGCGGGGCGCACCCCCGTTGGCCCGAGCGGACCGGTCAGGCCTTCGGCGCGAGGTCGAAGTCGATGATCTGGTCCGGGGTGAGGTCCTGCTTGAGCGCGCCCGCGCCCTTCAGCAGGGCGATGCTCTTGGCCACCCGGCCGCTGTCCAGCGTGCCGATCGCGGTGCCGGAGTTGCTCGACCGGACGTACGCGGCCATCAGCTGAAGCTCGGCGGAGGCCGCGGCCGGGACGGCGGCCGGCACGTTCTTCTTCAGGATCTCGGCGGCCTCGTCCGGGTTCGCCAGCGAGTACTCCAGGCCCTTGAGCAGCGCGGCGGTGAACTTCTTCACCATCTCCGGCTTCTCCTTGGCGAGCTTCGTGGAAGTGATCAGCGCGTTGCCGTAGAGGTCCTGCATCACGTTGCTGTACGGCAGGATGACCGGCTTCTTCTTGGTCACCGTCTCCACCGTCGGCTGGCCGACGACGAACTGGCCGATGCCGTCCACCGAGCCGGAGCCGAGCATCGGCATCAGGCTCTGCGCCTCACCGTTGACCCAGGTCACCTTGCTGCCGTCGATGCCGGCGAGCCGCGCGTACGTGGGGAAGAGGTTGCGCACGACGGAGGAGGGGGTGTCCGCGAGCTTCTTGCCCTCGAGGTCCTTCGGGGTGGCGATGTTCTTGCCCTCGACCGTGACGATCGCGGCCATGGTGCGCTGCTGGATCGCGGCCACCGCCACGAAGTCCTTCGCCAGGCCGTTGCCGAGCTGGAGGATGCCACCGGTCAGGTCGATCGGGCCGAACTGGGCCTGCCCGCCGGTGATGGTCTGGATGACGGAGCCGGTGCCCTGGCCGGGCTTGATGTCGACGTCGAAACCGGCCTCCTTGAAGAAGCCCTTGTCCTTCGCCACCCAGGCGTAGGAGTCACGGCCGAAGTTGCCGAACGAGGTGAGGTACGTCACCTTTTCCAGCGCGCCGCCGTTTCCGCCGCCGCTCTCGGACTTGTCCGAGTCGCTGCTGCAGCCGCCCACGAGGGCGAGGGCGGTAGCCAGAGCCGCGGCGGCGACCGTACGGGTCAGCCTTCTCATCAGTGCACCATGTCCTTTCCGACCAGGACTTTCTCGCCGGTCGGGTCGTGGGTCCGACGGGGCCGGCAGGAGGGTTGGGCCGACTGGACCGTCGTGAGGGGACTCTTCGCGCGCAACAGCGTACGAGAAGGCGGATGGCGTGCTCCCTCCGTCCCGGTTGCGGAACGGAAACGAAGTTGCGTGACGGAAAGCGGACTGACGTCCACCCCGGACAGTGCTATAAGCACCGTCCGCTACGCTAGCCCGGCTCGCATTCGGACGACGTGGAAGGGAGCCGGCGGAAGATGATCCGACTGTCCGGGGTGTCCCGCACCTTCGACGGCCGATCCGGGCAGGTGGAGGCGCTGCGCGGCATCGACCTCGACGTCGCCGAAGGCGAGTTCGTCGCCGTACTCGGCCGGTCCGGCTGTGGCAAGTCCACGCTCCTGCGCATGATCGCCGGCCTGCTCCCGGTCAGCGGCGGCGAGATCACCGTGGCCGGTACGCCGATCACGAAGCCCCGCCGCGACGTGGCCATGCTGTTCCAGCGGCCGGCCCTGCTGCCCTGGCGCACGGTGCTGGACAACGTGCTGCTGCCGGTGGAGATCTTCGGCTGGCGCCGGGCCGAGCACCGCGACCGCGCCCGCCAGCTGCTGGAGATGGCCGGGCTGGGCGGCTTCGAGAAGCGGCTCCCGCACGAGCTGTCCGGTGGCATGCAGCAGCGCGTCTCGCTCTGCCGGTCGCTCATCGGCTCACCCCGGGTGATGCTTATGGACGAGCCGTTCTCCGCGCTCGACGCGCTCACCCGCGAGGAACTCTCCGGCGAACTCCAGCGGGTGCACATGGAGACGAAGGCCACGATCGTCTTCGTCACCCACTCGATCGACGAGGCGGTGCTGCTCGCCGACCGGGTCGTCGTGCTCAGCCCGCGCCCCGGCCGGATCCGCGAGGTGGTCGAGGTGAACGTCCCCCGGCCCCGCACGCTCGGCCGGCACGAACACCTGGCCGACGTCGCGCGGATCAGCGCCGAGCTGCACGAACTGCTGATGGAGCGGGACGCCCCCGGCGTACCCGTGGGAGGACGGTGACCATGCGGGTCTCGGTCTTCACCGAACCCCACCGCGGAGCGGACTACGACGACCAGCTCCGGTTCGCCCGGCTGGTCGAGGAGACCGGCTTCGAGGGCTTCTTCCGGGCCGACCACTACCGGGCGATGGGGGACGAGCCGGCGCTGCCCGGCCCCACCGACGCCTGGCTGACGCTCGCCGCGCTGGCCCGGGAGACCTCCCGGATCCGGCTCGGCACGCTCGTCACGTCCGCCACGTTCCGGCTCCCCGGGCCGCTCGCCGTCATGGTCGCCCAGGTCGACCGGATGAGCGGCGGCCGGGTCGAGCTGGGCATCGGCGCCGGCTGGTACGAGCGTGAGCACACCGCGTTCGGCATCCCGTTCCCGCCGGTCAGCGAACGCTTCGACCGGCTCGCCGAGCAGCTGGAGATCGTCACCGGGCTGTGGCGCACCCCGGCCGACGAGACGTACAGCTTCACCGGCGAGCACTACCGCCTGGTCGACGCGCCGACGCTGCCCAAACCGGTGCAGCAGCCCGGCCCGCCGGTGATCGTCGGCGGCCGGGGACCGAAGCGCACGCCCGAGCTGGCCGCCCGCTACGCCGACGAGTTCAACATGCCGTTCAAGAGCGTGGCCGAGACCGCCTCCGCGTACGACCGGGTCCGGGAGGCGTGCGACCGCACCGGCCGGGACGCCTCCGGCCGGGCCCCGCTGACGCTCTCCGCCGGCATCGTGGTGGCGATCGGACGCACCGACGCCGAGGCGCAGCGCCGGGCCGCCCCGCTGCACGTCACCAGCGCGCTGCCGCCGGAGGACCCGGTGGTCGGCTCCCCCGCCCAGCTCGTCGACCGGATCGGCGAGTTCGCCGCGGTCGGGGCCACCCGGGTCCACCTGCGCCTGATCGACTTCGACGACCTCGACCACGTGGAGCTCATCGCCGCCGAGGTGCTCCCCCGACTGGACGGACCACGATGACCGAACTCTCCGCCGACCTCGAACTCGGCCCGGTGGGCCAGGAGATCGTGTACGAGAACGACCGGGTACGGGTCTGGCACATCCGGCTGGAGCCGGGTGAGCGGCAGCCGCTGCACCGCCACGACCACCCGTACCTGGTGGTGGCGGTCCAGGGCGCGAAGAACGTGGTGCAGACGATCGACGGCACCACCATCGACGCCGACGAGCCGACCGGCGGCGTCGTCTACCGGGATCCGGGCGCGGTGCACATGCTGACCAACGTCGGCGACACCACCTACCTCGCCCGGCTGGTCGAGCTGAAGTAGCCACGCCGGCAGGTTCGCCGCGCCGCGCGGCGGCAAGGTGGCGATCGGGGGCACCGGGCCGTAACGTGCCGGACATGGCCTTTCGGACGTGGGGCAGGCTGCTGCTCACGGCGCTCGGAGTGAGCGTACTGGCCGGGGCCGGCCAGTTGGGCATCGCGTACGGCTTCGGAGTCGTCCGCCTCGACGGCGCGTTCGTCGACGCCTCGGTGAACAGGTGGCCCGCCCAGCTCGTCTGGGTGGGCTGGTTCGCCGTGGTCGCCACGGTCGCCGGAGCCGTCCTCACCGAGCGCTTCGCCCGCCGCGACGACCTCCCCGGCGGCACCACCGAACTGCTCTCCATCGCCGGCGTCAGCGCGCTGGGCGCGACGGTGGTCGCCCCGCTGTGCATGCAGCCGGCCCGCGCGGCCGAGCTGGCCGGATCCGTCGACCCGGTCTGGGCCGCCGGTGTCTGCGCCGCGCTCGGCGCGGTGGTCGGCGCGGGCGCGGCGATCGCCGTACTGCTGAAGCCGCCGTTCGGCTGGGGTGTGGCGATCACCGCCGGGATCGTCTGGCTGCTGGCGCTGCTGTCCGTCGCGCCCACCATCGTCTCGGACCGCCCGCTGGCATCCGTCCGGCTCGGCGTCCTCGAACCGTCCTGGCTGGACCCGGCGGCCGCGCAGCGCCTGTCCATGCTGCTGCTGCCCACGCTGGCCCTGCTCGCCGGTGGCGCGGTCGGCGTGCTGGCCCGCCGCGCCGGATGGCCGCCGCTGGTCGGTGGCGCGGCCGGCGCGGCCGGTCCGGTGCTCGTCGCGTTCGCCTACCTGACGGCCGGCCCGGGCGCGGCGATCGACAGGTACCAGATCGCGCCCTACTACGGCGCGCTGATCGCTGTCGTCGCCGGTGCGCTCGGCTCGACCGCCACCACGATGCTGCCCCGGCCGGTCACCGCCGACGGCGATCCCGACGCGGTCGAGGCCACCGACATCCTCGCGCCGCTGCCGCACTCGGCCGCTCCGGGCGTCCCGGCCGCCCCGCCCGCGCCGCCGGTGACGAGCGGCGCCGCCGCGCCCGCGCACTGGAACTGGCCGGAGCCCGGCGGCTCGGCCACGGCGACGGCTCCGGCCGGTACCGATCTTCCCGCCGCCGGCCGGCCAGCCCTCGCGGATCTGCCCGCCGCCGATCTGCCCACCGCTGCGGAACGGCCGGCGGGTGAGCGCCCGGCCGTCGCCGACACGAGCCACGGCCAGCCCATGCCGGGTCTGCTGCCCCCGGGGCGCCGGACCTCGGCCATCGACGTCCTCGCCGCGGGCCGCCCCGACCCGGTCGCGGGTCCGGGCACGGGTCCGGGCACGGCCCACGCGGACAGCACCGGCGAGGCGGCCACCACGGACCGTCCGGCCGCTCCCGACCCGGCCGCCGGTTCCGAAGCCGCCGATGGAGCGTCCGGGCAGGCCACCGGCATTCCGGCCGACAGCGAGACCGCCACCGGCACCGGCACCGGCACCGGCACGGACGATGCCGCACCGGCGCCGGAAGCGGCGGCGACCACGCCACGGGTGACCCGGCCGCGCCGTACCCGCGCGGGCCGGTCCAGCGGGACTACCGACGGGCCGGTGTCATCCGCCGACGGCACAGCACCCCGCCCCGGAGACGTCACCACTCCCAGCGCCGGCGCGGGCACCACCGCGAAGGACGCATCACCGGCCACCGCCGACAGCCACGTTCCCGGCCCGCGTACGGACAGCGGCGCCCTCGCCGGGCCGGTCACGGCCGACGCGGGCAGTGACGCCCCCGCCGCGCCACCGGCCGAAGCCCCCGGAGACACCGGCGCGGCCGGCCGCGCCGCACGCCCCCGGCGTACCCGCACTCCGAAGGCGCCGCGCGCCACCGGTCCGGCCTCCTCCGGCCCGGCCGACACCGCGCCGACGACACCGGGCGGCCGAACCGAAGCTGCGCCGAGCGGGGGAGCCGACGCCGAGCCGATCCCCCAGGCCACGAACCCGGACCGGGACGACACGAGCACCGACTCGAACGTGGTGGCGCCGACCGGGCGTACCGGACGCAACTTCTTCTTCGACGACCCGGCACCCGCCCCGTCGACCCGGCCGCGGTTCGCGATGTTCGAGGACGTGACCGGGCAGCCCGGCGAGGTGCGCCCGGCCTGGCCGATCACCCCGGCGGGCCGGCCGCACCGCGCGACCGCCGAACCGGACGCGCCGGACCGGGACGCCGCGGACGCGGTCGCCCCGGGCGAGCCGGCGCCGCGTCCCCGGCACCGTGGTCTGCCCGAGCCGGGTGCGAGCACCGGTTGGGACGCGCTCGCCACGAACGCCCGACCGGCGGGGCCGCTCGCCCGGCCGGAGGCGGGGATGCCGCTCGCCCGGCCCGAGGCGGCGACTGCCGTACCGGGCGAGGCGGGTGCCGCGCCGCCGGAGGCCACGGAGACGGAGGCGGACTCCCGGCGCGGGCGGCACTCCGGACCCGACGACGCCGACGCGCCCGCCGGGAAGTCGAAGGCCCGGCGCGGCCTGTTCCGGCGCAACCGGGCCAAGGATGAGCCGGAGCCGGCCGAGCGTACGGCCGAGCCGACCACCGCGGCCGACGACGAGTACGTGGACTGGGTCGCCGGTCTCGCCTCGGACGACAACGCCGACGACGCCCGCTCGCTGCGTACCGGGCGGCACCACCGCGACTGAACGAGCACCGGGGCGGGCCGGGACACCAGGCCCGCCCCGGCTCCGGTCACGCCAGTGGCAGATAGACCCGTGACCCGCCGGCGACGAACTCCTCCGACTTGTCGCGCATGCCCCGCGCGGCGTACTCCTTCAACTCCTGCGTGATCTTCATGGAGCAGAACTTCGGGCCGCACATCGAGCAGAAATGCGCGGTCTTGGCGGGCTCGGCGGGCAGCGTCGCGTCGTGGTACGCCCGTGCGGTCTCCGGGTCGAGCGCCAGGTTGAACTGGTCTTCCCAGCGGAACTCGAACCGGGCCTTGGAGAGCGCGTCGTCCCACGCCTGCGCGCCGGGGTGCCCCTTGGCCAGGTCGGCCGCGTGCGCGGCGATCTTGTACGCGATCACGCCCGCCTTCACGTCGTCGCGGTCGGGCAGCCCGAGGTGCTCCTTGGGGGTGACGTAGCAGAGCATGGCGGTGCCGAACATGCCGATCATCGCCGCGCCGATCGCCGAGGTGATGTGGTCGTACGCGGGCGCGACGTCGGTGGTCAGCGGCCCGAGCGTGTAGAACGGCGCCTCGTGGCACCACTCCTGCTGGAGGTCCACGTTCTCCTTGATCTTGTGCATCGGCACGTGCCCGGGGCCCTCGATCATCACCTGGACGTCGTACTCCCAGGCGATCTTCGTCAGTTCGCCGAGCGTGCGCAGCTCGGCGAACTGCGCCTCGTCGTTGGCGTCCGCGATGGAACCGGGGCGCAGCCCGTCACCGAGGGAGAACGTCACGTCGTACTTCGCGAGCAGCGAACACAGCTCCCGGAAGTTGGTGTAGAGGAAGTTCTCCTCGTGGTGCGCCAGGCACCAGGCGGCCATGATCGAGCCGCCCCGGGAGACGATGCCGGTCACCCGGTTCACGGCCAGCGGCACGTACGGCAGCAGCACCCCGGCGTGTACGGTCATGTAGTCGACGCCCTGCTCCGCCTGCTCGATGACGGTCTCGCGGAACACCTCCCAGCTCAGCTTCACCGGGTCACCGCCGACCTTCTCCAGCGCCTGGTAGATCGGCACCGTGCCGATCGGCACGGGCGCGTTCCGCACGATTGCCTCGCGCGTCTCGTGAATACGCTTGCCGGTGGACAGGTCCATCACGGTGTCCGCGCCCCACCGCGTGGCCCAGGTCAGCTTCTCCACCTCCTCGGCCACCGACGAGGTGACAGCCGAGGTGCCGATGTTCGCGTTGACCTTCACCAGGAACGCCTTGCCGATGATCGCCGGCTCGCACTCCGGGTGGTTCACGTTCAGCGGCAGCACGGCCCGCCCGGCCGCGATCTCGTCCCGCACGAATTCCGGCGACACCGACTCCCGGATCGCCACGAACTCCATCTCCGGCGTGACGATCCCGGCCCGCGCGTACGCGAGCTGAGTCGGACGGGTTCCGGCCAGCGGCGTACCGGCGCCGCGTACCGGGGCGACGTCGCCGCGCTCGGCGATCCACGGCCCGCGCAGCGCGGGCAGCCCCACCTCCGGGTCGGAGCCGGGACCGGAGGTGTCGTAGAGCCGTACCGGTGGGTTGTCCCCGGTCAGCGGCACCTCGGCGAACGGCACCCGGATGTCCGGGCGCGACCCTTCCACGTACACCTTGCGACGTGCCTGCATGACAGCCTCCCTGTCGCTCATGCGGACCAGCCGAAGTGGTCCAGCGGGCCGCGTCCCGCGCCCAGCTCCCAGGTCCGCGCGCCGGTCAGCGCGCGGGTGACGTACTCCTTGGCGGCCGCCACCGCGACCGGCACCGCGTCACCCGCGGCGAGCCGGACCGCGACGGCGGCCGAGAACGAACAGCCGGTGCCGTGGTTGTGCCGGGTGTCCACCCGGGGCGCGCGCAGCAGCCGAGTGGTTCCGCCGCCCGACAGCACGTCCACCGACTCGCCGTCGGCGTTCACGTCACCGCCGGTCACCACCACGAACGCCGGTCCGCGCGCCGCCAGCGCCTCGGCCGCCGCCACCATTTCCTCGACCGTGCCCACCGGGCCTCCGGTGAGGGCCGCGGCCTCCGCGCAGTTCGGCGTCGCCACTTCCGCGTACGGCAGGAGCCGCTCGACCGCCTCCACCACGCCGAGCCGGTGCCCACTGGTGGCAACCAGTACCGGGTCGACGACCAGGTGTGGCAGCCGCCCGGCCCGGGCCGCCTCGGCCACCGCGTCGGCGACGGCCGGGGTGCCGAGCATGCCGCTCTTCACGGCCCGCACGTCGAAGTCGCCGAGCACGCTGTCCATCTGGTCGCGCACCGTCTGCGGGGGCAGCGGCAGGACGGCGTCCACGCCCCTGGTGCTCTGCGCGGTGACAGCGGTGAGCACGCTCGTGCCGTATGCGCCGAGCGCGGCGAACGTCTTGAGGTCGGCCTGGATGCCGGCGCCTGCTCCGGAGTCGGATCCGGCGATGCTGAGAACTGTTTTCGGCGTCACTGGTCTTCTCCGGTGGTTTGACGGCTGCGGCCGATAGTGGTTGCGGTTCGGGGCTGCGGCCGACCGTGCCCACTCCGGGCGGTCAGGCTTGATCCCTCCGTGGGCACGGTCGGCCGCAGCCCTGTCGCGTGCGGGCTTGCGTCGGATCGCGCGGGGTGGGTGCGCGCCAAGTGGGTGGCCGCCTCCTGGAAGGCTCTGCCCAGCGTGGTGGCGGTTTCTCTCGGGTCGTCCGCGCGCATGATCGCGCCCAGCACGGCTACTCCGGCGGCGCCCGCCTCGACGCATGCGTGGACCTGGTCCGGGTTCTCGATGCCGCCCAGCGCGAGGACGGGCACGGGGCTGACCGCGATCAGCTCGCTCAATCCGCCCGGTCCCAACACAGGGCCGTAGCCGGGTTTTGTCTTTGTCTCGTAGAGCGGGGACAGGGTGGCGTAGTGCTCGGTGGTGAGGCGGGCCAGCTCGGCGGTGTCGTGGCAGGAGCGGCCGACCAGGCCGACGGTGGGCGGCGGGTACGGGCCGGCAGCCGGTAGGTGCACCGCGTCCCCGTCGAGCGGGTCGGGTCCGGCGACGACGAGCGTGCCGCCCGCGTCGGCGAGGATCGCGCGCAGGTCGGCGGCGAGCGCGAGGCGTTCGGGGCGCGGCAGGTCCTTCTCCCGCAGCACCACCCACCGCACTCCCCCACCCACGGCAGCCGCGACCACGTCGACGAGCGCCCCCCGGGCGACCCGCCGATCGGTCAGCAGCACGACCCCGCTCGGCCCGCCCTGGATCTTGGTACGCGGCCGCCCCTCGGGGGGCGCCTCCGTACCAAGATCCGCTACGCGTGAGGCGGTCACAGGTCGGGCCGTCCCTCGTCGGGGGTGGACGGCAGGGCGTGGAAGCGGCGGGTGATGCGGCCGGCGCCGTACGCCAGGCGGCCGGCCTCGACCGCCTGGCGCATCGCCGTGGCCATCGCGACCGGGTCGGCGGCCCGGGTCACGGCGCTGGCGAGCAGCACCGCGTCGCAGCCCAGCTCCATGGCGAGGGCGGCGTCGGAGGCGGTGCCGATGCCCGCGTCGAGCACCACCGGCACGTCGACCGCCTGTCGGATCAGCCGGATGTGGTGCGGGTTGCCGATGCCCAGCCCGGAGCCGATCGGCGACCCGGCCGGCATCACCGCCGCGCAGCCCACGTCGGCCAGCCGCCGCGCGAGCACCGGATCGTCCGACGTGTACGGCAGCACGGTGAACCCGTCCGCGACCAGCTCCTCGGCGGCGCGCAGCAGCTCCACCCCGTCGGGCAGGAGCGTGCGCTCGTCGCCGATCACCTCAAGCTTCACCCAGTCGGTGTCGAACGCCTCCCGGGCCAGGTGCGCCGTCTTCACCGCCTCCACAGCGGTACGGCAGCCGGCCGTGTTCGGCAGCAGCCGTACGCCGCACCGCTCCACCAGGTCGAGCAGGCCACCCGACCCGCCGGGTGTGGTGTCCACCCGGCGCAGCGCCAACGTCACCAGCTCGGTGCCGGAGGCACGGATCGCCGCCTCCAGCACGTGCAGGTTCGCCGCGCCACCGGTGCCCAGGATGAGCCGGGAGCCGAACCCGACCCCGCCGATCTCAAGCGTGGACATCCTGCTCACCCGCCCTGGGTGGCGCTGAGCACCTCGACCCGGTCGCCGTCGCGCAGGACGCTCGCCGACCAGCCGCCGCGCGGCACCACCTCGCCGTTCACCGCCACGGCGAGCCCGCGCTCCCGGTCGGTGACGGTGCGGACCACCTCGGCGACGGTGACGCCCTCGGGCAGCGTCCGGCCGGTGCCGTTGACGATCAGTTCCACGTGCGCTCCTTCCCGAAGCGGTCCGGGGTGAAGGGGGCGAGCGCGGGATCCGGCTCGCCGGTGACGATCAGCTCGGTGACCAGGTCGGCGGTGACCGGAGTGAGCACGATGCCGTGCCGGTGATGTCCGGTCGCGGCGAGCACACCCGGCTGCCCGGGCAGCGGCCCGATGATCGGCGCGTTGTCCGGCGTACCGGGGCGCAGCCCGGCGACTGCCTCCACCAGCTCGTACTCGACGAGTTCCGGCACCAGCTCCGTGGCGGCGTGCAGCAGTGTCAGCACGCCACCGGCGGTGACAGCGGTGTCCGCGCGCTCCTCGACCGTCGCCCCGACCACGACCTCGCCGCTGTCCCGGGGCACCAGGTAGACCGGCTCGCTGTCCGCGTACCCCCGGATCACGTGCCGGAAGCCCGGCGGACCGCCACCCGGCGCGCGCAGCCGCAGCACCTGGCCCTTCACCGGGCGGACCGGCAGGCCGGTCAGCGCCGCCGCGCCGCAGCCGGCCGCGACCACAGTGACCCGCGCGTCCACCTCGGACAGCGCGCCGACGCGCGCCGGGCGCAGCTCCACGCCGGCGCGTTCCGCGGCCGTGCGCAACGCGGCGACCAGCCGCCGCGGGTCGACCTGGTGATCACCGGGGGCCACCGCGCCGCCGCGCACGCGCGGCGCCAACGCCGGCTCGCGGTCGCGCAGCTCCGACGGGCGCAGCGGCGTGATCGGCAGTTCCAGGCCCTGCTGGTACGACCACAGCCGCCTCGCCTCGGCCAGGTCGTCGGCGGTGAGCCCGACGACGAGCGTGCCCTCGGTGCGGTAGCCGATGTCGACGCCGCTCGCCTCGGCCAGCTCGGTCGCGAAGCCGGGCCAGCGGGCGGCGGACTCGACGAGCAGCGCGGTGAGTTCGTGCTCACCGAAGTACGCCTCGGCGACCGGCGACAGCATCCCGGCGGCCACCGACGACGCGCCCGACCCAGGCCGGTCGTCGTGCACCACCACGCGCAGTCCACGCTGCGCGCACCGCCACGCGATCGCCCACCCGACAGGCCCGCCCCCCACCACCGCCACGTCGTTAAGGAAGGGCCCCCTGTTAACGCCTCCGGTAGAGGAAGGGCCCCCTGTTAACACGTCAGGGCCCGCAGCAGCTCGGCGGTGGCGTGCGCGGGATCGGCTGCCCCGCTGAGCGCGCCGACCACCGCCACCCCGTACGCCCCGGCGGCCCGCAGCTCCGGCACGCTCGCGGCGGTCACCCCGCCGATCGCGATCACCGGCGCGGTCACCGCTTCGGCGACCGCGCGTATCCCCTCGGGGCCGATCGGTTCCGGCAGGCCGGACTTGGTGGTGGTGACGTGGCACGGGCCCACGCCCAGGTAGCTCGCGCCCGCGTCCACCGCGGCCCGGGCGGTCACCGGTTCGCGGGCGGTCGCCCCGAGCACCGCGTCCGGGCCGAGCACCCGGCGCGCGGCACGCACCGGCAGGTCGTCCGCGCCGACGTGGCCACCGGCGGCGTCCACCGCGAGCGCCACGTGCAGCCGGTCGTTGACCAGGCACTGTGCTCCGTACGGCCGGCAGGCGTCGACCACCAGCCGGGCCAGCTCGTACGCCTCCCGGTCGGTGGCGTCGTCCTCCACGCGCACCTGCACGACGAGGTCTGCGCCCGCCACGGGCAGTGCGGCACGCAGCACGGCGAGCGGGTCACGCCCCGGCCGGGTGTCGGTGATGAGATGCAGTCGTCCCAGGGACAGCACGGCAACGCTCCTCCCTGCGCCGGCATTACCCGGATCAGGTTCGACGGTCGGGGGCTCCCAGCCCCCCTCTCAGCCCGGTCCGCACCGGGCTCCCGTGGGTCACTTGCGGCCTACCGTACGACGCCTCCCGCCCGTACGGAAGCCCGGGTGAGGTTTTTCCCAGGAACCAGCCGTCCGCCGGATCGGGGCAGCGGGTGACCGTCCCGTCACGACACGCTGCCTGGGTGTCCGTTCCCGCCCGTGTTCCGCGCCGCCTGGAGATCCTGCCGTTCCGGGGCAGCCGTGCCGTCTCCGAAGGGCTACTCACCTGGACGATGCTGCGCGGGCAGACCTGGATCCGCCTGCTGCCGGACGTGTACGTGCACCGGGACGGGTACCGCGCCGACGACCACCGGATGTGGTGCGAGGCGGTGGCGTTGCGCCTGCCGCCGGGTGTCGTGCTGGCAGGGCGCAGCGCCGCGTGGTTGTTCGGCGCGGACGTGCTCCCCCGCGACGCGCCGGTGACAGTACTGTTGCCGACTGCTGCGCGGCTGCGACCGCACCCACGGTTGCGGTTGGTCCGGTCACCGCTGCCGGAGCGGGACCGCACCCTCGTCGGCGGGCTGCCGGTCACCACGCCCCTTCGCACGGCGTTCGACCTGGGCCGGCAGGGCTCACTCGCCGAGGCGTTGGTCGCCGTCGAGGCGCTGCTGCGTCGCCGGGCCGTGAAGCTGCCCGCCCTGCGGGCCTACGCCGCCGCCCGGCCGGGCTGGCCGGGCGCTCCGCTGTTGCGCGAGGTGCTGGCGCTGGCCGAGCCGTTGAGCGAGTCCCCGATGGAGACTCGCCTGCGGCTGCTCCTGCTCGACGCCGGCCTCGGCCCGCTCACCGCCCAACACGAGGTACGCGCCGGTGGACGCTTCGTGGCCCGGGTGGACCTGGCCTGGCCGGCGCTCCGCATCGCGGTCGAGTACGACGGCGACCACCACCGCGAACGGGCTCACTTCCGCCGGGACGTGGCTCGCCTGAACGCGCTGCGCGCGGCCGGGTGGCTCGTGCTCCGCTTCACCGCCGACGACGTGCTACGCCGGCCCGACGCCACAGTGGCCCTGGTACGCCAGGCCTTGGCAGAACGTCGTGCCACCGAGGCGAACCACTGATCCGCGCCCGCCGCCACGAGCCTCACCCCGCTACGCCCCCGGCCCGCCACACGTCACCGCTGACCCCCATTTCGCCACCTACCACCCACCGGGCCACCCACCACCCACCGGGCCCCCGTTACGCCACCTACCACCCACCGGGCCCCCGGCTCGCCGCCCGCCACCCGTTGGGTCCCCGGTTCGCCACCCGTCGAGCCGCCCGAGACACCACGGGCGTCAGAGGCCCGCCCGCAAACACCCATCGCGTTCCACTCGTCGCCAGATCCAGCCCCAAGCGGAACGCCATGGGTGTCTCAAGGCCCTTATGACACCCATGGTGTTCCACTCGTCGTGAGCGCTGCCTGTGGGTGGCACGCCATGGGTGGCTGACGCGTGGGCGAGCCTTGATGGGGCGCAGGCCGCGCGGGCGCGCCCACAACCGAGGGCGCACAGTCCACGTGCGGGCGGAGCCGAACGCGTGGGTGAGCTGAGCGCGCGGGCAGCCCGGTGTGCGCAGGCCCAAACGGGTGAGCACACGCCCCGACGCACGAGCACACGCCCGACGTGCAAACCCGAGCGCGCCAGCACACGCCCGACGTGCAAGCCCGAGCGCGCGGGCGCGGACAGTCAGAGGATGGCGTCCAAGGCGGCCAGGTCCTCGTCGGACGGCTGCCACGTGCCGGCTTCGGCGTTCGCCTTCACCTGGTCGGGAGTGGTGGCGCCGGCGATCACGGACGTCACCGCGGGACGGGCCGCCAGGCCGCCGATGGCCACGTGCAGCATGCTGATGCCGCGCTCGGCCGCGTACGCATCGATCGCCTCGATGACGTCCCAGCGCGCGGCGGCCAGCCGCTCGGCGTACCGGCCGCCGCCGGCCAGCCGGCTACCGGCCGGGGGCGCCTCGCCACGCTTGTACTTGCCGGTGAGCAGCCCGTTGGCCAGCGGGAAGAACGGCAGCATGCCGAGGCCGAACCGCTCGCACGCCGGGATCACCTCGGCCTCCACCCCGCGTTCCACCAGCGAGTAGTGGTTCTGCGCGGAGATGAACCGGGTACGCCCCTGCGACGACGCGGTCCAGTCGGCGTCGGCGATCTGCCAGCCGGCGAAGTTGGAGTTGCCCAGGTAGCGCACCTTGCCGGCGGTCACCAGGTCGTCGAGCGCGGCGAGCGTCTCGTCGATCGGGGTGCCCGGGTCTGGCTCGTGCATCTGGTACAGGTCGATGTGGTCGGTGCCGAGCCGGCGCAGCGACGCCTCGACGGCGCGGGCGATGTAGCGGCGGGCGCCCCGGGCGTCGTGGTCCGGCCCGTTCGCGCCGTGCATGTCCATGCCGAACTTGGTGGCCACCACCACGTCGTCGCGGCGGCCTTTGAGCGCCTGGCCGAGCAGTTCCTCGGAGGCGCCCTGCGGCTCGCCGTAGATGTCGGCGGTGTCGAAGAAGTTGATCCCGGCGTCGAGGGCGGCGTCGACCACCGCCCGGGTGCCGTCGAGGTCGAGTTTGCGGCCGAAGTTGTTGCAGCCGATGCCGACCACTGACACCACGAGCCCGGAGTCGCCCAGCCGGCGATAGGTCATCTCACTCACGAGATCCACCCTATGCCCGCTCCCCGGGGCCCACCCGGGGAGCGGCTCAGGCCACGTCCCAGACCGGCGCCGGCGTCTCCACCACGTCACCGTCGCCCCGGAACAGCACGAACCGGTCGAAGGTACGGGTGAACCACCTGTCGTGGGTGACCGCGACGACAGTTCCCTCGAACGCGGTCAGCCCGGCCTCCAGCGCCTCGGCCGAGGCCAGGTCGAGGTTGTCGGTGGGCTCGTCCAGCAGCAGCAGCGTCGCGCCGGACAGTTCCAGCAGCAGCACCAGGAAGCGGGCCTGCTGACCGCCGGAGAGCGTGCCGAACCGCTGGTCGCCCTGCCCGGCCAGCTCGTACCGGGACAGCGCCGCCATGGCGGCGTGCCGGTCCATGCCGGCCCGGTGCTCGTCGCCGCGCCACAGCACCTCGACCAGCGTCTTCGCCATCAGCTCGGGGCGGTCGTGGGTCTGCGAGAAGTGCCCGGGCCGCACCCGCGCGCCGAGCCGGACCACGCCGCCGTGCGCGACCGGCGCGAGCGCGGCGGCGCCGTCGACCGGGGTGTTGCCGGGCTCCGGGTCGGTGCCGCCGCGGGCCAGCAGGCGCAGGAAGTGCGACTTGCCGGTGCCGTTCGCGCCGAGCACCGCGACCCGGTCGCCGTACCAGAGTTCCAGGTCGAACGGGTACGTCAGGCCGTCCAGCTCCAACTGCTCGGCGATGACCGCGCGCTTGCCGGTCCGCCCGCCGGTCAGGCGCATCCGGATGTCCTGGTCCTTCGGGGGTACGGGCGGCGGCCCGGCCTCCTCGAACTTGCGCAGCCGGGTCTGCGCGGCCTGGTAGCGGGACGCCATCCCGTCGTTGTACGCGGCCTTCTGCTTGTACATCAGCATCAGCTCGCGCAGCTTCTGGTGCTCCTCGTCCCAGCGTTTGCGCAGCTCGTCGAGGCGGGCGTGCCGGGCGACCCGGGCGTCGTGCCAGCTCGCGAAGCCGCCCGGGTGCACCCAGGCGCTGCCGCCCTCCACCGCGACGACCCGGTCGGCGGTCTGGGCCAGCAGTTCCCGGTCGTGTGAGACGTACAGCACGGACTTGACCGACTCGCGCAGCCGCCCCTCCAGCCAGCGTTTGCCGGGTACGTCGAGGAAGTTGTCCGGCTCGTCGAGCAGCAGCACCTCGTCCGGGCCGCGCAGCAACAGTTCCAGCGCGAAGCGTTTCTGCTGGCCGCCGGAGAGCGTGCGCACCGGCCGGTCCCGGGCGCTGTCCCACGGCAGGTCCAGCACGATGGTGGCGACGGTGTCGAAGAGGACCTCCGCGTCGTAACCGCCGGTCTCGCCCCAGGCGGCGAGCGCCTCGGCGTACGCGAGCTGGGCCTTGGCGGCGGCGGAGCTGTACTTGCCGCGGACCTCGGCCGCCCGCATGGCCGCCTCGGTCTCGGCGAGCCGCCGCCCGGCGTCGCGCAGCGCGGGCGGGGCGAGGGAGAGCGCCAGGTCGGCGAGCGTGGACTCGTCGCCGATCATGCCGATGAACTGCCGCATCACGCCCAGCCCGCCGGAGCGCGCGATCGCGCCGGTCTTCACCGGCAGGTCACCGGCGACCATCCGCAGCAGCGTGGTCTTGCCGGCACCGTTCGGGCCGACCAGCGCCACCTTGGCACCCTCACCGACCCGGAACGAGACGTCGCTGAACAGCTCACGCCCGTCCGGGAGGATGTGCCCGACCGCTGCCACGTCCACGTATCCCACGCGGGCATCCTGCCCGAGCCGGGCCGCTGGACGACACCGGATTACCGGGTGACGCGCAGCACCCGGTAGCCCTTCTGGCTGGCGTGCCGCTCGACGGACCAGCCCTGCTCCACCAGCCAGCGGTGCAGCGAGTCGCCGCCGAGGTGCCGGGCGACGACGAGCCAGGCCACGCCGTCCGGGGCGAGCCGGGGCAGCCAGCGCAGCAGCAGGCCGTGCAGTTCCGGTTTGCCGATGTGGATGGGCGGATTGGACCAGATCTGGGTGAAGGTGACGTCGTCCGGCAGCTCGTCGGGCGCGACGGCGCGTACCCGGTCGGCGGCGCCGACCCTTGCCGCGTTGGCGGTGGTGAGGGCGCGGGCCCGCTCGTTGACGTCCACGGCCCAGACGGTGGCCTCCGGCGCGACAGTGGCGAGGACGCAGGTGATCGGGCCGAAGCCGCAGCCGATGTCGAGCAGCGCGCCGGTGACGTCGGCGGCCGGCAGGTCGGCCTTGCGCAGCAGCACGGCGGTGCCGGGGTCGAGCCGGTCGGCGGAGAAGACGCCACCGGCCGAGCCGAGCGTGTAGTCGCGCCCGGCGACTGTGAACTCGACCTCGCGCGGGCGGGCCGGGGCCGAGGGCTCAGCGGTGAAGTAGTGGTCGCCGGTCACGCAGGCATTCTCGCACCGGGCCGGGGCGGTTCCGGCAACGGTGTCAGGGGCGGAGCCGGACGCCACTCCGCCAGAATTTCCCGATATTACCCCTGAAAGGGACAATCAGTCCTACTCTATGCCACATGGTGTACCGGTACGAGTCCGATGAGGACGCCTTCCTGGAGTACCCGAAGCCCGGGTCGGCCCCGCACGGGCCCGCAGCCACGACGCCGCCGCCCGCGGGTCCGTCACGCTCCCGGTTCCCCACGCCGTCGCTGCCCCCGCCGCCGCGCCCGCAACCGGCGCTGCCGCCGGCCGGCGCGGCCGGGCAGGACGACCCCGACGGGCAGGCGGTGGCGGACGACACCCGCGCACCCGTTCCGGCGCCACCGGCCCCGGCGCCGACACCGGGACGGCCCGCGCCACCACGGGAGCCGTCCCCGGTGCCGCAGCCCGCGCCACCCATGCCCGCGCCCGTACCGGCGGCGACGAACCGGCCGACAGTGCCGATCCCCGCCAACCCGACCGCCCGCGCCGGCGACGTCTCCGAACTGCCCCGGGCCCGGCGCGCCGACCGCCGCAACGGCGGCAGCCGGTTCTGGCAGGCGCTCGTCGGTGGCGCCGCCGTACTGCTGCTGCTCTCGCTCACCGGGCTCGCCGTCGCGGCGCTGCTGGACGAGCGGACGGCCACGCCGTCCGCCGGCCAGCCGACCCCGCAGCCGAGCGAGTCGAGCACCCCGGCCGGCGGCACCGACCTGGACTCCCGGGACACCGACCAGGCGACGCTCACCGCCAAGGAGGTCTTCCCGACCAAGGACCTGGTGCTCACCGACGGGAAGCCGGCGTACCGGGTGCTCAAGACCCAGGCCAGTACGAAGTGTCAGGTAGCGGCCACCGGCGAGATCGCCGACCTGCTGGTCCGGCTCGGCTGCAACCAGGTCGTGCGGGGCACGCTCCGCTCCCCCGACGGCGACCACCTGATCACCGCCGGTCTGTTCAACCTCACCGACGTGGCCACCGCCCAGCGGGTACGCGACCGCATCCGGCCGCTGCTCGACGCGCGCCAGGGACGGTTCCGTGGCATGGCGGCGGGCGACGACACCGAGGTGGTGGAGAAGGCCGCGGCCCGGGTCGCCTGGCAGGTACGCGGACACTACGTCGCCTACTGCCTGGTCACGCGCGCCGACGGGGAACGCATCCCCAGCGACGACGCAGCCGCCCGCGAGATCATGTACGACATGGTCGAGCTGCACCTCAACCGGGCTGTGCTGGACCGTCGTGCGGCGGCCGGAACGGCCGGGCAGCCCGACGCGGAGTCGGCCGGGGACAGCGCCGGTCAGCGGGGCACCGACTGACCTCCGGTCAGCCCTCGGCCACCGGCACCCGCAACCGGCGGGTCAGATCGGCGCGGCGGGCGTACTCGGCCGGGTCGGCCGGGTAGCCCACAGCGACCAGGGCGAGGCCGTGCGCCGGCGCCACAGTCACCTCGCTGGAGCGCTCACGCCGGGTCAGCAGGCCGGCCGGCCACTGCACCGGCCGCCGCCCGTCACCGGCCACCAGCATCGCCCCGACCAGGCTGCGCACCATGTTCTGGCAGAACGCGTCGGCCTGCACGGTGGCGACCAGGATCCCGTCCGGGTCGCGCCGCCAGTCCAGCCGGGTCACCTCGCGCAGCGTGGTGGCGTTCTCCTTGCGCCGGCAGTACGCGGCGAAGTCGTGCTCGCCCACCAGCCCGGCCGCGGCGGCGTTCAGCGCCGCGAGGTCCAGCGGCTTCGGCCAGGCCAGGGTGTCCCGGCGGCGCAGCGGCTCGGCGCCCCACGGGGCGTCGGTGACCCGGTACTCGTAACGCCGGAACGTGGCCGAGAAGCGGGCGTCGAAGTCGGCCGGCACCTCGGTCATGGCGCGTACCCGCACATCCGGCGGGAGGAGCCGGGCCAGCCGGCGCAGCAGCCGCCCCTCGTGCTCCCGCCACACCGCGGCGGGCAGGTCGAGGTGGCAGACCTGCCCGGTGGCGTGCACCCCGGCGTCGGTACGCCCGGCCACCGTCAGGCCGGTCGCCGTGCCCGCGCCGAGCACCAGGTCCAGCGTCTGCATGAGCACGCCGGCCACGGTGCGCCGGGTCGGCTGGGGCGCCCAGCCGGAGAAGTCCGTGCCGTCGTACGAGACGTCCAGCCGCAGCCGGATCCGCTCGTCCACCTCGTACCTCCTGTCGACGGCGACGGGCCCGGCACCCCCGAGGGGATGCCGGGCCCGGTCGAGCCTGATCTCAGGCCTTGTCGTTCTCGGTGGCCTCGTCGCTGTCCTCACGGGCGGCGGCGGTGTCACCCGACGCGGAGACCGGGGCCTCGGCGTCCTGGTCGCCCTCGCTGGAGCGCGGCTTCTCCTCGGCCGGGGCCAGGGCCTCGACCTTGTCCTGCTGCGCGGCCTTGCGGGCGGCGGTCTTCTTGTTCGCCTTCGGCTCGGCGACCTGAAGCTCCTCCACCAGCTCGATGATCGCCATCGGAGCGGCGTCACCCTTGCGCGGACCGGTCTTCACGATCCGGGTGTAGCCACCGTTGCGGTTGGCGTACCGGGGCGCGATCTGGTCGAACAGGGCGTAGACCACGTCCTTGTCCTTGACGACGCCCAGCACCCGGCGACGCGAGGCGAGGTCGCCGCGCTTGGCCTTGGTGATGAGCTGCTCGGCCAGCGGACGCAGCCGCCGGGCCTTCGTCTCGGTGGTCTGGATCTTGCCGTGCTGGAACAGCGCGGTGGCCAGGTTGGCCAGCATCAGCCGCTCGTGCGCGGGGCTGCCGCCGAGGCGGGGGCCCTTGGTGGGCGTGGGCATGCTTGGTGCTCCTCAGGTGTGGCGGCAGCGCGGACTAGAGCTGCTCGGTCTCGCGGTAGTCGTCGGTGTCGTAGTCCGCCTCACCGAAGGCGTCCACGACGTGCGCCGGGTCGAAGTTCGGAGCCGAGTCCTTCAGCCCCAGGCCCATCCCGGCGAGCTTCATCTTGACCTCGTCGATCGACTTCTGGCCGAAGTTGCGGATGTCGAGGAGGTCGGCCTCGGTACGCCCGATGAGCTCACCAACGGAGTTGATGCCCTCGCGCTTGAGGCAGTTGTAGGAGCGGACGGTCAGGTCCAGCTCCTCGATCGGCAGGGCCAGGTCGGCCGCCAGCTGGGCGTCCTGCGGGGACGGCCCGATGTCGATGCCCTCAGCGGTCTCGTCCAGCTCACGGGCGAGCCCGAACAGCTCCACCAGCGTCGAGCCGGCCGAGGCCAGCGCGGTACGCGGGCCCATCGACGGCTTGGTCTCGACGTCGATGATCAGCCGGTCGAAGTCGGTCCGCTGCTCGACACGGGTCGCCTCGACCCGGTACGTCACCTTGAGCACCGGCGAGTAGATCGAGTCGACCGGGATCCGGCCGATCTCGGCGCCCGCCTGCTTGTTCTGCGCCGCGGTGACGTAGCCGCGACCCCGCTCGACGGTCAGCTCCATGTCGAGCCGGCCCTTGCCGTTGAGGGTGGCGAGCTTCAGGTCCGGGTTGTGCACCGAGACACCGGCCGGGGGCTGGATGTCACCGGCGGTCACGTCGCCCGGGCCCTGCTTGCGCAGGTACATGCTGACCGGCTCGTCGTGCTCGGAGCTGACGCACAGCTCCTTGATGTTCATGACGAGCTCGACCACGTCCTCCTTGACCCCGGGGATCGTGGTGAACTCGTGCAGCACACCGTCGATCTTGATCGAGGTGACCGCCGCACCGGGGATGGAGGACAGCAGCGTACGCCGCAGCGAGTTGCCCAGCGTGTAGCCGAAGCCGGGCTCCAGCGGCTCGATGGTGAACCGGGAGCGGGTCTCGTTGATCGACTCTTCGGAGAGAGACGGTCGCTGGCTGATGAGCATCTTTTCTCTTCTCTTCCGGGGCGCCCGCTATTTGACGCCCACGACACAACTGTTCCGGTGGCCCGCCCCGGAGGACGGGCCACCGCAACGAGCCCTTACTTGGAGTAGAGCTCGACGATCAGCTGCTCCTGGACCTGGGTGTCGATCACCTGGCGGGCCGGGAGCGAGTGCACGAGGATCTTCAGCTGGCTCGGGATCGCCTCCAGCCACGCCGGAACGGTCCGCGAGCCGGCCTCACCCTGCGCCACGAGGAACGGGGTGAGCTCCTTGCTCTTGGCACGCACCTCGACGATGTCGTGCTCCTTGACGCGGTACGACGGGATGTCGACCTTCTTGCCGTTCACCGTGAAGTGGCCGTGCTTGACCAGCTGGCGGGCCATGTCCCGGGACTTGGCGTAGCCGGCCCGGTAGACCACGTTGTCCAGCCGCGACTCGAGGATCTGCAGCAGGACCTCGCCGGTCTTGGCCTCCTTGCTCACGGCCTCTTCGTAGTAGCCGCGGAACTGCTTCTCCAGCACGCCGTAGACACGACGGGCCTTCTGCTTCTCACGAAGCTGGAGCAGGTACTCCGTCTCCTTCGTGCGGCCGCGGCCGTGCTGCCCGGGCGGGAACGGCCGGGACTCGAACGGGCACTTCGGGCCATCGCACTTGCTGCCCTTGAGGAACAGCTTCATCTTCTCCCGCCGGCAACGGCGGCAGTCAGCACCGGTGTAACGAGCCATCTCTCTCTAACCTCTCAGACCCGGCGACGCTTCGGCGGACGGCACCCGTTGTGCGGCTGCGGCGTGACGTCGGAGATCTGCCCGACCTCGAGGCCCACTGCCTGCAGCGAACGGATGGCGGTCTCCCGGCCGGAGCCGGGGCCCTTGACGAACACGTCGACCTTGCGCATGCCGTGCTCCATCGCGCGGCGCGCGGCGGCCTCGGCGGCGAGCTGCGCGGCGAACGGAGTCGACTTGCGGGAGCCCTTGAAGCCGACCTGGCCGGAGGAGGCCCAGGAGATGACCGCACCGGTCGGGTCCGTGATGGACACGATGGTGTTGTTGAAGGTGCTCTTGATGTGCGCCTGCCCGTGGGCGACGTTCTTGCGTTCCTTGCGCCGGACCTTCTTGACGGCGGCTCCGGCACGAGCCTTCGGTGGCATAAGTCTGTGCGCTCCTAGTTACTTCTTGCCGGGCTTCTTCTTGCCGGCCACGGTCCGCTTCGGGCCCTTCCGGGTCCGCGCGTTGGTCTTGGTGCGCTGGCCACGCACGGGCAGACCGCGGCGGTGCCGGATACCGGCGTAGCAGCCGATCTCGACCTTGCGGCGGATGTCAGCGGCGACCTCGCGGCGCAGGTCGCCTTCAACCTTGTAGTTGCCCTCGATGTGGTTCCGGAGCTCGACGAGCTCCTCGTCCGTGAGGTCTCGAACGCGCTTGTCCGGCGAGATGCCGGTCGCGGCGAGCGTCTCCAGGGCGCGGGTGCGACCGACCCCGAAGATGTAGGTGAGCGCGATCTCCATCCGCTTCTCGCGGGGGAGATCCACGCCGACTAGACGTGCCATGTGCGGGCGTACTCCTCGTGATGTTGTGGCGGAGGTGTGGACCCGTCCCACCCCGCTACCCGACCGTCCCTGTCCTTCCGGCGACGAACGCCGGCGACCGGGACGGGTCGCTGCCCGAGCGGGCCCCGGCCTCCGACCGGGGGTCAACCACGAGGGGGTACGCGCTGCGCGCCCGACCGCGGCTGGGACGAGTTGGTGATGTGTGGGGCGTCAGCCCTGGCGCTGCTTGTGGCGCGGGTCGGTGCAGATGACCATGACCCGGCCGTGCCGGCGGATCACCCGGCACTTGTTGCAGATCCTCTTGACGCTCGGCTTGACCTTCACGGTTGCCTTACTTCCCATCTGGCCCGGAGGCGCGACGCAGCGCGACCCGGACGTCGAAGACGGACACGGGAACGTCCCGGCCGCCGTCAGGCTTACTTGTAGCGGTAGACGATGCGCCCGCGGGTCAGGTCGTACGGCGAGAGTTCGACGACGACCCGGTCCTCCGGCAGGATGCGGATGTAGTGCTGCCGCATCTTGCCGCTGATGTGAGCCAGCACCTTGTGACCGTTCGCGAGCTCCACCCGGAACATGGCGTTCGGCAGGGGCTCGATGACCCGACCCTCGATCTCGATGGCTCCGTCTTTTTTCGGCATGTCCTCCGCTGTCCTGACGTCGGTTACTCCGGACGGCCCACAACGTCTTACACGGGAGAACTGACCAAGATCAGGAAACCCGCGCCAGCCGCGGCTCCGACTCCCACCGAAGCGCAGGGTGGGCATGGCGGAGTGGACGCTGTGCGCCGATCTGAAAGTGTACGCCGACCCGCGCGCGCTCGCCAAACCGACCGGCGGGACCGTCACCCGCAGGGCGTGAATATGACACAGCTCACGTCTCCGGCAGCTCCCGCTTCGCCCGGCGGCGCGCCTCCCGCTCGACCTGCTTGCGCCGCCGGCGTTCCGCGTCCTTCTCCGGCGCGCCGTGCGCCAGCCCCTGGATCGTCTGGTAGAGCACCACGGCGCCCCACGGGCCGAGCACCCAGATCGGCCAGTAGTCGTCGAACTCGCCCTCACCCAGCTGGGAGACGAACCAGATCGCGGTGAGGATCAGGGCCACCTTCAGCCAGGGCCCCCACACCCCCAGCAGCCAGACGCTGCGCGTGCTCACGGCCGCCTGGTCCCGATCAACCGCCGGGCTCTTCCCGGCCGTGCGCGGAGCCGGCAGCGAAGTCTCCGCCGGCCGGGAACCGGGCAGGTCGGTCAGCAGCTCGTCCAGCTCGCCGTAGGTCTTCGCCCCGTACGCCCGGCGCAGCCGCTCGTCGTACTCGTTCAGGTCGAGCCGGCCCTCGTTCAGCGCCGCCCGGAGACGATCCGCGGTGGCCTCCCGGTCCGCGTCGGCCGCCCGCATCCGGTTGCGCTCATCCATGGGAGCAAGCATGTCATCCGGCCGCCAGGCCCGCAGCACGGCGCCCGGGACGGGCGTGCGCCCGCTCAGACCGCCGGAGAGTCGACAGACGTCTGCCGGGCGGTCACCAGTTCGCCCAGGCGCCCCCGTCCGCCGTCCTCGGCGGTCAGCACCCACACGCCGTCGTCCAGCAGCGCCATCGAGTGCTCCACGTGCACCGCCATGGAGCCGTCCCGGGTCACCACGGTCCAGCCGTCGGCCAGCTCGACCGTACGCGGCGAACCCATGGTGATCATCGGCTCGATGGCGAGCGCCAGGCCCGGCACCAGACGCGGCCCCTTGCCGGGGCGCCCGTGGTTGAGCACGTGCGGGTCCTGGTGCATCTCGGTGCCGATGCCGTGACCGCCGTAGCCGTCGACGATGCCGTACCGGCCGCCCTTGCGGACCGCGCTCTCGACCGCGTGGGAGATGTCGGTGAGCCGGCCCTTGCCCGAGGCCGCCCCGCGCGCCGCCGCCGCGATCCCGGCCCACATCGCGTCCTCGGCCACCGCCGTCATCCTCAGCAGCGCCGGGTCGACCTCGCCGACCGGCACCGTGACGGCCGCGTCGCCGTGCCAGCCGTCCAGCACCGCGCCGCAGTCGATCGAGATCAGGTCACCCTCGCGCAGCACCTGCTGGGGCGACGGGATGGCGTGCACCACCTGCTGGTTGACCGAGGAGCAGATCGACGCCGGGAAGCCGTGGTAGCCCTTGAAGGACGGCACCGCGCCGGCCTCGCGGATCGTCGACTCGGCGATCGCGTCCAGGTCTGCCGTCGACACGCCCGGCGCCACCGCTTCCCGCATCCGGCGCAGGGCACGGGCGACGACCAGACCGGCGGCCCGCATCAGCTCGATCTGCTCGGGGGTCTTCAGCTGGATGTCCAGCTGGTGACGGCGCATGGTGGTGGTTACCTTTCGTCGCGCGTACGCGGAGCAGCGGGGCACGTCGCACGTACCCCGCTGTTCGCACTCTATCCGCCGGGTGGCGGGTGGGACCTCAGCCGCCGTACGAGCGCAGCGCGTCGATGGCGCGGACGGTGACGTCCTCCACCGGACCGGTCGCGTCGATGCCGACCAGCTTGCCCTGGGCGCCGTAGTAGTCGACCAGCGGCGCGGTCTTCTCGGCGTACTCGCGCAGCCGGGCGGCGATGGTCTCCGGCTTGTCGTCGTCCCGCTGGAACAGCTCCGCGCCGCAGCGGTCGCAGATGCCCTCCCGGCTGGTCGCGTCGAACTCGACGTGCCAGATCTTGCCGCAGCCCCGGCACGTGCGCCGGCCGGACAGCCGCCGGATCACCTCGTCGTCGTCGACGACCAGTTCCAGGACCAGGTCCAGCGCGGTGCCGAGGTCGGCGAGGAGCTTGTCCAGCGCGGCGGCCTGCGGCGTGGTCCGCGGGAAGCCGTCGAGCAGGAAGCCCTCGCTCGCGTCCGGCTCGGCGAGCCGGTCACGCACCATGTTGATGGTGACCTCGTCCGGGACCAGCTTGCCGGCGTCCATGTACCGCTTGGCCTCGACTCCCAGGGGCGTGCCCTGGGAGACGTTCGCCCGGAAGATGTCACCGGTCGAGATCTTCGGCACCGAGAGGTGAGCGGCGATGAACTCCGCCTGTGTGCCTTTGCCCGCGCCCGGCGGGCCAACCAGAACGAGTCGCATCTACCGCAGGAACCCTTCGTAGTTCCGCTGCATGAGTTGGCTTTCGATCTGCTTCACGGTCTCCAGACCGACGCCAACCATGATCAGCACAGCGGTGCCGCCGAACGGGAAGTTCTGGAACTGCTGGTTGTCCAGCCAGATGAAGAAGAAGTTCGGCAGGATCGCGACGATGCCCAGGTAGAGCGCGCCCGGCAGGGTGATCCGGCTGAGGATGAAGTCGAGGTACTCGGCGGTCGGCTTGCCGGGGCGGATACCCGGCACGAAGCCGCCGTACTTCTTCATGTTGTCCGCGACCTCGGTCGGGTTGAACGTGATCGACACGTAGAAGTACGTGAAGAAGATGATCAACAGGAAGTAGATCGCGATGTGCTCCGGCGCGCTCGCCTTCACGATGTGGTTCTGGATCCACGCCTGGACCTTGCCCGGGTCGTTCTGATCGAAGAACTGGAGCGCGAGCTGCGGCAGGTAGAGCAGCGACGAGGCGAAGATGACCGGGATGACGCCGGCCTGGTTCACCTTCAGCGGGATGTAGGTCGACGTGCCGCCGTACATCCGCCGGCCGATCATGCGCTTGGCGTACTGCACCGGGATGCGGCGCTGCGCCTGCTCGATGAACGTGACAGCGGTGATGACCACCAGCACCAGGGCGATGACGAGGAGGAACATCCCCCAGCCCTTGGTGGTCTTGATCTTCCAGCCCTCACTGGGGAGCCGGGCCGCGATCGAGGTGAAGATCAGCACGGACATGCCGTTGCCGACGCCCCGGTCGGTGATCAGCTCGCCGAGCCACATCACCACGCCGGTGCCGGCGGTCATGGTCATGACCAGGATCGTCAGCGTCAGCCAGTCCGGGATGCCGGTGCCGCGGGGCACGATCGGGAACTGGTCGCACTGGTTGTTGAACAGCTGCCCGGAGCGGGCCAGCGCCACGAACGCCGAGGCCTGCAGAACGCCCAGACCCAGCGTCAGGTAGCGGGTGTACTGCGTGATCTTGGCCTGCCCGGCCTGGCCCTCCTTGCGGAGCTGCTCCAGGCGCGGGATCACCACCGTCAGCAGCTGCAGGATGATCGACGCGGTGATGTAGGGCATGATGCCCAGCGCGAAGACCGAGAGCTGGAGCAGCGCGCCACCGGAGAAGAGATCCAGCAGGTTGAGCACGCCGGTGCTGCCACCCTGGATGGTGTCGAGACACTTCTGCACGTTGCCGTACGAGACGCCTGGGCTGGGCATCGTGGCGCCCAGCCGGTAGACCGCGATGATGCCTACTGTGAACAGCAGCTTCTTGCGCAGGTCAGGCGTACGGAACGCACTGAGAAAGGCGGACAGCAACTTCTTCCTCCTGCGCGACGCGGGCCGCCGGTGACGAATCCTGGCGGGGCGGGGTGGTGTGGCCGGGCGGCGTGCCCGGATTCCATGGCTGGGAACGGACTCTAACAGTCCGATCCCCCTCCGGGCAGATGTGCCCGGCTACATAAAACGAATCCGATGTTACCCGGCGCACACGTGGCCGGTAGACCATGGCGCCCGCCCAGTTGCGAACAACTGAGCGGGCGCCATGAACATCGCCTTACAGCTCGGTGACCGAGCCACCGGCGGCGGTGATCTTCTCCTTGGCCGACGCGCTGAACGCGTGCGCCGAGACCTGGAGAGACACGCCACCGAGGTCGCCGGTGCCGAGCACCTTGACCGGGTGACCCTTGCGGACCGCGCCGGCCTCGACCAGCTCGACCGGGCCGACCTGGCCGCCGTTCGGGAACAGCTCGGCCAGCCGGTCCAGGTTGACCACCTGGAACACGACCTTGAACTTGTTCTTGAAGCCCTTCATCTTCGGCAGGCGCATGTGGATGGGCATCTGCCCACCCTCGAACGCCGGCGAGATGTTCTTCCGGGCCTTCGAACCCTTGGTACCGCGACCGGCGGTCTTGCCCTTCGAGCCCTCACCGCGACCCACGCGGGTCTTGTCGGTCTTGGCACCCGGAGCCGGACGCAGGTGGTGCACCTTGATCGTCATTACTCGACCTCCTCGACCTTCACGAGGTGGTTGACCGTGAAGATCATGCCGCGGATCTCCGGCCGGTCCTCCTTGACCACCACGTCGTTGATCCGCTTGAGACCGAGCGAACGCAGCGAGTCACGCTGGTTCTTCTTGGTCCCGATCTCGGACCGGACCTGGGTGACCTTCAGGCGTGCCATCAGGACGCCACCCCCGCCCGCGACGCCAGCATGGCGGCCGGCGCGACGTCCTCGACCGGCAGACCACGACGGGCCGCGACCTGCTCCGGGGACTCGAGCCCCTTCAGGGCCGCCACCGTGGCGTGCACGATGTTGATCGGGTTGGACGAGCCGAGGCTCTTGGAGAGCACGTCGTGGATGCCCGCGCACTCCAGCACGGCACGCACCGGACCACCCGCGATGACACCCGTACCGGCGGAGGCCGGCTTGAGCAGCACCACACCGGCCGCGTCCTCGCCCGTGACCGGGTGCGGGATCGACTGACCGATCCGCGGCACCTTGAAGAAGTGCTTCTTGGCCTCCTCGACACCCTTGGCGATCGCCGCGGGCACCTCCTTGGCCTTTCCGTAGCCCACACCGACGGTGCCGTCGCCGTCGCCCACGATCACCAGGGCGGTGAAGCTGAAGCGACGACCACCCTTCACGACCTTGGCGACGCGGTTGATCGCGACGACCCGCTCGAGGTGCGGGGTCTTCTCGACGGGCGCGTTTCCGCGGCCGCCCTCACGGCGGTTGTCGCGGCGACCACCCTCGTTGCCACCGGACCCGCCGCCACGGCGCTGTTGACCTGGCATCAGCAGCCTTCCTTCTCTCTCGTGACGGGGTTTCTAGAACTCGAGCCCGGCTTCGCGGGCGGCGTCGGCAAGCGCGGCGACACGCCCCGCGTACCGGTTGCCACCGCGGTCGAAGACGACCTTCGAGACGCCGGCGGCCTTGGCGCGCTCGGCGAGCAGGGCACCGACCTTGCCGGCCAGGGCGCTCTTGTCGCCCTCGGCGCCGCGCAGCGAGGCGTCCATGGTCGAGGCCGACGCCAGGGTGTGACCCTTGGTGTCGTCCACGACCTGGGCCACCATGTGCCGCAGGGAGCGGGTGACGACGAGGCGGGGACGCTCGGCGGTGCCGCTGACGTTCTTGCGGACCCGGAAGTGCCGACGCGCACGCCCGACGGCACGCTTGGCGGCGACGCCGCGGCGGCGCTTGAGCAGCGTGGCGCTCACTTCTTACCTGCCTTTCTCACGGCCTCACGGCCGGCGGACGACCTCGCCCGGGTGTTGATGGCCGCGGTCACTTCTTGCCCGCCTTACCAGCCTTGCGGCGGATGACCTCGCCCTGGTACTTCACGCCCTTGCCCTTGTAGGGCTCCGGCGGGCGGATCTTCCGGATGTTGGCGGCGACCTCACCGACCTGCTGCTTGTCGATGCCGGCCACGTGGAACAGCGTCGGCTTCTCGACCGTGAAGGTGATGCCCTCCGGCGCCGGCACGAGGACCGGGTGCGAGAACCCGAGCGCGAACTCCAGGTCCTTGCCCTTGGCGGTCACGCGGTAACCGGTGCCGGCGATCTCCAGGCTCTTGCGGTAGCCCTCGGTCACGCCGACGATCATGTTGGCCACCAGCGTCCGGCTCAGGCCGTGCAGCTCCTTGGCCTTGCGCTCGTCGTTGGGCCGGTTGACGTGCAGCTCGCCGTCCTCGCCCCGCTCCGCCGTGATCGGCTCGGCCAGCACGTGGCTCAGTTCGCCCTTGGGGCCCTTGACCTTGACGGTCCGGCCGTCGATCGTGATGTCGACGCCGGCAGGCACCGGGATCGACTTACGTCCAATACGCGACATTTCTACCTGTCTCCCGTTACCAGACGAAGGCGAGGACTTCCCCGCCAACGCTCCGCTTGCGGGCCTGCCGGTCGGTGAGCAGCCCCTGGGACGTCGAAATGATCGCCACGCCCAGCCCGCCGAGCACCCGCGGGAGCCCGTCCGACTTGGCGTACACCCGGAGACCGGGCTTGGACACGCGCTTGATGCCGGCCAGGCTCCGCTCGCGGTTCTGGCCGTACTTCAGCTCGACGACCAGTCGCTTGCCGACGGCGCCCTCCTCGGGCTCCTCGACCGACCAGGTGGCGATGTAACCCTCGGCCTTGAGGACCTCGGCGATGTTCGCCTTGATCTTCGAGTAGGGCATCGTCACCCGGTCGTGGTACGCCTGGTTGGCGTTACGCAGACGCGTGAGCATGTCTGCGATCGGGTCGGTCATCGTCATGAAAACTCGTCAACCTTTCTCGCCGGGGTTCCCCGGGCCAGGCCCGGGGCCTACGGCGAAGAGACAGTTCAGCTGACGCGCCGGAGCGCGCCGGGCTATTACCAGGAAGCCTTGGACACGCCGGGCAGCTCACCGCGGTGGGCCATCTCCCGGATGCACACCCGGCAGAGACCGAACTTGCGGTAGACCGCCTTCGGACGCCCGCACCGCTGGCAGCGGGTGTACGCGCGAACCGAGAACTTCGGCTTCGCGGCCGCCTTGAGGATCAGCGCCTTCTTGGCCATCTCAGTTCTCCTTGAACGGGAAGCCCAGGAGCTTGAGCAGCGCCCGGCCCTCGTCGTCGGTCGTGGCGGTCGTGACCACCGTGATGTCCATGCCCCGCTGGCGATCGATCTTGTCCTGATCGATCTCGTGGAACACCGACTGCTCGGTCAGGCCGAACGTGTAGTTGCCGTGCCCGTCGAGCTTGCGCCCGTCCAGGCCGCGGAAGTCGCGGATACGCGGCAGCGCGATCGAGAGCAGCCGGTCCAGGAACTCCCACATCCGGTCGCCGCGGAGGGTGACCTTCGCGCCGATCGGCATGCCCTCGCGGAGCTTGAACTGCGCGATGGACTTGGTGGCCCGCCGGACCTGCGGCTTCTGGCCGGTGATGGTGGCCAGGTCGCGAACGGCCCCGTCGATCAGCTTGGCGTCGCGAGCAGCCTCGCCGACACCCATGTTGACGACGATCTTGACCAGCCGCGGCACCTGCATCGGGTTGGCGAACTCGAACTGCTTCTGCAGCTCGGCCACCACCTCGTTGCGGTACCGCTCCTTGAGGCGCGGCAGGGTCTTGGTTTCGGTAGCCGTGGTCATCAGAGGTCCTTACCGGTGCTACGCGCGATGCGGACCTTCTGGCCGTTGTCGTCGATCCGGTAGCCGACGCGGGTCGGCTTGCCGTCGGAGTCCAGGACCATCACGTTCGAGACGTGGATCGGGGCCTCCTGGGTGACGATGCCACCGGTCTTGGCGCCACGCTGGGTGGTGCTGATACGGGTGTGCTTCTTGACCCGGTTCACGCCCTCGACCAGGACCTTGTCCTGCCGCGGGTAGGCCGCGATGACCTTGCCCTTGGCACCCTTGTCCTTGCCGGCGATGACGACGACCGTGTCGCCCTTCTTGACCTTCACGGTCACAACACCTCCGGCGCGAGAGAGATGATCTTCATGAACCGCTTGTCCCGCAGCTCCCGGCCGACCGGGCCGAAGATACGGGTACCGCGCGGGTCCCCACCGTCCTTGATGATGACGGCGGCGTTCTCGTCGAAGCGGATGTACGACCCGTCCGGCCGCCGCTTCTCCTTGGCGGTCCGAACGACGACAGCCTTGACGACGTCGCCCTTCTTCACACCGGCACCGGGGATCGCGTCCTTGACGGTCGCCACGATGACGTCGCCGATGCTCGCGTAGCGCCGACCGGAGCCGCCGAGCACCCGGATGCACAGGATCTCCCGGGCACCCGTGTTGTCGGCGACGCGCAGTCGCGACTCCTGCTGAATCACGTCTATCTCCTATGTCTGCCGGTTCTCCGGCCGCTCGGGGCGGCCGGAGCCTGGCGGAACCTGCGCCCGACCGAGACCCGGCCGAGCTCGAGCCTTCGCTACTTGGCCTTCTCGAGGATCTCCACGAGCCGCCAGCGCTTGGTGGCGGACAGCGGCCGGGTCTCCATGATCAGGACCCGGTCGCCGATGCCGGCCGAGTTCTGCTCGTCGTGCACCTTCAGCTTGCTCGTACGGCGCATGATCTTGCCGTACAGCGCGTGCTTGACGCGGTCCTCGACCTCGACCACGACGGTCTTGTCCATCTTGTCGCTGACCACGAGGCCCTCGCGAACCTTGCGGCGGGCCCGCGCGGGGGCGGTGGTGTTCTCACTCATGATGCAGTCACCTCAGTCGGCGCGGCCGAGAGACCCAGCTCACGCTCACGCATGATCGTGTAGATCCGGGCGATCTCCCGACGGATGACCTGCAGCCGCCGGTTGTTGTCCAGCTGCCCGGTTGCGGCCTGCACGCGGAGGTTGAACAGCTCCGCCTTAGCCTCGCGCAACTTCGTGACCAGCTCCTCCTCGGAGAGCTCACGCAGCTCGGAGGGCTTGACGCCCGCTGCCATCAGGATTCACCCACTTCGCGCGTAACAATGCGGCACTTCATCGGGAGCTTGTGGATCGCGCGACGCATCGCCTCTCGCGCGATCTGCTCGTTGGGGAAGGACATCTCGAAGAGGACCCGCCCCGGCTTCACGTTGGCGACCCACCACTCGGGCGAACCCTTACCGGAACCCATCCGGGTCTCGGCCGGCTTCTTGGTGAGGGCCTGGTCCGGGAAGATCGTGATCCAGACCTTGCCGCCACGCTTGATGTGACGGGTCATCGCGATACGCGCCGACTCGATCTGGCGGTTGGTCACGTACGCCGGCTCGAGAGCCTGGATCCCGAACTCGCCGAACACCACCCGGTTACCACCCTTGGACGCGCCGCTGCGGTCCGGGTGGTGCGGCTTGCGGAAGCCCTTCGGGGGCTTGCGCGGCATCAGCATCTGTCAGCCCTCCTGCTGCGTTTCTGCCGGCTGGTTACCGACCGGAGCCGAGGCGGCTGCGGCGACAGCGCTGCTGTCGACCGGCTCACCGGCCGGCGTCTCCGCCTGCTGCGCGATGGTGGTCGCGGCAGCCCGGCCGGCCTCGGTGCCACCGGCGGTCGTACCGGACGAGCCCGAGCGGCCACGGCGCGGCCGGTCCGGCCGGTCGCCACGGTCGCGGCGCGGGCCGCGCGACGGGGCGGCCTCGGCCGGGGCCTCGCGGCCCGGGACGGCGTCGCCCTTGTAGATCCAGACCTTCACGCCGATCCGGCCGAAGGTGGTACGGGCCTCGAAGAAGCCGTACTCGATGTTGGCCCGCAGCGTGTGCAGCGGAACCCGGCCCTCGCGGTAGAACTCGGTCCGGCTCATCTCGGCGCCGCCGAGACGGCCCGAGACCTGAACCCGGATGCCCTTGCAGGCGGGGTTCTTCATCGCGGACTGCATCGCCTTGCGCATGGCCCGACGGAAGCTGACCCGGCTGGACAGCTGCTCGGCAACGCCCTGGGCAACCAGCTGCGCGTCCGACTCGGGGTTCTTGACCTCGATGATGTTCAGCTGGACCTGCTTGCCGGTGAGCTTCTCCAGCTCGCCGCGGATCCGGTCGGCCTCCGCACCCTTACGGCCGATGACGATGCCCGGCCGGGCGGTGTGGATGTCGACGCGGACCCGGTCCCGGGTGCGCTCGATGTCGACCTTGGAGATGCCGGCGCGCTCGAGGCCCTTGGACATCATGCGGCGGATCTTGACGTCCTCGCCGATGTAGTCCTTGTAGAGCTTGTCCGCGAACCAGCGGGACTTCCAGTCGGTCGAGATGCCGAGCCGGAACCCGGTCGGGTGAACCTTCTGACCCATTACTCGGCACCCTCCGTCGTGCTCTGCTCCTCGGCGGCCGGCTTGGCCGGAGCGGCCTTCTTCGCCGACTTCTTCGGCGCGGCCGGCGCGACCGCCTCGACCGCCACGGTGATGTGGCAGGTGCGCTTGCGGATCCGGTACGCCCGGCCCTGCGCACGCGGCCGGAACCGCTTCATGGTCGGGCCCTCGTCGACGAACGCCTCACTGACGAGCAGCGCGTCGGGGTCCAGCCGCTCGTTGTTCTCCGCGTTGGCGATCGCGCTCGCGAGCACCTTGTACACCTGCTCGCTCGCAGCCTGCGGCGCGAACTGCAGCACCGTGAGCGCCTCCTTCGCGGGCAGGCCGCGGACGAGGTTGACCACCCGGCGCGCCTTCATCGGCGAGATGCGCACGTGCCGCGCAACCGCCCGCGCGCCCGGAAGCACCGGAGCGTCGCCCTTTCCTGGCATCGCTGTAACCCCTTGTTCCTCTATCCGTATGCCCGCGGCGTCAGCGCCGGCGGCTCTTCCGGTCGTCCTTCTCGTGACCCTTGAACGTGCGGGTCAGCGCGAACTCGCCGAGCTTGTGCCCGACCATGGCCTCGGTCACGAAGACCGGGACGTGCTTGCGTCCGTCGTGCACGGCGATCGTGTGACCCAGCATCTCCGGGATGATCGTCGAGCGGCGCGACCAGGTCTTGATCACGTTCTTCGAGCCCTTGTCGTTCTGCGTCTCCACCTTCTTGAGCAGGTGGTCGTCGACGAACGGGCCCTTCTTCAGGCTGCGAGGCATGTCTTATCTCCCTCAGCCGCGCTTACGCGTGGCGTAGCGGCGGCGGACGATCAGCCGGTCGCTCGGCTGGCCCTTACGACGGGTGCGGCCCTCGGGCTTACCCTGCGGGTTGACCGGGTGGCGACCACCGGAGGTCTTACCCTCACCACCACCGTGCGGGTGGTCGACCGGGTTCATCGCGACACCACGGACGGTCGGGCGCTTGCCCTTCCACCGCATACGGCCGGCCTTACCCCAGTTGATGTTCGACTGGTCGGCGTTGCCGATCTCGCCGATGCTGGCGCGGCAGCGCACGTCCACACGCCGGATCTCACCGGACGGCATACGCAGGGTCGCGTACGCGCCCTCACGGCCGAGCAGCTGGATGCCGACGCCGGCCGAGCGGGCCAGCTTGGCGCCGCCACCCGGACGCAGCTCCACGTTGTGGATGGTGGTACCGACCGGGATGTTGCGCAGCGGCAGGTTGTTGCCCGGCTTGATGTCGGCGCCCGGACCGGACTCGACGCGGTCGCCCTGCTTCAGGTCCTTCGGCGCGATGATGTAGCGCTTCTCGCCGTCGGCGTAGTGCAGCAGCGCGATGCGCGCGGTGCGGTTCGGGTCGTACTCGATGTGGGCGACCTTCGCCGGCACGCCGTCCTTGTCGACCCGCTTGAAGTCGATCAGACGGTACTGGCGCTTGTGACCGCCGCCGTGGTGCCGCGTGGTGATCCGGCCGTGGGCGTTGCGTCCGCCCTTCTTCGGCAGCGGAGCCAGCAGCGACTTCTCGGGCGTCGACCGGGTGATCTCGGCGAAGTCGGCAACGCTCGAGCCACGCCGGCCCGGCGTCGTCGGCTTGTACTTACGGATAGCCATTGTCTACACCCCTCAGCTGACCGGGCCGCCGAAGGCCTCGATACGGTCACCGTCAGCCAGCTTCACCATCGCGCGCTTGGTGTCCTTGCGCTTGCCGAACCCGGTACGGGTCCGCTTGCGCTTGCCCTCGCGGTTGAGCGTGTTGACCGTCAGGACGCGGACGTTGAAGATCTGCTGGATAGCGATCTTGATCTCGGTCTTGTTGGCGTCCGGGTGCACCAGGAAGGTGTACCAGTTGCGGTTCAGCTCGCTGTAGCTCTTCTCCGAGACGACCGGCGCGACGATGACGTCACGCGGATCGGCGATCGTGCTCACTTGCCATCCTCCTCGGTGGTCTCGGCGGGAACGCCCAGGAACTCGTCCAGGGCCTCCTTGGTGAAGACCACGTCGTCGGCCACCAGCACGTCGTAGGTGTTGAGCTGGCCGGCCTCGATCAGGTGCACCCGGCTGTCCCGCGCGTTGCGCAGGTTCCGCAGCGACACCCAGTTCAGCTCGTCGGTGCTGCTCAGCACGACCAGGACCCGACGGGCCTGGGTCAGCTTGGTCAGCGTGGCCAGGGCCGCCTTGGTGGACGGCTTCTCGCCCGAGACGAACGCCTCGACGACGTGCACCTGGCCGGCGCGGGCCCGGTCGGAGAGGGCGCCACGCAGGGCGGCGGCCTTCATCTTCTTCGGGGTGCGCTGGCTGTAGTCGCGCGGCACCGGGCCGTGGACCACGCCACCGCCGGCGAACTGCGGCGCGCGGGTCGAGCCCTGGCGAGCACGACCGGTGCCCTTCTGCTTGTACGGCTTCTTGCCTCCACCGGAGACCTCGCCGCGGGTCTTCGTCTTGTGCGTGCCCTGGCGGGCCGCCGCGAGCTGGGCCACCACGACCTGGTGCATCAGGGCGATGTTGGCCTGCGCGTCGAAGATGTCGGCCGGCAGCTCCACGGAGCCGCTCTTGGCGCCTTCGACGTTGATCACGTCAACGGTGGTCACTTGGCCGCACCGCCCTTCTTCACCTTCGCCTTGGCCGCGGTGCGGACCAGGACCAGCGCGCCCTTCGGGCCAGGGATGGCGCCGCGGACGAGCAGGAGGTTGTTCTCGGTGTCGACCGCCTGGACGGTCAGGTTCTGGACGGTGTAGCGCACGCCACCCATCCGGCCCGCCATCCGGGTGCCCTTGAAGACGCGACCCGGGGTCGCGCAGGCGCCGATCGAGCCGGGCGAGCGGTGCTTGCGCTCGACACCGTGGCTGGCGCGCAGACCGTGGAAGCCGTGCCGCTTCATCGGGCCGGCGTAGCCCTTGCCCTTGGTCTTGCCGGTCACGTCGATCACGGCGCCGGCCGGGAACTCCTCGACCGTGACCTCCTGGCCGGGCGCGTAGTCCGCGGCGTCGGAGGTGCGCAGCTCGACGATGTGCCGGCGCGGCGCGACGTCCGCCTTGGCGTAGTGCCCGGCGATCGGCTTCTTGACCTTGCGCGGGTCGATGACCCCGTACGCCAGCTGGACCGCGGAGTAGCCGTCCTTGTCGGCGCTACGAACCTGGCTCACGACGCACGGGCCGGCCTGAACCACGGTCACGGGCACAACCTTGTTGTTGTCCCAGACCTGGGTCATGCCGAGCTTGGCGCCCAGGATCCCCTTGACTTGCCTGTCCATTTGTCCGGTCCCTACAGCTTGATCTCGATGTCGACGCCAGCCGGCAGGTCGAGGCGCATGAGCGAGTCGACCGTCTTCGGGGTCGGGTCGATGATGTCGATCAGACGCTTGTGCGTACGCATCTCGAAGTGCTCGCGCGAGTCCTTGTACTTGTGCGGCGAGCGGATGACGCAGAAACGGTTGATCTCCGTGGGCAGCGGCACCGGGCCAGCGACCTGCGCCCCGGTACGCGTCACCGTCTCGACGATCTTCCGAGCCGAGGAGTCGACGACCTCGTGGTCATAGGCCTTGAGCCGGATGCGGATCTTCTGTCCCGCCATGGTGGCTTCTGTTCCTTCTCTCGATGCCGCTGTGTTGCGGGCGCCTGTACCGGCTGGCACAGGCCCACTTCCGCCGACCCCCGCGGTCGGGCGTGTCGCGCCCGTGGGCCAGGCTCCGCCCCGGGACTCCGGAGCGATTCTCTGACCACGCGGTGGGTCATGGCGCCGATCGCGGGGGCCGCGACCTGGACGCCGCGCGAGGGTGGTTGACCGCCGATGGCGATCAACCACCCTACGCGAGACAGTCTGACTCCCGGAGGTCCAGCGTTAACCGGACGCAGGCGACCGACTGTCGTTACGCAACCTGACTAGTATGCCGCACGACCGGCGGCGACGCTAATCGGGGTTACCCAGCTCACTTGATGATCTTGGTGACGCGACCCGCGCCGACCGTACGACCACCCTCGCGGATCGCGAACTTCAGGTTCTCCTCCATGGCGATGGGCTGGATCAGCTTCACCGTCATCGAGGTGTTGTCGCCCGGCATGACCATCTCGGTGCCCTCGGGCAGCGTGACGACGCCGGTGACGTCCGTGGTCCGGAAGTAGAACTGCGGGCGGTAGTTCTGGAAGAACGGGGTGTGCCGGCCGCCCTCCTCCTTGGAGAGGATGTAGACCGTCGCCTCGAACTCCGTGTGCGGGGTCGTGGTGCCCGGCTTGATGACGACCATGCCGCGCTCGACGTCCTCGCGCTTGATGCCGCGCAGCAGCAGACCGACGTTCTCACCCGCGCGGGCCTCGTCGAGCAGCTTGCGGAACATCTCGATGCCGGTGCAGGTGGTCTTCATCGACTTCTCACGGATGCCGACGATCTCCACCTCCTCGTTCGGCTTGAGGATGCCGCGCTCGGCGCGACCGGTCACCACGGTGCCGCGACCGGTGATCGTGAAGACGTCCTCGATGGGCATGAGGAACGGCTTCTCGGTCTCGCGCTCCGGCTGCGGGATCGCGGTGTCCACGGCGTTCATCAGGTCCAGGAGCTTCCCGGTCCACTCCGGGTCGCCCTCCAGGGCCTTCAGCGCCGAGACCCGGACGACCGGCAGGTCGTCACCCGGGTACTCCTGCGAGGAGAGCAGCTCACGGACCTCGAGCTCGACGAGCTCCAGGAGCTCCTCGTCGTCGACCATGTCGCTCTTGTTGAGCGCCACGACGATGTACGGCACACCGACCTGACGGGCCAGCAGCACGTGCTCGCGGGTCTGCGGCATCGGGCCGTCGGTCGCCGCCACCACCAGGATCGCGCCGTCCATCTGCGCGGCACCGGTGATCATGTTCTTGATGTAGTCGGCGTGACCGGGGCAGTCGACGTGCGCGTAGTGACGCGCCTCGGTCTGGTACTCGACGTGCGCGATGGAGATCGTGATGCCGCGGGCCTTCTCCTCCGGCGCCTTGTCGATCTCGTCGAACGGCGTGTACGGGTTCAGGTCCGGGTACTGGTCGTGCAGGACCTTGGTGATGGCCGCCGTCAGCGTCGTCTTACCGTGGTCGATGTGACCAATGGTGCCGATGTTGACGTGCGGCTTAGTCCGCTCGAACTTCGCCTTCGCCACTGGTGTCCTCCTGTGGACTTTCTTGGTTCGTTCGCCCCGGCGCGCCGTTCGGCGCTTAGGACTCTGTCGACAGCCTTTCCGGCCGGAAGGCCGGAGAGCTTTTGTGGGTTCTGCGGCGATGAAGCCTACAGGCCCGGTCTCACGCAATCCGATCGAGGTGGCCGCGGGCGGGAGAACCCTCCCGCGACCGCCCTCGTGTCATCGGATCAGCCGAGGGTGAGTGTCACTCACCCGTCGCCTTGGCGATGATCTCCTTGGCCACCGAGTTCGGAACCTCGGCGTAGGAGTCGAACTGCATGCTGTAGCTAGCCCGGCCCTGGGTCTTCGACCGCAGGTCGCCGACGTAGCCGAACATCTCCGACAGCGGCACCAGGGCCCGGACGACGCGAGCGCCGCTGCGCTCCTCCATCGCCTGGATGATGCCACGCCGGGAGTTGAGGTCGCCGATGACGTCACCCATGTTCTCCTCAGGAGTGGTGACTTCAACGGCCATCATCGGCTCGAGGAGAGCGGGGTCGGCCTTGCGGGCCGCCTCCTTCATCGCCATCGAGCCGGCGATCTTGAACGCCATTTCCGACGAGTCGACCTCGTGGTACTGGCCGTCCACCAGGGTGAGCTTGACGCCCACCAGGGGGAAGCCGGCGAGGATGCCGTACTGCATGGCGTCCTGCGCGCCCGCGTCCACCGAGGGGATGAACTCCCGGGGGATGCGGCCACCGGTCACGGCGTTGGCGAACTCGTAGGTCGGGGCCTCGTTGCCGAGCGGCAGCGGCTCCACGCTGATGATCACGCGGGCGTACTGGCCGGAGCCACCGGTCTGCTTCTTGTGGGTGTACTCGACCTTCTCCACCGCGCGGCGGATGGTCTCGCGGTACGCCACCTGCGGCTTACCGATGTTCGCCTCGACGTTGAACTCGCGGCGCATCCGGTCGACCAGGATGTCCAGGTGCAGCTCGCCCATGCCGGAGATGACCGTCTGACCGGTCTGGTCGTCCAGCTTGACGCGGAAGGTCGGGTCCTCCTCGGCCAGCCGCTGGATGGCGGTGCTGAGCTTCTCCTGGTCGGCCTTGGTCTTCGGCTCGATGGCCACCTCGATGACCGGCTCCGGGAAGGTCATCGACTCCAGGATGACCGGGTTCGCCGGGTCGCACAGGGTGTCACCGGTGGTGGTCTGCTTCAGACCCTGCACCGCGATGATGTCGCCGGCCTGGGCGGAGCTGCGCTCCTCCCGCTTGTTGGCGTGCATCTGGTAGATCTTGCCGATCCGCTCCTTGCGGTCCTTGGTGGAGTTGATCACCTGAGAACCGGACTCGAGCGTGCCGGAGTAGATCCGGACGTACGTCAGCTTGCCGAGGTGCTTGTCGGTCTGGATCTTGAAGGCCAGGCCGGAGAACGGCTCGGAGACCGAGGGCTTCCGCTGCAGCGGGGTCTCGCCGTCGGTGGCCGTACCCTCGATCGCCGGGATGTCCAGCGGCGAGGGCAGGTACGCGACGACCGCGTCCAGCATCGGCTGGATGCCCTTGTTCTTGAAGGCGGTACCGGTGAGGACCGGGTTGGCCTTGCCGGCGATGGTGGCCCGGCGGATGGCGGCCTTGATCTCGTCGGCCGAGATCTCCTCGCCCTCGAGGTACTTCTCCATCACCGAGTCGTCGACGTCGGCGAGGGTCTCCATCAGCTTCTCGCGCCACTCCGCGGCGGAGTCGGCGAGGTCGGCCGGGATCTCCTCGACCGCGTAGTCCTCACCCTTCTGGGTCTCGCCGCGCCAGGTGAGCGCACGCATCTCGACCAGGTCGACCACGCCGATGAAGTCGGACTCGGCGCCGATCGGGATCTGGAGCACCAGCGGGGTGGCGTTGAGCCGGTCGATCATCATCTGCACGCAGCGGAAGAAGTCGGCGCCGGTCCGGTCGAGCTTGTTGACGAAGCACATCCGGGGGACGTTGTACTTGTCCGCCTGCCGCCAGACGTTCTCCGTCTGGGGCTCCACGCCGGCCACGCCGTCGTAGACCGCGACCGCACCGTCCAGAACCCGCAGCGACCGCTCGACCTCGACCGTGAAGTCGACGTGGCCGGGCGTGTCGATGATCTGGATCGTGTGGCCCTTCCACTCGCACTTGGTGGCGGCGGAAGTGATGGTGATACCGCGCTCCTGCTCCTGCTCCATCCAGTCCATGACGGCGGCGCCCTCGTGGACCTCACCGATCTTGTACGTGATGCCGGTGTAGAACAGGATTCGCTCGGTGGTAGTGGTCTTACCGGCATCGATGTGGGCCATGATGCCGATGTTGCGTACGTTGGCGAGCGCGTCTGCGGCGGCCACTTCAATCCCTACTTATCGTCGTCTCGACACAACTGGTGGCGGTTCCGGCGCCTGCCGGCGCCGGAACCTCAGGTGTTACCAGCGGTAGTGCGCGAAGGCCTTGTTGGACTCGGCCATCTTGTGCGTGTCCTCACGCCGCTTGACGGCGGCGCCGAGGCCGTTGCTCGCGTCCAGCAGCTCGTTCATCAGCCGCTCGACCATGGTCTTCTCGCGCCGGGCCCGGGAGTAGGTCACCAGCCAGCGCAGACCGAGCGTGGTCGCGCGGGACGGCCGGACCTCGACCGGAACCTGGTAGGTGGCGCCACCGACACGGCGGCTGCGCACCTCGAGGGTCGGCTTGACGTTGTCCATCGCGCGCTTGAGCGTGACGACGGGGTCGGTGCCGGACTTCTCGCGGCAGCCCTCCAGGGCGGCGTACACGATGCGCTCGGCGAGCTGACGCTTGCCGCGCAGCAGGATCTTGTTCACCAGCTGGGTGACCAGGGGCGAGTTGTACACCGGGTCAGCGACCAGCGGCTTCCGCGGAGCGGGTCCCTTACGCGGCATGTCAGCTCTTCTCCTTCTTCGCGCCGTAGCGGCTGCGAGCCTGCTTGCGGTTGCGGACACCCTGGGTGTCCAGCGAGCCGCGCACGATCTTGTACCGCACGCCGGGGAGGTCCTTCACACGACCGCCGCGCACGAGCACGATCGAGTGCTCCTGAAGGTTGTGGCCGACGCCCGGGATGTAGGCGGTCACCTCGATCTGGCTGCTGAGCTTGACACGAGCGACCTTGCGCAGCGCCGAGTTCGGCTTCTTCGGGGTGGTGGTGTACACGCGGGTGCACACGCCGCGCCGCTGGGGAGACCCCTTGAGCGCCGGGGTCTTGGTCTTGGTCGTCTTGGCCTGACGGCCCTTTCGGACCAACTGCTGAATGGTGGGCACCGGGTTTCTCCGCTCCCTTCGGCCGCTGCGAGGCGACCGCGCCGTCTGCTCCAGCCGTCCGGATGGGCGGCTCTCCTACATTCCAACCGGGGCCGCCTGACGGCGTCCCAGCACCCGCGGTCGGGCGTGTCGCCCAAGTCACGGTCCCGGTGCCGGCCGCTGGCGCGTCGTACCGGGTTGTTTGGTCTTGATGGTGCGACCGCGCGATTCACCGGCTGACCGGTTCCAGCGCACGCACGCATTGCCCGGGCGAGCCCGGGCACAAGGGGAAAGAGTACCTACCACAGCCGCGCCGGTCAAAACGGATGGGTCGGGAGGACCGCTGCCGCGGTCCGCCGAGCCGGTCTCCGGATCGCCGACGCGCCCATGATGGGCACCTACAGTGACAAGTGTACCGGCTCGTCCGCCGCGCGGCCCGGCGGCCCCGACACAGCCCACCCCCCGGGCACCCGGACATACCGGTCGCGGCAGGTCACCGGCCGCACCGGCCCCACCGGGGACCTCAGGTGATCTGCACCACGAGGGCCAGCCCGAGCCCGACCAGGCTGAACAGCAGCCCCACCCCGCCGCAGGAGAGCCCGGCCACGGCCAGGCCGGCGCCGGTGAACCGCACCGCCGGCGGCGGCGCCGGCCGCCGGATCTGCCGCCGGGCCAGCAGCCCGGCGACCACCGCGCCGACCCCGATCAGCGCGCCGAGCACGGTGAACGCGCCGGCCGCCCAGGCGCCACCGTAGTCCGGCCCGGCGATACCGAAGCAGAAGACCAGAAGAGAAACCAGAATCGCGGCGATCCCCGCGATCAACGAGCCGATGGCGAGCCCCGAGGTGACCGGCGGCACGTCCAGGTGGACCACCCCGAACGGCGTACCCGGCACCGCGTCGACCCGCTTCGGCGGCCGCGGCGCCTCGGCCGGCGGCGGCGGGAACGCCGGCCCCCAGCCCCCGTGGCCGGGCGCGCTTCCCGGCGCCGGCCACCCGCCGCCGTGACCCGGCGCGTTCCCCGGGTACGCCCCGTGCGGGTGATGCGCCGGCGCGGACGCGGAACCCGGCGGATACGGCCCCGGGCGGTTCGGGTCGCCTCCCGGCGCGGCCGGTTCCGTCACGGTTCCTCCTGTCCACACCCGCCCGCCACCCGGCGGACACCGGCCAGGCTACCGTCGCCGGTCACGGCCGGGTGGGCGGGCGCGGGTCCGCTCCCCCGCCCGGTCAGTCGAAGTTCGGCGCGAAGTCGTGGCCGAACGAGCCGTCGGCGTACCGGACCACGCCGATCACCACCGCCGCCACCACCGCCGCCGCGGTCAGCACCAGCCCGGTCCGCGCCATCTGCTCGCCGCGCCGCAGCCAGTCGCCGCCGGTGAGATAACCACCAGATGTGTACGCCTCGCGGCGCGCCTGCCGGGCCAGCGTGAGCGCGATCGTGGCCGGCACCGCGCCGCCGACGAACAGACCGGTGAGCGCGCCGATCAGGCCGAGCGCGAAGACCGCCCGTGCCTTGGTGGAGCGGACCGGCTCCGGGTCGTGCGGATGGCGGTGCGCCTGCGGCACGACGGGCGCCGGCCCGGGCACTGTCGTCATGCCCTCCATCATGCCCCGGAACCGGTTCCCCGGTCCCGGCAAGCCGGCCCGGACGCGACGAGGCCCCCGGCTGCTGCCGGGGGCCTCGTCGTTTCCTGGTGCTTAGCGGTACGACCCGAAGTCGAAGTCGTCCAGCGGAACCGCCTGGCCGCTGGCCGGCCCGAAGCCGTAGTCGGTCTCCGGGTAGCCGGTCATCGAGTAGACCTTGGCCTTCGCCTCCTCGGTCGGCTCGACCCGGACGTTGCGGTACTTGCTGATGCCCGTACCGGCCGGGATGAGCTTACCGATGATCACGTTCTCCTTGAGGCCGATCAGCGAGTCGCTGCGGGCGTGGATCGCCGCGTCCGTCAGCACCCGGGTGGTCTCCTGGAAGGAGGCCGCCGACAGCCAGGAGTCGGTGGCCAGCGAGGCCTTGGTGATACCCATCAGCACCGGGCGACCGGCGGCGGGCTCGCCACCCTCGCCGACGAGCCGGCGGTTCTCCGACTCGAACAGCGCCCGGTCGACCAGCACACCCGGCAGGAACTCGGTCGAGCCGGAGTCGATCACCGTCACCCGCTTGAGCATCTGGCGGATGATGATCTCGATGTGCTTGTCGTGGATGAGCACACCCTGCGAGCGGTAGACCTCCTGGACCTCCTGGGTCAGGTGGACCTGGACCGCGCGCGGGCCGAGGATGCGCAGCAGCTCGTGCGGGTCGATGGTGCCCTCGGTGAGCTTCTCGCCGACCTCGACGTGGTCGCCGTCGTGCGCCCGGAGCCGGACCCGCTTCGAGATCTTGTCGTAGACGATCTCGTCGCTGCCGTCGTCCGGGATGACCACGATCTTGCGGGACCGCTCGCCGTCCTCGATCCGGATGCGACCCGGGGTGTCGGCGATGGGCGCCTTACCCTTCGGCACCCGGGCCTCGAAGATCTCCTGGACACGGGGCAGACCCTGGGTGATGTCCTCACCCGCGACACCACCGGTGTGGAAGGTACGCATCGTCAGCTGCGTACCCGGCTCACCGATCGACTGGGCGGCGATGATGCCGACCGCCTCGCCGACGTCCACGGTCTTGCCGGTCGGCAGCGAACGGCCGTAGCACGCACCGCAGACGCCCAGCTTCGACTCGCAGGTGAGCACGCTGCGCACCCGCACCGTCTCGGTACCGGCGGCGACGATCGCGTCCACCAGGATCGAGTTGATGTCCTGGCCGCGGTGGGCCACCACGGTGCCGTCCGGCCCCTTGATGTCGTCGGCCAGCGTCCGGGCGTGCACGCTGGTCTCGGCGTGCTCGTGCACGACCAGCTTGCCGTCGATGCGCTCGCCGACCTGCATCGGGATGGCGCGGTCGGTGCCGCAGTCCTCCTCGCGGATGATGACGTCCTGCGAGACGTCCACCAGACGCCGGGTCAGGTAACCCGAGTCGGCGGTACGCAGGGCGGTGTCCGCGAGACCCTTACGGGCACCGTGCGTGGAGATGAAGTACTCCAGCACGGACAGACCCTCCCGGTAGCTGGCCTTGATCGGCCGCGGGATGATCTCACCCTTCGGGTTGGCCACCAGACCACGGATCGCCGCGATCTGCCGGAGCTGGAGCAGGTTACCGCGGGCGCCCGAGTTGATCATCTTCCACAGCGGGTTCTCCTGCGGCAGCGCGGTGTCCATCTCCTTGGCGACCTCGTTGGTCGCCTTGGTCCAGATCTCGATGAGCTCGCCGCGACGCTCCTCGGCGGTCATCAGACCACGCTGGTACTGCTTGTCGATCCGGTCGGCTTCCTTCTCGTACCGCTCCAGGATCTCCCGCTTGCGCGGCGGAGCGATGACGTCCTCCATGCCGATGGTGACGCCGGACCAGGTGGCCCAGTGGAAACCGGCCTCCTTGAGCCCGTCCAGGGTGGCCGCCAGGGCCACCTTCGGGAAGCGCTCGGCGAGGTCGTTGACGATCGCGGAGAGCTGGCCCTTGCGGATCTCGTAGTTCACGAAGCGGTAGCCCGGGGGCAGCGTCTCGTTGAACAGGACCCGGCCCAGCGTGGTCTCCACGGTCACCGGCTCGCCCTCGGTCCAGCCCTCGGGGGCGGTCCACGGCTCGGCGCCGGCGCCGTTGTCCACACCGACGACGTCGCGCAGCCGGATCCGGACCGGCGCCTGCAGGTGCAGCTCGCCGTTGTCGTACGCCATCCGCGCCTCGGCGTCCGAGCTGAACGCCCGGCCCTCGCCCTTGCCACCCGGAGTGAGGTGGGTGAGGTGGTAGAGACCGATGACCATGTCCTGGGTGGGCATGGTGACCGGCTTGCCGTCGGCCGGCTTGAGAATGTTGTTCGACGACAGCATCAGGATCCGCGCCTCGGCCTGGGCCTCGGCGGACAGCGGCACGTGGACCGCCATCTGGTCACCGTCGAAGTCGGCGTTGAACGCGGTGCAGACCAGCGGGTGGATCTGGATGGCCTTGCCCTCGACCAGCTGCGGCTCGAAGGCCTGGATGCCCAGACGGTGCAGGGTCGGCGCGCGGTTCAGCAGCACCGGGTGCTCGCCGATGACCTCTTCCAGCACGTCCCACACGACCGGCCGCTGCCGCTCGACCATCCGCTTGGCGGACTTGATGTTCTGCGCGTGGTTGAGGTCGACCAGCCGCTTCATCACGAACGGCTTGAACAGCTCCAGCGCCATCTGCTTGGGCAGGCCGCACTGGTGCAGCTTGAGCTTCGGGCCGACCACGATGACCGAACGGCCGGAGTAGTCGACGCGCTTGCCGAGCAGGTTCTGGCGGAACCGGCCCTGCTTGCCCTTGAGCATGTCGGACAGCGACTTCAGGGGCCGGTTACCGGGGCCGGTGACCGGACGACCACGACGGCCGTTGTCGAACAGCGCGTCGACGGCCTCCTGGAGCATCCGCTTCTCGTTGTTGACGATGATCTCGGGCGCGCCGAGGTCGATCAGCCGCTTGAGGCGGTTGTTCCGGTTGATCACACGCCGGTACAGGTCGTTCAGGTCGGAGGTCGCGAAACGGCCACCGTCGAGCTGCACCATCGGGCGCAGGTCCGGCGGGATGACCGGGACGCAGTCCAGCACCATGCCGAGCGGCGAGTTCCGGGTGTTCTGGAACGCCGCGACGACCTTGAGCCGCTTGAGCGCCCGGATCTTCCGCTGGCCCTTGCCGGAGCGGATGGTCTCGCGCAGGTTCTCCGCCTCGGCCTCCAGGTCCATGTTCTGGACCAGGGCCTTGATCGCCTCGGCGCCCATGCTGCCGGTGAAGTACTCACCGAAGCGGTCGCGCAGCTCGCGGTAGAGCAGCTCGTCGGTGACCAGCTGCTTCGGCTCCAGCTTGCGGAAGGTGTCGAGGACCTCGTCGAGGCGGTCGATCTCGCGCTGGGCCCGGTCGCGGATCTGGCGCATCTCGCGCTCTCCGCCCTCCTTGACCTTGCGCCGGACGTCCGCCTTCGCGCCCTCGGCCTCCAGCTCGGCCAGGTCGGCCTCCAGCTTGGCGGCCCGCTTCTCGATCTCCGAGTCGCGGCTGTTCTCCGCCTGCCGCTTCTCGGCCAGGATCTCGTTCTCGATGGTCGAGAGGTCGCGGTGACGCGCTTCGGCGTCCACGCTCGTCACGACGTACGAGGCGAAGTAGATGATCTTTTCGAGGTCCTTCGGGGCGAGGTCCAGCAGGTAGCCCAGCCGGCTCGGCACGCCCTTGAAGTACCAGATGTGGGTCACCGGAGCGGCCAGCTCGATGTGACCCATCCGCTCCCGGCGAACCTTGGAGCGGGTCACCTCGACGCCGCAGCGCTCGCAGATGATGCCCTTGAAGCGGACCCGCTTGTACTTACCGCAGTAGCACTCCCAGTCCCGCTGAGGACCGAAGATCTTCTCGCAGAAGAGCCCGTCCTTCTCCGGCTTGAGGGTGCGGTAGTTGATGGTCTCGGGCTTCTTGACCTCGCCGTGGGACCACTGACGGATGTCGTCAGCGGTGGCGAGGCCGATGCGCAGCTCGTCGAAGAAGTTGACGTCGAGCACTATGTCCCCTATGTCGTCGTCTTTACAGCTAGATCATGGGCGGGGTCGGGGGCCGGCCGGCCCGCGTCGGGATCAAGACTGACCGCCCAGAGCGGGCCGGTCGGCCCCCGACCTCACCACTTACACCTCTTCGACCGAGCTCGGCTCGCGCCGGGACAGGTCGATGCCCAGCTCCTCCGCCGCCCGGAACACCTCGTCGTCGGTCTCGCGCATCTCCAGGGCCACACCGTCGCTGGAGAGCACCTCGACGTTGAGGCACAGCGACTGCAGCTCCTTGAGCAGCACCTTGAACGACTCCGGGATGCCCGGCTCGGGGATGTTCTCGCCCTTGACGATCGCCTCGTAGACCTTGACCCGGCCCAGGACGTCGTCGGACTTGATGGTCAGCAGCTCCTGCAGGGCGTAGGCGGCGCCGTACGCCTGCATGGCCCAGCACTCCATCTCACCGAAGCGCTGGCCACCGAACTGCGCCTTACCACCCAGCGGCTGCTGCGTGATCATCGAGTACGGACCGGTCGACCGGGCGTGGATCTTGTCGTCGACCAGGTGGTTGAGCTTCAGGATGTAGACGTAGCCGACCGCGATCGGGTCGGGCAGCGGCTCGCCGGAACGACCGTCGAACAGCTGCGCCTTGCCGCTGCCCCCGATGAGCTGGTTGCCGTCCCGGTTGGGCAGGGTCGACGCCAGCAGACCGGAGATCTCCTCCTCGCGGGCACCGTCGAAGACCGGCGTGGCCACGTTGGTGTCCGGCTCGGACTCGTGCGCGTTGATCGAGCGGAGCTGGCGCTTCCACTCCTCGTCGTCGCCGTCCACGCTCCAGCCGGTCTTGGCCACCCACCCGAGGTGGGTCTCCAGGACCTGGCCGATGTTCATCCGGGACGGCACACCGAGCGGGTTCAGCACGATGTCGACCGGGGTCCCGTCCTCCAGGAACGGCATGTCCTCGATCGGCAGGATCTTGGAGATGACGCCCTTGTTGCCGTGGCGGCCCGCGAGCTTGTCACCGTCCTGGATCTTGCGCTTCTGGGCCACGTAGACCCGGACCAGCTCGTTCACGCCCGGGGGCAGCTCGTCGCCGTCCTCGCGGGAGAAGGTACGCACACCGATGACCGTGCCGGTCTCGCCGTGCGGCACCTTCAGCGAGGTGTCCCGGACCTCGCGCGCCTTCTCGCCGAAGATCGCGCGGAGCAGCCGCTCCTCGGGGGTCAGCTCGGTCTCACCCTTCGGGGTGACCTTGCCGACCAGGATGTCGCCGGGGACGACCTCGGCGCCGATCCGGATGATGCCGCGCTCGTCGAGGTCGGCGAGCATCTCCTCGCTGACGTTCGGGATGTCGCGGGTGATCTCCTCCGGGCCGAGCTTGGTGTCCCGGGCGTCGACCTCGTGCTCCTCGATGTGGATCGAGGTGAGCACGTCCTGCTGCACGAGGCGCTGCGACAGGATGATCGCGTCCTCGTAGTTGTGGCCCTCCCAGCACATGAACGCCACCAGCAGGTTGCGTCCGAGCGCCATCTCGCCCTCGTCGGTGCACGGACCGTCGGCGATGACCTGACCGGCCTCGACGCGGTCGCCCTCGAAGACGACCGGCTTCTGGTTGACGCAGGAGCCGGCGTTGGAGCGGCGGAACTTGTGCAGCAGGTACGTCCGGCGGTGGCCGTCGTCCTGGTGGACCGTGATGTAGTCCGCGCAGAGGTCCTCGACCACACCGCCGACCTCGGCGACGACCACGTCACCGGCGTCGACCGCGGCGCGGTACTCCATGCCCGTACCGACGAGCGGGGCCTCGGCCTTGACCAGCGGCACCGCCTGACGCTGCATGTTCGCGCCCATGAGCGCGCGGTTGGCGTCGTCGTGCTCCAGGAACGGGATCATCGCGGTGGCGACCGAGGTCATCTGCCGCGGCGACACGTCCATGTAGTCCACGGCGCCCGGCGCGACGTCCTCGGTCTCGCCGCCCTTACGACGGACCAGGACGCGGTCCTCGGCGAAGGTGCCGTCCGACTTCAGCGGGGCGTTGGCCTGCGCCTTGACGAACCGGTCCTCCTCGTCCGCGGTCAGGTAGTCGATCTGGTCGGTGACCCGGCCGTCGATGACCTTCCGGTACGGCGTCTCGATGAAGCCGAACGGGTTGACCCGGGCGAACGTGGAGAGCGCGCCGATCAGGCCGATGTTCGGGCCTTCCGGCGTCTCGATCGGGCACATCCGGCCGTAGTGGGACGGGTGCACGTCCCGGACCTCGAAGCCGGCCCGCTCACGGGACAGACCACCAGGGCCGAGCGCGCTCAGCCGGCGCCGGTGGGTCAGGCCCGCCAGCGGGTTGGTCTGGTCCATGAACTGGGACAGCTGCGACGTGCCGAAGAACTCCTTGATCGCCGCCACCACCGGGCGGATGTTGATCAGGGTCTGCGGCGTGATCGCCTCGACGTCCTGGGTGGTCATCCGCTCGCGGACGACCCGCTCCATCCGGGAGAGACCCACCCGGACCTGGTTCTGGATCAGCTCGCCCACGGTACGCAGGCGACGGTTGCCGAAGTGGTCGATGTCGTCGGCCTCGTAGCCCTCCTCACCGGCGTGCAGCCGGCAGAGGTATTCCACGGTGGCGACGATGTCGTCCTCGGTGAGCGTGCCGGTGGTGATCGGCACGTCCAGCTCGAGCTTCTTGTTGAACTTGTAGCGCCCGACCTTGGCGACGTCGTACCGCTTCGGGTTGAAGAAGAGGTTGTCGAGCAGGGTCTGGGCGTTCTCACGGGTCGGCGGCTCGCCGGGGCGGAGCTTCCGGTAGATGTCGAGCAGGGCCTCGTCCTGGCCGGCGATGTGGTCCTTCTCGAGCGTGGTCATCATGAGCTCGGACCAGCCGAACTTCTCACGGATGCGCTCGGCGGACCACCCGATGGCCTTGAGCAGGACGGTGACGGCCTGGCGGCGCTTGCGGTCGATGCGAACGCCGACCGTGTCGCGCTTGTCGATGTCGAACTCCAGCCAGGCACCCCGGCTCGGGATGACCTTGACGCTGGAGAGGTCGCGGTCGGAGGTCTTGTCCGGCTGCTTGTCGAAGTACACGCCCGGCGAGCGGACGAGTTGGCTGACCACGACGCGCTCGGTGCCGTTGATGATGAAGGTGCCCTTCGGCGTCATCATCGGGAAGTCACCCATGAACACGGTCTGGCTCTTGATCTCGCCAGTGGTGTTGTTGGTGAACTCCGCGGTCACGAACAGCGGCGCGCAGTAGGTGAGGTCCTTCTCCTTGCACTCCTCGATCGAGGCCTTGACCTCGTCGAAGCGCGGAGCCGAGAAGGAGAGCGACATGGTGCCGGAGAAGTCCTCAATGGGACTGATCTCGTCGAGGATCTCCGCGAGACCCGAGCGTGCGTGCGGGTCGTCCGCCGACCGGCCCTGCCAAGCCTCGTTGCCGACGAGCCAGTCGAAGGACTCGTTCTGGATGGCGAGGAGGTTGGGGACCTCGAGGTGTTCGGTGATCCGACCGAAAGAAACTCGGCGGGGCGCGAATGCGCTCGACGTACGACTGGTCTTCGCAGGGCGGGAAGCTGCCAAGATGCGTCCTTCCGAGGACCGGTGCTGCAGAACGGCTGGTACGCGTGCACTCCAATGACCCCACCAGAATTATCCGTAAACGGACATTTCCGAGCAGGGGTCAAGTCGGAAGGCAGCGCAAACTAGCAGTGTAGCCGAGAGGCTAACCGCTGTCCAGCCCACCCCGCAGGTCGTCGCGGAACAAGCCCTGGGACCTCGGAAAACCGGGTCGACCGGGCCGCTCGGAACGCGACGCTCCTGCCGGTCCGCTCGGGTGCCGCGGCGGCGGTGCTGCCGTTGCCATTACCCGAGTGGCGGCCGTTGCAAGCGCGGAAAGTCTTGCTGATGTCAGCGTGCCTGGCAGGCCGGTGCCGCGTCAAGGGCCGGTTACCGGTCGGGGTGTCTTTCCCACCGACGGGCTACCGACAGACGCCACTGACCAGCCGGCACACGGGCCGTCGTACGCCCTGCTCACACCGCTGCCGTCCGGGACCACCAACACGGCGGGCGGCGATCCGATTCCGGATCACCGCCCGCCGCGACGCGGTGTGCCCCGGCTCACGTGAGCCGGACGCGCGTCAGGTGGAGCAAGGTCACTTCATGGTGACCTTGGCGCCCTCGCCCTCGAGCTTGGCCTTGGCCTTCTCGGCGGTCTCCTTGTTGACCTTCTCCAGGACGGCCTTCGGCGCGGCCTCGACCAGGTCCTTGGCCTCCTTGAGGCCCAGGCCGGTCAGCTCACGCACGACCTTGATGACCTGGATCTTCTTGCCACCGTCGGCGTCGAGGATGACGTCGAACTCGTCCTTCTCCTCCTCGGCCGGGGCAGCAGCGCCGCCGGCGGCCGGGGCGCCCGCGGCCACGGCGACCGGAGCGGCGGCGGTGACCTCGAAGGTCTCCTCGAACTGCTTCACGAACTCGGAGAGCTCGATCAGCGTCATCTCCTTGAACGCGTCGAGCAGCTCGTCGGTGCTGAGCTTCGCCATGTCTGGCGTCCTTTCTCGCAATGAAAACTAAGAACGTGGTGCGCCGGGAGGGCCTCAGGCCGCCTCGGCGCCCTCCTGCTCGCGCTTCTTGTCCGCCAGGGCGGCCGCCGCGCGGGCGGCCTTGGAGAGCGGCGCCTGGAACAGGGCCGCGGCCTTGCTCAGGTTGCCCTTCATCGCGCCGGCCAGCTTGGCCAGCAGCACCTCGCGGGACTCCAGGTCGGCGAGCTTCGTGACCTCGGCCGCGGAAATGGCCTTGCCCTCGAAGACACCGCCCTTGATGACGAGCTTCGGGTTGGCCTTCGCGAAGTCGCGAAGCCCCTTCGCCGCCTCGACGACGTCGCCCGAAACGAAAGTCAGCGCGGTAGGACCGGAGAACAGCTCGTCGAGGCCGGAGATGCCCGCATCGGCCGCGGCACGCTTGGCAAGCGTGTTCTTCGCGACCGTGTAGCTGGTCTCCTTGCCGAGCGAGCGCCGCAGCTGGGTGAGCTGCGAAACCGTGAGCCCGCGGTACTCGGTGAGCACGGTCGCCCCCGCGTTGCGGAAGCTCTCGGTCAGCTCGGCGACGGCCGTGGCCTTGTCGGCCCGGATCGGCTTGTCCGCCATGTCCCTCCTCTCTCGTTGCTCGGAGCTGGTACGCCGGCGACGAGCCAAGGCTCGACGGCGGCGGCGGAGGCATCACGACAACGAAAAAGCCCCGGCGCAGGGCGCACGGGGCGAGGGCCGGCGGCACGGGCACAGTCGGCGGACCATGCATGACACCGATTTTCGCTTACCGCCCTGCGCGGGTCGCCCGTCGTCGCGGGACCTTCGACCGTGCCGGGGCACGGTGACCAGCGGTCTTTGGGTGGAACTACCGCACCAGGTTACGCGACCGGGACCGCAGCGCCAAATCGCGCCCCGGTGCTCCCGGTCACCGCGCCTCAGGCCCGGGTGCGGCGGGCCCAGGCGTAGCCGCTGAGCGCCACCGCCGCCCAGAGCGCCGCCCAGCCGGTGAGCAGCAGGCCGGCACCGGTGGCGACCGGCCCGGTGACCTCCCGCGCGGTCGCCATGACCGGTGGGGCCAGCCACGGCGCGACCGAGCCGGAGAGCCCCAGCACCACCACCCCAACCGCGCCGGTCACCAGCACCGCCACCCCGTAGCCGGCGCTGCGGGTCACGGCCCGGCTGGCCAGCGCGCCGAGCGCCACCGCCGCGGGCAGGGCGAGCAGGTGCGCCCAGAGCCCGAGCGCCACCCCCACGAGCACCGGCCGCTCCCCCGGCGCTACGGCCGCGGTCACCCCGCCGAGCGGCCACGGCAGCGCCAGCGCGACCACCACCACGGCGAGCCCGGCCACCAGCGCGGCGAGCAGCCCGGCCGCCCACTCCCGGCCCGGCCCGGCCACCACCCGGGCCAGCCGGCGCTGCACGTCGGGCTCGACGTCCAGCAGGATCTTGGTCTGCCAGGCCAGCACCGGGAACAGGACCACGGCGGAGACGCCGTAGGCCTCCGCCGGGCGGGCCCGGCCGCCGCCGTGGAGGACGCCCAGGACGAGCAGGCCGGCCAGCACCGGCGCCAGCGCCCGTCCGGTACGCAGGAAGCCGGCCAGCCGCAGCCGGACCAGCGCGATCACCGGGCCACCTCCGGCGCCGGCCCGGGGCGGCCCGAGTCCCCGGCCCCGGCGTCAACGTGGCCCACCGGGCCGGATAGCGCGTCCGCATCCGGGCAGTCGTCATCGGCGGACGGGCCGACGGAGGCCGGCACCGGGTGCGTGGCCGGAGGCGGGACGGCGTGGTCGCGTACCCGAAGGATCTGGTGGCCGTCGGCGCGCAGGCGGGCGACGGCGGCGGCCAGCCCGGCGGCCGGCACCGCCAGCTCGACCACGGCGACGGCAGCGCCGCCCGGCAGGGCCTGCTCGGTCACCGTGCCGTCGGTGACCGACCAGTGCCGGGCACCGGGCAGCCGGACGGTCTCGCCCCGGTGGTCGCTCACGAGTACGGCGCCACCGGCGGCCAGCACCTCGCCGATGATCTCGGGGACCGCCTCGCGGGCGGCGGCGTCCAGCCCCTCCCAGGGCTCGTCGAGCACCAGCAGGCCGGGCGGACGCAGCAGCGCCTGCGCCAGGCCGACCTTCTGCGCAGTGCCCTTGGACAGCCGGGGCAGACGGACGTCGTGGAACCGGGCCAGGCCGAGGCGCTCGACCCAGTGGCGCACCGCCCGGTCGGCGGCGGGACCGGACAGGCCGGCGACGCGGCCCATGGCGGTCAGGTAGGCCCCGACGGTGAACGGCTGGTCGGCGGGGAAGCGCTCCGGCACCCAGCCGACCACCGGCGGCCGGTCGGTGACGCGGCCCCGGGACGGACGCAGCACCCCGGCGGTGAGCTGCAGCAACGTGGACTTTCCGGCCCCGTTGCGGCCGAGCACCACGGCGACCTCACCCGGGCCGACGGCGACGTCGACCTGCCGCAGGACCCAGGGGCCGTGCCGGTGGTAGCGGAACCACACGCCGTCGAGCCGCATGCGCCGAGACTGCCACACCGGACAGACGAACGGGGCCCCGCCACGACCTGGTGGCGGAGCCCCGTCCGGGACGTGCTGGTTGCTCAGGCCTCGGTCGAGGCCTCCTGCAGGTTCTTCACGACCTTCGGGTCGACCGGGACGCCCGGGCCCATGGTGGTGGTGAGGGTGACCTTCTTGAGGTACGTGCCCTTGGCCGCGGACGGCTTGGCGCGCAGCACCTCGTCCAGCACCGCGGCGTAGTTGTCGACCAGCTGGGCCTCGGAGAAGGAGGCCTTGCCGATGATCAGGTGCAGGTTGGAGTGCTTGTCCACCCGGAAGGTGATCTTACCGCCCTTGATGTCCGAGACGGCCTTGGTGACGTCCATGGTCACGGTGCCGGTCTTCGGGTTCGGCATCAGACCGCGCGGGCCCAGGATCCGCGCGATCCGGCCGATCTTGGCCATCTGGTCGGGCGTGGCGATCGCCGCGTCGAAGTCCAGCCAACCGCCCTGGATGCGGGCGACCAGCTCGTCGGTGCCCACCTCGTCAGCACCCGCGGCGACGGCCTCCTCGGCCTTCGCGCCGGCGGCGAAGACGATCACGCGGGCGGTCTTACCGGTGCCGTGCGGCAGGTTGACCGTGCCGCGGACCATCTGGTCCGCCTTGCGGGGGTCGACGCCGAGGCGCATCGCGACCTCGACCGTGGCGTCGAACTTGGTGTTGGTGGTGTCCTTGGCCAGCTTGACGGCCTCGACCGGGGTGTAGAGCTTCGACCGGTCGATGACCTCGGCGGCCTTGCGGTAGCTCTTACTGCGCTGCATTTCTGGTGACTCCTGTGGTCTCTGGCGGGCGCGCGGCGTGCGCGGCCCTCCCACGAACAGAAAGATCGGGTGGAGCGGTGGAGCGAGATCAGTCGGCGACGGTCAGGCCCATCGACCGGGCGGTGCCGGCGATGATCTTCTCGGCCTGGTCGATGTCGTTGGCGTTGAGGTCCGCCATCTTCTTCTCGGCGATCTCGCGCAGCTGGGCGCGGGTGACCGAGCCGACCTTCTCCTTGTGCGGGACGCCCGAGCCCTTCTGCACACCGGCGGCCTTGATCAGCAGCCGGGCGGCGGGCGGGGTCTTCAGCACGAAGGTGAACGTGCGGTCCTCGTAGACGCTGATCTCGGCGGGGACGATGTCGCCCCGCTGGGACTCGGTCTGCGCGTTGTAGGACTTGCAGAACTCCATGATGTTCACGCCGTGCTGGCCGAGCGCGGGGCCGACCGGCGGCGCCGGGGTGGCCTGGCCCGCCGGCAGCTGAAGCGTGAACGTCTTGACGAGCTTCTTCTTCGGAGGCATGTCTCTTCCTGGGGCTTGAAACTGGGATTCTCGCCGGTCCGCGGGCGCGCACGGTCAGCGCGGTGCGGACAGCCGACGTTCTAGGGTAGCGCAGCCGCCGGCCACCCTCCGCGCCGAGGTCGGTGGGTGGCGAAACGGCGCACCGGCGGCCACCCCGGAAGGGGCGGGCCGCCGGTGCCGACGTACGTCAGATCTTGGCGACCTGGTTGAAGTTCAGCTCGACCGGCGTCTCCCGGCCGAAGATCGACACCAGCACCTTGAGCTTCTGCTGGTCGGCGTTGATCTCGCTGATCGTCGCCGGCAGCGACGCGAACGCGCCGTCGGTGACGGTGACCGAGTCGCCGACCTCGAAGTCGAGGACCTTGACCTCGGGCTTGGCCTTCTTCTGCTCGGTCTCGACCGCCGGGGCCAGCCACTTGAGCACCTCGTCGAGGCTCAGCGGCGCCGGCCGGTCGGCCCGGTCGGTCGCGCCGACGAAGCCGGTGACCCCCGGGGTGTTCCGGACGCAGGAGTAGGACTCGGCGGTCAGCTCCATCCGGACCAGGATGTAGCCCGGGAAGACCTTCGCCTGGACCTGCGACCGCTTGCCGTTCTTGACCTCGACCTCTTCCCGGGTCGGCACCTCGACCTGGTAGATGAAGTCCTCCATGTCGAGGGAGGTGATCCGGGTCTCGAGGTTGGTCTTGACCTTGTTCTCGTAGCCGGCGTACGAGTGCACCACGTACCAGTCGCCGGGCGCGTAGCGCAGCTTCTGGCGCAGCTCGGCGACCGGGTCGAAGTCCTCGTCCGGGGCCGGCTCGGTGGTCGGGAACTCCGGCTCGCTGGCGGCCTCGACCGACTCGTTGTTGGCCGCCGTCGCCACCGTGGACTGGTCGTCCGGGGTTCCGGCGGTCTCGTCGTACTCAGGCACGCTCGCTCACTTCCGTCAGTATCGCTGTCCGCAGGTCAGCTCGGCTCGCCGAAGACCCACAGCACCGCCTTGGCGAAGCCGTAGTCCAGGCCGGCCACGATCGCCAGCATCACCGCGACGAAGGTGACCACCACGGCCGTGTAGGTCAGCAGCTCCTTGCGGGTCGGCCAGATGACCTTACGCAGCTCTGCCACGACCTCGCGGAAGAACCGCGCGATGCGGGCGAACAGCCCGATCCGCTCGGTGTCCTTGCGGGTCTTCCGGCCCTCGGCCGGCTCGGCCTGCGCCCGCTTACGGGTCGCGGTGCCGCCCCGGGAGACCGGCTCGTCCGCGTCGGTGGCGTCGTCGTCGGCCACGCCGTCGACGGTCGCGTCGTCGTTCAGACGCTCGTCGCCGTCGTCCTCGCCGCGGCGCTTGCTCTTGGCCACTTCGCCCTCCGTGCGGGATATGGGGTCGCACGCCGGGCGGCGTGCGCGGCGTGTTGGTCACGCCGGCCGGACCAACCGTCCCGCGACGGGCCGCGGCCGGCGGACCGGCCGGGAGGGCCCGAGCGCCTCGGAACCACCCCACCGGTGCCACCACCACGGGCCGGACGCCGCCGGTGAGGGCGACGCGACCCACGGAACGGTCAGGCCTGAGGCGCAGGGGTGACAGGACTTGAACCTGCAGCCTGCGGTTTTGGAGACCGCTGCTCTGCCAATTGAGCTACACCCCTGTGCGGCAACTCACCTCCACCCGGACACACTGTGCCGAGCGGGGGTCACTTGCCCCACGGCGGACCAGTGTACGGGTAGTCGTGCGACTTTCCCAACCGGTCTGCCCCTCGCGCGTCGGGCGGACCCTCAGCGCGTCGTGCGGATCAGTGCCCGGGCCTGCGACAGCACCTTCTCGCCCTGGCAGGTGGCGGTGATGTCGAGCCTGGTCAGACCGTCTTCGGTGACCTCCTTGACCACCGCCGACACCTCGATCTCGGTGCCCTCGTCGGTGTCCGGGACGACCACCGGCCGGGTGAACCGGACGCCGAAGTCGACCACCGCGTCCGGCGCGCCGGCCCAGCCGGTCACCGCGCGGCCGACCAGGGCCATGGTGAACATGCCGTGGGCGATGACGCCCGGCAGCCCCACGTCGGTGGCGACGCGGTCGCTCCAGTGGATCCGGTTGAAGTCGCCCGAGGCGCCCGCGTAGCGGACCAGGTCCGCGCGGGTCACCCGGTACGTCTGAGTGGGCAGCTCCATGTCCTCAGGCCTCCCCGCGTACGACGATCTTGGACCAGACGGCGACCACCGGCTCACCGTCCACAGTGCTCACATCGGTGCGGGTGGTCAGGAAGCCGTGCCCGCCCCGGGTGGTGACCTCCTCGATGGTGCTCACGCACACCAGCTCGTCGCCGGCCACCACCGGCCGGGTGTACGCGAACCGCTGGTCGCCGTGCACCACGCGGCTGTAGTCGACGCCGAGCGCCGGATCCTCGACGATCTGCCGGCTCGCCGCCATCGTGACGAGCACCGGGAACGTCGGCGGGGCCACCACGTCGGCGTGGCCGAGCGAACGGGCCGCCTCCGGATCGTGGTGGGCCGGGTCGGTCGCGCCGATGGCGGTGGCGAACTCGCGGATCTTTTCTCGGCCCACCTGGTAGGGGGCGGTCGGCGGGTACGTCCGGCCGACGAAGGACGGGTCCAGGGACATGCCGCCGAACCTACACGGAAAACACGAACGCCGATCCGCCCGGTCGGGCGGCCCGGAGGCCACCCGTCAGGTGGATCGGCGTACGCGGAAGCTGGTGCCGACCGGCTGCGCCGGTCGCGATCAGCGGGTCTCGCGGTGAACGGTGTGCTTGCCGTCCCGGGGGCAGAACTTCTTCAGCTCGATGCGGTCCGGGTCGTTACGGCGGTTCTTGCGCGTGATGTAGTTGCGCTCCTTGCACTCCACACACGCCAAAGTGATCTTCGGCCGAACATCGGTCGCCTTCGCCACGGCGGAGTGCCTTCCTCGCTCACGGAACAACTACGGCGTGTCAGCCTACGCGCTGACAACGCGGACATGCAAAGTGGGCGCCTGTGGCGCCCGTCCCACCGACCACCGGGTGTACCCGGAGGACGAGAGTAGCGGTGGCCGGACTTGAACCGGCGACACAGCGATTATGAGCCGCTTGCTCTGCCATCTGAGCTACACCGCCGTGGCGGGTCCAGCCGGACCCTCTGAGCCCCCTTACGGAATCGAACCGTAGACCTTCTCCTTACCATGGAGACGCTCTGCCGACTGAGCTAAGGGGGCCTGCCCGATCACCCCGGGGGTGTCGCGCAGGGGAAACAGTACACGACCGCGTCGCCGAGGTGAAATCGGATCCCCCAGGTACGTGTCGGCCCTGCTCAGGGCACCACACGCAGCCGCGGCAGCTCCCCCGTGGCCACCGTCTCCGGGTCGACCTGGGCGCCGAACCAGGCCTCCAGACGCTCGTACGGCAGGGGGCGGCTGAACAGGAAGCCCTGGCCGATCTCGCAGCCGATGTCCTGCAGGAGCTCCAGCATCAGCTCGCTCTCCACGCCCTCGGCCACCACCGCCAGGCCGAACTGCTGGGAGAGCGTCACCACCGCGTTCACGATCGCCAGATCACCCGGATCGGTCGCCATGCCCTGCACGAACGACCGGTCCACCTTCACCTCGTGCACCGGCAGCCGGCGCAGCTGGGCCAGGGAGGAGTTGCCGGTGCCGAAGTCGTCCACCGAGAGTCGGACACCGAGGTCACGGAGGCTGCGCAGGGTCGGGATGGGACGTTCCGCGCCGTCCAGCACACCGGCCTCGGTGACCTCCAGTGTCAGCCGCTGCGGCGGCACGCCGTACTCGGCCAGCAGATCGCGTACCAGCGCCGGGAAGTGCTGGTCGGTGAGCGTACGCGCGGCGAGGTTGACCGCGACGGAGAGCGGCTGCTCGCCGTGGCTCCAGTCGCGGCTGCGCCGCAGGCTCTCCCGGAGCACGAACTCGGTGAGCCGGCCGAGCTGGCCGGTGTGCTCGGCCACCGCCACGAAGTCGTCCGGCGAGACCGTGCCGTGCGCCGGGTGCTCCCACCGGGCCAGACACTCCACGCCCACCAGACGGCGGTCCCGCAGCGTGACCTTGGGCTGGAAGTAGACCTCCAGCTTGCCCTCGTCCAGCGCCCGTTGCAGGTCGCCGGCGAGGCCGAGCCGGCGCAGCGACCGCGACTCCAGCGCCGGGCTGTAGAGCTGCACGCTGCCCGGGACCGACTTGGCGGCGCTGGCCGCCAGGTCGACGCGCTGCAACAGCGCCACCGCGTCGCTGCCGTGGTCGGGGTGGACCGCCACGCCGACCACCGTGTCCACGTCCACGGTGAGCGCGTCGAAAACCATCTCGTCGCGGATCTGCTCCCGGAGCTGGGCCGCCAGTTCCAGGGCCGCCTCGGTGCTCTCCAGCCGGAGCGTCACCAGGAACTCGTCCCCACCGGCGCGGCCGACCAGCGCCGAGGAGGGCGCGCAGGCGCGCAGCCGCTCGGCCACCTCGACGAGCACCTTGTCCCCGGCGGCGTGGCCGAGCGACTCGTTGACCTGGCGGAGCCGGTCGACGTCGAAGAGGAGCAACGCGACCACCTCGCCCGGCGCGCCGATCTTCACCGCCTCGGCCACCGCCGCGGTCAGCCGGCGCCGGTTGGGCAGCTTGGTGAGCGTGTCGTGGTCGGCGTCGTGCCGCAGCCGGTCGACCAGGCGAGAGTTCTCCAGGGCGACAGCGGCGTGCGCCGCCACCGTCTCCAGGACCGCGACGTCGCGCGCGGTGAAGTGCGAGGGGTCGACCAGCCGGTTGGTCACCTCGAGCGTCCCGATCACCACCCGGCCCGAGCGCAACGGGACGATGATCGTGTCCTTGACGCCCTGTTCGGCCAGGCTGGCCCGGAACTCCGGATCGCTGCACACGCCCCGGCCGACGGTGACCGGGCGGGCCTTCTGCATCGCCCGCTGGCGCAGCTCCACCCCGGTCGGGGCGGTGTCCAGCAGGCCGGGGTCATCGACCCGCGCGGTGAGCAGGGTCTCCGGGTGCCGGCCCTGGGCGGGCAGCCACAACGTCGCGTACTCCGCCTGCATCAGACCGCGGACGCGGCCCAGCAGGGCGTCCGCGAGCGTGCCGTCCTGGCCGCTGGCCGAGATCGCCCGGCTCAGCTCGTACATGCCGCTGAGCGTGCGGTGCTGCTGGAAGAACTCGGTGTACGACCGGTAGACCGCCACCAGCCCCGCGGCCAGCGCGGCCAACGGCACCAGGGACCACCAGGACTGCTCCAGCAGCATCAGCACGATCAGGCCGGCCGACACGTTGATGCCGTTGGTCAGCACGCCCGAACGCAGCGCCCGGAACGTCTCCCGGCCGGCGTGCCACCCGATGAGCAGGGTCTGGACCGCGGCGATCGAGGTGAGGCTCACCAGGATCACCATCGCCACCGCGAGGCAGAGGCCCAGCCACGTGGCGGGGCCCACGCCCTCGGTCGGCGGCAGGATGGTCAGCACCAGGGCGCCGACCGAGGTGCCCGCCGCCGCACGCGCGACGTTGAACCAGAGCTTCGGCGCCGACAACCGGTGACGCAGGTGCGTCACGAGCGAGGACAGCGTGTAGATCAGGACGACGGTGAGCGGCGGCAGGAAGTAGAAGGCGAGCACCAGCGGCAGCTCAGTGAGCGTCATACCGAGTGACTGCCGGCGGATGACCACGCCGACGACCGGCCCGCTGGCGACGATCATCAGCGCCAGGAGCAGCACCGCCGGAAGCCACCCGCCGATGGGTGGCTTCGCGATCAATCCGGTGACCGTCGAACAAGCCACCGCTACCAGGGCGAGCGGCGCGGTGATTATCCAGGCGTCCTCGGAGGGTCTGCGCCTCGGGTTGTCTCGCCCGCTCATCCCACTCCCTGTCCGGTGGGTCCCACTCCCGGTCCGGCGGGCAGGACCCACCGGCTTCCGCCCCCGTGGAGGTCAGCCCGGGTCGCTGTCAGACCCAGACGTAGTCGAGGAGGCGGAGGTCGCCCAGGCCGGACTTTGCACTGATTACCGAAACGCCCAAGGCGGCGGAAACGAGGAGGAGCGAGCCAAACAGCCGGCCCAGCCTACGACCAGACATGATTGCTCCTGTCGGGAGAGTTACAACCATCGTGAAGGTTCCACGATCGTGCCACACCCCGCTCACGGGCAAAAGCTGCGCGAGCCCTCGCGCAGGGGCAGTGGCAGGGAAATCATCCGTTCGACAGGCGCGGCTCACCCTCCGGCCCAGCATACCGTCACGATCAGCCCCGCAGCCGCTACGGAAGGCGCGCACAACGACTTCGCGCGTAAACCACGCTTAGCGCCTGATTCACCCGTCAGCCGGCCGGCACCCGGCCACGGCCACAGTAGATGGCGTCGGCGCTCCCGTCGGCCGCCCTCGGACAGCCTCTACCATCATCGATGCCTGAGGCAAGGTTTCACGCCAGGAGAACCGAGTGAATCATCAGCCGGCCGGTGGCGGTTGCCCCGACGGCGTCGCCAGGTGCGACACCCGCCAGCCTGACTGCTTCACCGCCGACGAGGCAGGCAACAGCCGGTGGCAGCACCCTGACGGTCGGCTACCGCCTCTGCCCGTTCACGCGGGCTTCGTGCCGGTGACGTCGTACTCGAACAGCGCCTTGTTGGAGTTCCGCTTGCGGATGGTCTCCACCTTGACGTACGAATAGCCGAGTTCGCGCAGCATCACGGCATACCAGGTGTGCGCGGGCACCTCGTGCTTGTAGAAGGTGGAGTTGCCGACGATGTAGGAGACGCTGCCGCCCGGCTTCAGGTGCTTCGTCACGCTCTGGAAGTGCAGCCACATGTCGTGGTGGTACTTGTGAACGTAGCTGGCAAGCAGCGGACCGTTCTTGCCGCCGTCGGCCGCGATCTTCTCGCAGACCACCTTCATCGCCCCGTCGACAGGCGTCCCGACGTCCGGCTTCCACGTGTTCAGCTTGCTCGTGGCGGTGCCCCACGTGCCACCGATGGCGCGCCAGTCGAGCTCGCCGGCGTCGCCGGCCACGTCCAGGTAGCGGAGCCAGTACATGTACGGGCGAAGCTCGCGGATGTAGCTCATCCGATTCACGTACGGCGGTGAGGTCAGTACGAAGTCCGCAGGCTCCAGGCCGTCCAGACCCGTCCGCGAATCCCCCTGCCGGACAACCGCCGTGCCGGCGAGGTCGAAACGGGCGGACTCGATGATCGTCGCCATTTCCGTGGCGTACGTGTCGAGCGCCTTGTCGAGGTCGTCGACCACGAAGAGCGCCTGCTCGGCCGGCGCTTCCTTGAAGGACATCGACTGATGGTTGAACGCCGCGTTGGAGCAGGAGATCAGCGACCGGCAGAGACCGATCTCCAGCAGGTCGCGGATCTGCCCGTCGAAACGGTCGATCTCGTTCCGAAGCGCCTTGAGGGCGTGGAGCGCGCCCGGCGACCACCACTTCTCGATCCTGAACAGGCTCGGCTGCCAGAGATCGGCGTCCTCGTCGTGCGCCCGCGCCCCGTCGAGCACACTCGTCACGGCGTCAGCGAGCGCGAGGAGCGTGTCCTCCGGGTAGTTCGTCGTCTTGACCGTGCCGAGCCAGACCAGGAAGGGGTTGATGTCCACCGACTGCCCCCGGTGACCGAGCTCGGCAGCCGCGAGCGGCGTCGTGCCCGTGCCCGAGAAGGGGTCGGTGACGATGCTGCCGGCCGGCATGTGCGACATGCGATCGCGGACGAGGCGTACGCCGTAGGCGGGCGTGAGGCGCAACCAGCCGTGCCTACCCACACCCATGTTGGCGCGGAACGTCATGTGCTCGTTGCGGCTGTGCGCCGCGCGCTCGACGAGCTCCGTCATGCCGCCTCCAGGAGTCGCCGCAGGACGTGCTCCACGCTGGCGCGCAGGTCGGTGGTGTCCCGCCGGAGGTAGCCGCCAACGTCCCGCAGGAAGCCGAAAGTACTGGACAGGGGGTCATGCCCGCCCACGGCTGGGAAGACACTCCAGTTGCCGGTCAGGTATCGCGAGCAGACCATGTGACCTGGTTCTCGGACAGTCCGAACTCCGCCTTGAGGACCTGGCGGAAGATGCGCTCGCAGCCGACGCCGAACTGCCTGTGGATCGACGTCATGCCGCCCGCGGCTCTGCGCGGCGAACATCAGGGGCGAGGCGACGCCCATTCAGTGAAAGAGCGGGTCAGCGCCGTACAGCGCGGTGAAGCCGGCAAGGTCGACCTCGTCGGCCCCTCCCATCTCGGGAAGGCAATCCGCCGACGTGCGGAGCGGCGCGAGCAGGATCTCGCGGTAGAGCCGGTCCCGCTCCTCAGTGCTCGACGCCATGGGACGGCAGCTTACGGCAAAGCTCAGACACCCCCTCGCACCCACACCAATCAAGCAGTTCAGTCCCATTTGGCGCAGATCCGGCGCTCTGCTCGTCACGAGCGCACTTCAGCGGCGGGATGGGCCGAGGCAGCTGCTGCTTTCCTGCCGACCAGCCAGGGCTTGCCGGTCCACGGCCCACCATTTGCCCAACGCCCATGGATCCACCCCTGCCACCGTTCCCGGCGCCCAATAACTTCCGCGACACCACCAGCTTGCCGACCGATCATGTGTCGATGACCAGGGAAGAGGCTCTTGCCAACCTTCACGACACCGTCGCCTTCTGGAGCATCGGCTCCGCCACCTCGGTTGACGTGGTCATGGCCGCCTGCGACTGCCTGGTGGCAGGCGTCGACAGTCCGACCCTCCGGATCCTGGCCGGCGTCTCCCCCGTGAAGGGCAGCGAGGACGACGATCTGCGCCGCTGGCTGGCTGATGCGTTCGCGGAACTCTCCCTGACCTACTACGGGGAAGAGAGCCGGAAGGCCGAAGAGGAAGTCCTCCGCATCATGGCGCGACGACTGCTCGCCAGGAAGATCGCGCCTCGCGAACTCACGTCCTGGGTCTCACAGTTCATCACCTACGCCGGGACTCCCCTGGCAGGCGAACTGATCAACCTGGAGAGCGCCTACGAGTACGTCGAGGCCGCCAACGAGGTACACATGCTGGTCAGCACCAAGCCCGAGGATCTCGACGCGGAGGTCATCGCCGAAGCTCGACGACTGGTCGGCGACAGCGGCGCCGGCAGGGACCAGGGTTGAGCCACCACGGATCATCCCCGATCTTGTCGTGGACGTCCTTTCCGTGGCCCGCCCGCAATCAGTCGCAGACGGCTGGACTCAGCCGGACTCGGCCAGACGAACGAGAACGGCCCCCGATCAGCATCTCTGCTGGTCAGGGGCCGCATCTGCACCTGGTGGCGGGTAGAGGATTCGAACCTCTGTAGCTTTCGCGACGGATTTACAGGGCATCCGCGATCTTGGCTACGTCAACTCGCTGAACTGGAACTTTGCCGCACCCTCCCGGCTTGTCGATCGGAACCGCCCACCATGTGCCCACGCCCCACTCGGGGTGAGTGAGGGCTACCAGTCAACCGAGGGGCTACCCATCAAGCGGTAAATCGTCAACCTCAAGGAGTTTTTTTTGAAGGGCTTCCGGCCGGACAAGCCACTTCGAGGGGTTGCCGGCTGGGTAGGCCCCAGTCCCCAGCCAATCCGCTCAGCGCGCCGAGGACGCCCGCCAGGCCGACCATCAGGAGTTGCGACGTTCCGGGAGCAGCGCCGGGGGCTGAAACAGCCATTGCCACGGACGCGCCGGTGGCAAGGAGCATCGACATCCCAAGGGCGATCAGTGGCCGGAACCTTCGCACGGTTCGACTCTCCCACAGGAGGTCCAGTAGAGGCGTCATTTCAGGGCGTCGCCGATCTTGTCGTTCATGGTGTCGTCGCCACCGTCGATGCAGTTCGCGTAGACGCGGAGCAGGACGGCGACGCCGTGGCCCAGGCGCCGGGCGACCTCGGTCGGCGGAACACCAGCGTTCAGCCAAAGCGAGGCTGCTGCGTGGCGCAGGTCGTAGGGCCGGCGGACGAGCGGCGAGGCTACCTGTGATTCGGTCAGCGCCTTCTCGCGGGCGAGCTTCCACCACCGGTCGTAGACCGACTCGGACAGCGGCCCACCGTGCAGACCCCGGAAGAACCGACCGTCCGGACCGACCCCGTGATTCTCGACGTGCGCGCACAGCAACTCGACGAGCCGGGGCGGGATCGGCACCGTACGAGTCTCAGCCCTCCCCCGGTGCTTGAGTCCACGCCGCTCGTGGGAGCCGCCGTCATCGGTCCAGTGCGACCCGGCGCGCGGCGAGGTGCCGGCGAGCACCAGGCGGCCCCAGCGATATTCGATCTTCTCGTGGTCGCAGGACCGGGAAGACTTGACCACCGCCAGGTCGTCGAAGTCCGCGCCGCACTCGGCGCACCGGCCCGACAGGTCGCAGTCCTCCCGACGTAGGTCCGCCGCCTCCGAGGGCCGCATGCCCGCGTAGTAGAGGCAGCCGAAGAACGCCGTGACCTTGTCGGCCCGTTTGCCGAGAGATCTCACCGCTTCCAGCAGCGTGGCGACCTGGGCCGGGTTCGCCACCACCCGCCGGTCGATGGACTGCGCCACCTCGGGAGCGGTCCACTGGACCTTGTCGACCGGGTTGGAGTCGATCAGCTCCAGCTCGACGGCGTACCCGAGCACGTTGTAGAAGGTGGCCCGCTTCCGCTGGACGGTGGAGGCAGCCGCGGGCTTGCCGTCAAGACGGACGCAGAGGCTGTCGAGGACCCGGCGGACCATCGCGGGTGGGTCCAGCTCGACCACCGGCAGGGACGCGGTTTCCAGCCAGGCCAACGCCGCCGCGTGCTCGGCGGGGATCTCGTCGGACCAGCGACGCGGGTTGAGCCCGTAGAGGTACAGCGCCTCACGGAGCAGCGCGTCAGCCGGTCGACCCCGCTTTACCGGGCGGGTCAGGGTCACCGTGATCGAGGTCAGCGCCTCAACGATCGACCGCCGGGTCTTGGCCGCCGCCCGGGGCCACTTCATCTCGACGTACGCGCGGCTGTGGGCGTACCAGGTGGTGGGGTTCTTGGTTCTGGCCTCGGAGACCGGGCGGCCGGTGGCCGGGTCGAAGGGCTCTCCCGCGTTGGCCGCCTGGACCAGCTCGGCGCGGAACGAGTGCGCCAGGGCCTTGGTACGGAACATGTCCTCGAAGCGGTGGCCGCTCACCGCCCAGCGGACCCGCCAGGGCCGAGCCTTCCGGTCGGCGCGCTTGCCGATCTCCCAGATCTGGACCTCATAGCTCTTCACGCGGCGTCCTGCTCCAGGTCAACGAGCCACCGACCGAGCGCCGACCGGCGGACCCGAAGCTGCCCGTTGGGAAGCTTGATCACCCGTGGCCCCTTGCCGGTCTGCCGCCAGTAGAACCAGGTCGAGCGCGGTACGCGCAGCTCGGCGAGCACTTCCGGCACGGTCAACAACTCCTCGTTCACTGCGTCCCCTCCCCGTCGTGCTGTGCGCTGTGCTGAGTTGCCGAAAGATCTGTGGGCCCCTGCGCGGCCCGGTCCTTGGCGGCGAGCAGTTCGGACCGCCAGCGGGCGCGTTCGCTGATGGAGCGCATGAGCCGGTGGGCCAGCGGTCCCACGTCGGGGTCGTCGGGTCGGGCGAGTTCCCAGGCGTGCCGGATCCGTTCGGCGGTGGCGCCCTGGTCGTCGACGAGCTGCCCGGCGGTGGCGCTGTCGGTGGTGGCGCCGAGCAGTGCCCGGACCCAGGCGCGTACGTCGTGCTTGTGGTCGGCGAGGGTCTTGCCGGACCAGTCGCGGGAGATGAGGATGCGCCGGCCGCCGATGCCGAGGGTGTCGCGTTGGTGGACCTTGCCCTTGCAGCGGCCGGGCTTGAGCTTGGCGTGTGCCTTCTTGGGCTGGACGCCGTAGAGCAGCCAGTTGGCGCATCGCTCGGTGCAGGGGGTGAGCTGGAGTTGCTGCCAGAGCCGGTCGAGGTGCTTGCGTTGCCGGTCGGTGGTCGCCTTGTGGACGTCGCCGGTGTGCTTGGTGATGTATTTCGTGACGTACCGGATGGTCCGTTCGGCGTCCTCGGTGCCGGGCATGACGCCGCGGGCGTCGACCTGGACGCCGAAGCGGACGACGTGCACAGGCTGGGCGTCCGGGTCGTCATCGATGGCGTCGAGGGCTTCCGTCCAGGTGGTCAGCGGCTCCCGGGTGTCCGGGTCGACCCATGCCGCCGCCTGCTCGTCCCAGACGGGGAGCTGGTCGAGGGTGTAGCGCTGGACGTCGACCGCCGGCCACCACACCTGGTGGTAGGTGGCCGCCGCCACGGTGCGGAGGACGTCCCGGGGGATGGTGCCCCGGATGGCGAAGTGGGCGTGTGGGGCGAGCCTGCGTTGCGGCTCGACGCAGCCGGCGTACTGGACGTTCCAGCCCTCGCAGCGGCGCAGGTTCTGCCAGAACCGGTCGAGCAGACGCGGGAAGTGCACGGCGTCCCAGGCGGCGCGGCGGTAGTCGTACCGGTCGGGGTTGAGCGGGGTGCCGTCGGGGCGGACCGGGCCGTACGAGTCGAGAGTGAGCGTCAGCCACATCGACGGCCGGAACGTGGCGCCGTCCGGAGCGGTGTAGGTCTTGCCGACGGTGCGCCGTTCGACCTTGCGCCGAGGTAGCTCGGGTGCGTCCTGACGTCGCTTGGTGGAGCGCTTGCGCCGGCGGCCGGGCTCGTCGTCGGCGTCCTCGTCGCCGGTGGCGTGGGGCGGGCCGACGCGCCCGCGCAGACCTTCGGCGGCGATGGCTTCCTCTACCTCGCGGATCGCCTCGTCGAGGTCGGTCATTTGGTCCCACTGGGCGGCGCGTACGGCCTCGTCGCGGGAGAACTCCAGGTGTGCGCGGAACAGGATCAGGGACTTCTGCGCCTCGGTCGCCGGTTCCGGGCCGGGCAGGGGTTCGTCGTCGCGGTGCCAGCCCTCGCGGATCTGGGCCTGCCGTAGCCGGCGGTTCTTCTTGGCGCAGGGCGCGCACTTGTCCTCGCGGGTCGCGCCGCAGGGCAGGTCGATGACCTCGGTCAGGCCGGTGTCGAGGTCGGTGCGGCGCATGGCGAGGGGGCGCACGCAGACGCCGTACTCGGCGGCGATCTCCTTGAGCACGTCGACCGAGCGGGGCAACGCCATGCGGGCCGCCCGCGACCCCGGGCGAGGAGCAACCGGGGTCGGGGCGGCTGGAGCGAGGCCGGGCAGGGTGGGAGCGGTCATCGGATGATCCCGACGACCTGGGGTCGGTTGGGCTGGACGACGCCGAGCGGAGGCAGCACCGTGGCCGGCGCCGGACGGACCGCCGGGGCAGGCACGGTCGGCTGCTGGGGCTCGGGCTCGGTGGCGACCTGTTCGGGAACCTCGTAGGTCCAGTCGACCAGCGGTTGGTCAGGCTCGGGTGCCGGGGCGGGTGCGCTGGACAGGACGACCTTGACCAGGGCGAGGAACGCGAGCGACGGCACGGCGGCCACGATCCAGCCCCACACGGACGGTTCGGCTTCCGCGACCTGGGCGGCAAGGGAGAGCAGGGCGAACGCGACCAGGAGCACGCCGACCAGGCCGACCGGGCGACCGGCACGACGGCGGGCGCGGATCTCCAGGCCGAGGTAGATCGCCATCAGCTCGACCGCTACCGCGTTGGCCCAGCCGATCCAGTCGGGCTGCCCATGGGCCACGGTCAGGTCGTGGACGTGGGTGAAGGCGGCGGCACCGGCCATGATCCCGATGGCGAGCAGGATCAGCACCCGGATGCCGGACTCGGCTCGGTGGCGGATCATTCGAAGTCGCCCTCCGGAATGCGGATGGTGACGGTGATGCGGATGCGCTGCCCGTCGAGGTCGTCCCGGCGGCGGACCATGTGCGCCAGGCCGTGCAGGGCGGCGGCGAGCCGGTCCGGGGAGCCATCCAGGTCGATGTTCAGCGGCTTGATGCGGTGGGTGCCGAGGAAGAAGCGCTTGAGGGACATCGGGGTTACCTCCGGTCCGGGGTGACGCGAGTACGGATGTGGTCGGGCGGGTCGCCGAGGGAGGCGACCGCTTCGGAGAGGCAGCGCCACAGCGCCCACGCCTCGTCGGGGGTCAGGTGCATGCGGCGCCGGCCACCGCCGACGGCGAGATAGACCGGGTACGGGTCGGGCCGATCGGGGTCGACGCGGACGGATACCGCCGTGCTGCTCGCGCCGTCCGAGTTCGGTGCGCGGAGCCGGTAGAAGGTCGGGGCGGTCACCGCGACTCACCCCCGTCGGCGTCGAGGATGTTGCGCAGCGCGTCCGGCAGCAGCGGCCCGCGACGCTGCCGAGGCAGGGCCGGCCGGACCGGTTCCGGTGTCGACTCGCGGCCGACCTGGGCGAGGATGTCCGCAGCGTCGGCCGGAGCCGGGTACTCGCGGGCGAGGTCGCGGATGTGGTCGTCGGTGACGTACGAGAAGCGGACCCGCATCGGTTCCGGGGTGCCGTCGAGGATCACGTACCCGACCCCCTTGGCCCAGCGGGGCATCTGGTCGGCCAGGGCGCCCCGGTTGCGGGCACCGTCGCCCAACACGAGGTCGACCTGAGCCGCCTCGGTGAGGCCGAGCGCGATGCGGGTCGGGAACAGGTCCCGGAACGGCAGCACCTCCTTGCGGGGGTCCTGCAACGCGGCCACCACCAAGACGCCGACACCGGCACCCTGCGACAGCAGCAGCCCGAGCGAGCCGGCGATGCGCTTGCGCAGCTCGGCGTCTTGCAGGTACGCGGTGAGCGCCGCCATCTCGTCGATGACGACCACGACCAGGGGGTCAGCCTCGGTCGGGGTGTGCACCCGGACCCTGCCGGCGAGCCGGGTTTGCCTCTCTCGCATCACCGCCACGGCCTCGTCGAGGAGATCGGCCATGGCCTCGAAGGACTTGCAGGCGAACCGGGCGAACAGCGGCCGACCCATTGCGAACTCCATCCCGCCCTTGGGGTCGATCACCCAGAGCCGGACCAGGCCGGAGGTGATGCCGCCGGCCAGCGCGCGGACCAGCGACCAGAGCACCGAGCCCTTGCCGGACCGGGTGGCCCCGCCGATGAGGACATGTGTGGCGAGCAGGTGCAGGGACCAGGTGCCCAGGTCTTCCCGTCGCGCCAGCGGCAGAGCGGTGAGGTCCGGTACGGCCGGGGCGTCAAACGGTGCCACGACCGGCCGCAGGGCATCGGTGCGGACGAGGACCAGGTAGACCACGGTCGGCCGGTCCCGGAACCGCATTCGGTCCACCCAGCCCAGCAGCAACGCCCAATAGCCGGTACGGGTGGGCAGGTCGTCGGGCCGCTCGGAGTAGACCCGGGCGTGCCGCCGGCCGAAGGCGTACGCGAGGTTCGCTGTGACCTTCTGGAAGTCGGCCGGGGTCTGCCCGCGGACCATGCGGATGGTCAGCACGTCGAGGGCCTGATCTGAACGCACGCGCAGCAGCTCGGGCAGGACGGCGCGACGGTCGTACGTCTCGGCCAGGCCGCACAGAGTCATGGCCTCGCGCCACGCCCGCCGGTAGACGAAGACCTGACGAAACCGGCCGAGCAGCGGCGCGGCGCACCACCGCCACCAGGACGCCTCATCGCGCCACCGCCACAGGGCCGACACCGCCGACGCCAGGACCAGCGGCACGACCAGGCCCGCCCAGCCGTAGTCGACGTAGAGGACGACGGAGAGCACGACCAGGCCGACGGTGACCGGGTGGCGCAGGCACCACCAGCAGCCCCGGGCGAGCCAGCGCAGCACCAGGCCGAGCACGACCGCCCACATCGGCAGAACGAACCGCTTCGGCCGGACCACCAGCAGATCCCCGGCGGTCGTCAGCACCACCTCGCCACGCGGCCGGCGCATCATCGCGCGTCCCGCAGCGACACGAACCGACCCGACGAGTCCCGGACCGGAGGGAACGGAAGAACGAGCTGCCCGACGCAGAGTGGGCAGCAGTCAGCCGCACCGCTGGCCGGGTCGAACCGGGACTGACACACGCCGCACCGAGGCTGAACCGGGGCAGGCGAACGCCTACGCTTGGACACGTCACTACCTCTCTCGACAGAGCAGGGGGAAGAGACAGAGGGCGGGGCTGCCGTCCGCCAAGACCTGACAGCCCCGCCCCCACCTGATGCGGCTACGCCGCCGCCTTCTTGGCCACGCCCGCCGGAGCGCGCATCCCGGTCGCCCGCAGCGAGTACGCCATCCGGCCGTTGTTCGACACGTACGGCGTGACCGTCATGCCCTCGAACTCCACCGCCTCGAACGGCGCCCCGGTCGGCGGGACCGGCTGGTAGTCGGCGGAGATCTTCACCGTCGTCTCCCGCGAGCGCTTGCCGAGCTCCGGGTCCAGGTCCATCACGCGGACCTGCCACACCCGCTGGCCGGTCAGCTTGTCCTTTGCCGGGCTACGCCGGCCGGTCTTCTCGTCGTAGTCCTCGACCTCACCCAGGGACTCGGGGACCAGGGCGCATCCCGCCGGGAACACGTCCTCACAACGCACGGCGAACCTCGTACCGCCACGCAGAGCCATCGCTCAACCTCCAGGTTGTTGGCATGTCTGCCAAGTCGAGACTCCAAGGTAGACGGCACTTGGCAGACAAGTCAACAAGTGGCGGCGACCGTGCCGGACCTGAAACCGGCAATTGGCTCCAATCACTCGACCATCGCGACACCGTGTGCTGGTCAGGACACACCGGAGCGCAGCGCAAAAAGCGCAGCAGCCGCAAGGCGATTAAGACGGAGCGAAGGAACAGCACAAGCAGGCGTAGCCCGGCATGCAGCCAGAGGTGCTAATGCGGGCCAGCAACTACAGCCAGACCCGCGCGCCTATCAGGGTTGCGAAGAAAACGGAATATTCAGCGCAATCATCAGGCCGTTGTGGATCCACCAGGGCCCAGACCGGTTGTAATCGTAAGTATTCCGGCGATGGTAGAACTGAACGTATCCGGCGTTCGGCCTGAAGTTGCCGATAGCGCCCTGCAAAAAGAGATACTCAGCAAGATCGTCAAGTGTAACCGAGTCTTGTATGCCTGCGGTTTCGATGGCGCTCTTGAGCGCCTCCCGCGTGAATTCCCTCCCAGGCATGGCCTGCAATACTTGTGGAAGCCGGTTGATTACCTGCTGATCGAGCAAGCCCGTCGCCTCCGAGAGAATCTCCGACAAGAGATGAGACGAGGAGAAGCTGTCCGCAGCCGAACGAACCTGCGAACTCGACAAAGATCTACCAGGAGATGCCTTCTCCTTGAGTGCCCCGAACAGCAGATTCATATCCCGGGGCGTATACCTGGTGAAATCTAGCAAGTAGCGCAAGGTGGACTTAGGTCGCGCCGACGGTCCCAGCTCGACAAAGTCGGGCAACAAACTCAGCAGGTCATCCACCTCGACCTGAGCCTTGCGCGCAACGTAATCCCACAGCATGACATCCCTGGGGTCCCTGGCCTCAGCACCCCAGTCAATGTTGATACCACCATCAGCGGCAATCTTGGCCGAGTCAGCGAAGTTAATCCGCCGAAAAACGTCATTTCTGCACATAATTAGCAGAAAGACACTTCTATTCCCAGCGCGAAGCAGGCGCTGAGAGATCCAGTCGGAAGCTCGCACGAGTGCTGCAAGCGTTCGCCAGTACGACTCGTTGTCTCCGATTGCTTTATCGAGACCATCGATTGACAGAAGGTGCCTGTTACTCGTGACCGATGCAGCGGCCAACCGGATCACAGCGTCGCCCAACTGAGGAAGGCTCACTGAGTCCGTGTCCGCAGACTTCCATTCAGTCGAAGCGATCTTTGGAATACTGATCGTCGACTTGCGCTCTCTGATCCTACGCAGCACCTTCGGATAATCATCATCAGCCAGGCCCGCGCTCTTCAAATCCGCCAACAGTTTGAGAGCCCGTGGGTCTCGACTAAGATTACACGCCCCGTCTTGAATCAAAGATTCGAGCATGCGCACGCCAATGAATAGCTTCCATGCGGCATCAGTAAGGGCCGTGACCTCGCCGGAAACCAGCTTTTTCTCAAGCGAGTACAAAGGACTTTGCGAACGGTTCAGCTCGTCAAAGTCTACAAAATTTGTAAATACCGCATGCTCGCCGACTTCCCTCTTCCACTTCAGCGCCACATACTGAGCGGCAGCGCTTTTTCCGGATCCTTTCGGTCCAAGGATCAAGAAGGTCTCGTGATCCAACACGCGCCCTGGAAGGTTCCAGCGATCGAGATAGGTATTTACGAACCGATCGGGGTCATGCAGCACATCCCTCTCGGCGGAAGCCCGGCCAAAATACAGCCTGGTGATGTCGAGCATCCGAGACTCCTGTCGGTTCAGCAGAAGATTCAAGGCTAGCCAACTGATTTAGCTTCACTGCCCTGCCAACAAACGGCGCGTCTACGCCAATCCGCTATATCGGATATTTACGCCAAGTTTTACACAAGCAACCAAGGGTACATATGCGTCAAACTGCCCGCAAGAACGAACACAGTGGGGTTACTGGCATGGGCATGGACCATGAAAGTAGGAGACACCCGGGGGTGGCGGTGGATCGTGCCCACAGCCGTCCGGACGGAATCGACGATAATACCGTCGAAGCTCTCGGAGAACTGAGCAAAGCGCTTGAGACGATTCACCGGGTACGAGGTCACCTGTACTCGGTGCACCAGCTCGTTGGCGGCGCGGATCTCACCCTCGATCGGGTGGTCAAGCTGCTCCGCGAGGCCGGGCACGACGAAACGGCCGACCGGGTCGAGCACGAGCTGTTGGGGCGCAACCTGCTACCCGGCCGTTGGACCTTCCAGATCATGGAGGAGTTCGACGACGGCTACTACGCGGCGTTCCAGGAGATCGAGCGGGACGCGCGGGAGAAGCTGGCCGGCGGCCGGCGGCACATCTACGAGGCGGAGATGAAGGAGCGGCGGCGTACCCACGGCATGCCGGGGCATGAGGCTACGCCAGAGGAGTGAGCGGTAGACCATTCGGCAGCATCGAGGCCAGGGCGTTGGCTCTGGCCTCGATGATCCTCATTCGGGCCTGGTACTCAGCAGGTTCCCGGTGCGCGGCCTGGCTGGTGACCTGGCCGGGCCACTTGCGGTAGAGCAGCCCGTACTCCCGGGTGAAGTAGCCGGCGCTGACGGCGTTGGCGGCGAGCAGCAGGCCCGTGTCCTCGGAGGCGGGGAGGGCCATCCAACCGCCCAGGGCGAAGACGATGTCCCGCCGCAGGCACAGCGTCGCCGGGTGGACCGATGCCCGGTAGTCGTTGGCTTGCCAGAACGACAGGACCGCACCGCGGTCGATGACTCCGCCGGCTGGATCCTTGTCCCATCCGGCGGTCGATCCGTCGGGCAGCAGGTCGAGTACCCGCGAGGTGGTCCAGCCGATGTGCGGGTGCGCGTCGAACGCAGCGATGTCTCGGGCGAGCGCGCCGGGTGTCAACTGGTCGTCAGCGTCCAGGACCTTGATGAGGTCACCGGAGACCCGGGAAAGGGCGAGGGTACGGGCGACGCCAGGCCCACCGGGACGGCCGGTGCCAGGACTGATCCGGGGATCGTCCGGCAGCACGTCGACCAGGACGCCGGCCTGCCCGTCCTCCTGGACCAGCCATTGCCAGTCCCACCCGTCAGGTAGCTCCTGCTTGGCCAACGACTCGAAAGCGCCAGCCAGGTATTTGATGCTGGGCGCGTGGACCGGAGTGATGACCGAGACGAGCTGCGTCAAGTTTTCCACCGCTGGAGTTTGTGGGAGTAGACAAGCTCGGTGCGGTCACCCGGCATCACGATGTCGGCGACCTCGACGACGCGGCCCGTGGTGTCGACGGAGGTCTTCCGGACGGTTAGGACAGAGACGCCCGGGTCGATGTCCAGAAGTTCGGCCTCGTCCGGCGAGGGCGGACGAGCGCGGATCTCGTCATCGATCCGGTCCAGCTCGATACCAATCGTGTAGAGCTGGTGTTGCGTGCCGCCGGGCCACGGTTCCTTGCTCTCGTCGAGCAGGTCCGGGTTCGCGGCCACCAGGTCGTACGGCAGGTAGGAGTACGACACGGTCAGCGGCGCGCTCTCGTGGCGGGAGGAAGTCCAGTAGACCCGGCGCAGCAGTGGCGTGCCCGGGTCGACCTGCAAGGCCGCCGCCATCTCCGCATCGGCCTCCACGCGGGTGTACTCGGCGTGGAACTTCAGGTCGTCGACGGTCAGGCCGGTGTCGTGCTCGGTGGCGCCGGTCTTCAGCCTCTCGTCCTCGTCGAGCAGGACCCGGTCCTTCTCCCACTGGTACCGCTCGCTGTTGCGACGGCGTACCCGCTGCCGAGGCGCCCGGACGTAGGTACCGCGCCCCTGCTCGGCCCGGACCAGGCCCCATTCCCGGAGCTGCCGGATGGCGTTGCGGACGCTGGTGCGGGAGAGGCCGGACGACTCGGCCAGCTCGGTCTCGCTCGGCATGAGGGTGCCCGGGGCCATCTCTCCGGCCATGATCTTTACCCGCAACTCCTCCGCGAGTTGCAGGTAGCGAGGGCGCCAGTCCCGGCCATGCACACCGGTCACCGTACCCCCTAGACGTTCCAACGTCTGCCAGGTGGTCCCGCCCGCCGGCCGTTGGGGAACCGGAGGGACCGTTACCGCTGCTCGCGGCGGCTGTCCACGACGAGGGCCAGAAGTACGGGGAACGGCGATGCTCCGACGGCTGCCGGAGTTCATCGCGTCTCCCCCGTCCGATTGCGCTGAGTGGCCGGTGCTCGCATCACGTCACGGGCGCGCGCCAGCTCGTCGATCAGCCGGTCGAGCTGTGCCGCCGAGAGAAGCACAGTTTGCGTCGCGCCGTAGCGGGTCGCGTCGAGCTTGACGGCCAGGTCCCGACGCGCGAACCGGTCGATGAGTAGCTGAAGGCTGACCCAGCCGGTCCGCTCCCGTCCGATGGTGGCGATGAAGCCGCGGTGCATCGGGTCGTTCGGTCCGCAACCTCGGCACCATCCCGGGCATGCGACCGACGGGACCGACGGCGTGGCGCTCTCGGTCATGGGCCTGCCTTCACTCATCGCCGGCTCCACGGTCGCCGTCGGCCTGCTCCAACAGACCGCGCAGATGCTCGATCAGCTCGGCCACCTGGGGCAGCGACAACTCTGCCCAGCCGTTCCCCGTCCGGCACGTCGCGTGCACGGCGACCAACGGCACCAAGGCGTCAGCGCCGATGAGGTAGGTGAAGACCACTCCGCTCGATCGGGAGTCACCGACCCGGAACATCGTTCCTCGGTGACGTCGGGCCATGTGAGCCATCACAGGCGGCACCAAGTGCCCGCAGCGATCCGGCGCGCACCAGCCCGGGTGACCCGTAGTCTCGCTCGACTTGTTCGTCCGCCTCAACGAGTCCACCGCCCACCATTGCCTCGGTAGGACTGCGCCAGCGTCATCAATGGCGCGTAGCGCAACGTAGGCAACTCCCGAGTCGGTACCCCAGCCCACCAGTACGTCGGCGCGGCATTGGTTGGCGTGGGCCGCAGCGGCGAGACGTGGCTGTCAGCGACAACAGCCCGCGAACGCCTTGAGGACCACCAAGACGAGAACCAACCGCGCCGACGATGAGAGCCGGACATCGCACCTCCACAGGTAGGCGGGGACCGGTGGCCAGCTACGGGGGGAGATGCAGCCGGCCACCGGCCCGGATGAAGGCACGGCGCACCGTCCGACACAGACGGGTCGGGTATCGCCGAGCCAACTTGTCCGCGCGGCTACCGCAACCGGTCCGACAGGACGCCGCGCGCCAGGTGCGACCAGGGCCGGCACGGCACCACCCCTGATACGAACCGTCACCCTGGCCACACACCGGGAAAGGTACCTACAAGTGGACGTGTTGTCCATACGTCGAAACGCATCACTTGGTTGGCACTTGGCAAGACAAGTGCCAGGTACGGTGAAGCGGTGCCCACCCCGCACTACGGACAGCCCCGCTATCGCGTCATCGCTGATGAGCTAAGGGAACGCATCGAAAGAGGCGCAATCCCGCCGGGTGCGCTCTTACCGACCGAGAGCACCCTCACCGCCGAATTCCGGGCAGCCCGCGGCACAGTCCGCCAGGCTATAGCTGCCTTGCGGGCCGATGGCTACGTCACCACTGAACACGGTCGCGGCACCTATGCAAGCCTCGGCCTATCGGCAGGCGGGGAAACCACAGCCCGTCTGCCCACGACCGCACGGCGCGAAGTCGCCGCAGACCCGGAGCTCGCAGCCCTCTTCGCCGTCGAGGTGGGTACGGTCCTAGTCGAACAACAAAGCATTGATCGATCACGCGGAACCGTCGAAGCAGTCGTCAGAACTTACAAATTGCTTCGGCCGAGGCAGTAACCGTGTTCGAGGCTTCGATACGTCCTCAAGGCGGCCCGTGACGGGCCGCACGCGCCGCCGCCTGGGCGCGCGCCGGCCACAGCCGCTGGCGCTCCGCGGCCGTCACGCCGGATGCCCGGTCGGCTGGCGCGGACAGCGAAAAAGCCCGGAGGGCCGCCCCGGAAGGACAGACCGTTGACCGATAGGGGTGGGCCAGCAGCCGGCCGGACCGCGCGGCCACAAGCCCCGCGGCGTAGAGGGAGGGCACGCCGGCCGCGTCGGCGAGCTGGCGGCGGTCGCGGGGCCGCGGTTACTGCGCCTCCGGCGGGGGCGCTCGGGCTCCGAGATGGTGGGACAACGCGGGCGGCTTGCGGCCCGCGGGTGGTCGCGGTAGGCCTTCTCGCCAGCCATCGACCCGGGCAAGCCGAGCAGACCACCGCCCGACCCGCCAGCGTCCAACCGTGCGTCAAGGCCGTCTTGAGGTGGCGGGCCCGGCGGCGGCCCGCTCCCCAAGAGGACGGGTCGACGGCAGGCAGTGATGGCAGAGTCAATCCGAGCTGCTGCCGACGGCTATAGCAACGTTGCTGGACTGTCGGACAAGGGGCTGTTCTTGTGGCGTTGCAGCGACCACCGCCAGTGGCGTTGCCGCATCGTTGGCCGTTCTTCTTTCGAGCACCGCACTGCACGACTGGGTCATTGACGTGGCAGAGACCCGACGGGCGCGGGTTGATGGGGCAGGGGCCGCCCTTGCGGGTGGTGGCCCGGCATCGGGCGGTCGCCTGCGTGGCCTGCGCTCCATTTGCCGCGGGCGATGCGGCTTCGATGCGGGAGTAGAGGAGACGACCCGCGACGCGGCGGCAACTGGTGGGGATGTCGACCAGGGCGATGGGTTGCGGCACAACCCAGGTCAAGGGGCTACCCCAGCGAACCCACACCGTGACGGCCCGGCGTCGGCCTCGCAGAGCAGCTTGCGGGACGACCATTGCTTGTCGGTGCGATCAATCTCGATCGCGATGGGGCGGATCATTCAACCGCTCGCAAACGACATCGAGATAATCGGGCCGGTCGGGATGCGCCCCCGGCAGACCGGCGACGCTCGGAACTTCTCGTCGGACCCGCCAACCGTGCGCAGCGCCCCATTCCACTACGCCCTGCGTCAGAGCGGCAGTGACCCGCGGTGCAGACCAGTCAATGAAACTGAGGGACGCTAGCCACCTGGCAAGGGACTCGGCGGCACGCGATGAACGAAGCGCCAGATCCATAGACAGAGGTTAGCGTCAGTGTTCGGCAGGTCGCCACGTTCCTCTAGCTATTAGCGAGTTGCTGGAACCTGTCCTGCAAGAACCTAAAAGGATACGAGGTGTTGAGATCGAGGTGCTCATCTACAAGCTTCTGCAGATCAGAATCATCAAGTGCCAGGACGAACTCATGCTTTTGCCGAGCTGCATCTGCGCATAGGCTCGTGACCTTCTGCTTGTCGTCGGCGCCGCGATAGACCAAGACCCCTACCATTCCCCGCGACGGGGAGAGGCGGCCTAGCAGTTGATCCACTTCGGGGTTGCCAATCGGCGTATCGTAGTTCTTGCATTCCACAAATATTTGCCCCGCCGGGTAGTTGCGTGCGACCCATCGAAAGAAGCCGCTCTGCCCGTCGTTGGTGAAGGACAGGTCTACTCTCTTGCGACCCTCGTGCATTCGCATTTGTTTGGTGGGGTGCAGTAGATGAGGATAGAAGAGCGCCTCAAGGAGCGCATGGATCCTCATCTCATAGAGATGGGCGTCCTTCTTGCCTCTAGGCGTCCTCAGCACTTCTTCGAGCAGTCGGCGGAGATTCGTCCTTCGACTCCCGACGGCATCAGCCATGTCGTCATTGTTGAGCGGCGGAGTCCGGCTTCGATGCTTTTCCTCGCGATACTGATCGAGGAGTTCAGGGTGTTCAGCAGTTACATGAGCGTTGATTCTCTTCTCTACGCCCGGATTTTCTCGACTAGAGTCAAACCGGTCTTTCCACTTCGCGTTGACCGACTTCTTCGTGGGGCGCTTTCCCTTGACGACTGCTGTGAGCGAATCGGCTGCGTTCTCCTCGCCTACGAGGAAGTTCAGGATGTGATGCCGATAGTAGTTGCCGGCATTCATGTGAAGATTCCGGCGAACGATTGATTTCGGAACGAGTAGCAGCAACTCGTTCCGTGGCGTAGGCAGTTCGACGTGATCCTGGTACCAATCTCCGCCCCGCCCATCCCAAAAGCTCCCGTAGGCGACCTTCTTAGTGAGCGGGATCCCATAGTATCGGCAACAGTCGGCGGTGAAGTCGACCAACTGCCGCCTAATGATATTGGTGGTGATGTCCGATATTCTGTCCTTGTCAACACCTTCGATTAGGAGGGCAGTGTCTTCGAGGTCTTGGATGAGTCCTGTTCGTACCGCCTTGCTTCCCGAGAGCGCCTGCCAAAACTCGATCGCAAGCTTCTGGCCAACACCGCTCCCCCGGGATTTTCCCTTAGATAATCCAAGATGTGTCTCATTGGGCTCCCCGAGCCCGGAGAGGAGCCGAATTGCGCCGTCATCATCGCCGGAGTGGATGGCGTCGAGAACTCGCTGGAAGAACGACTGTATGCTCGAAATGCAGCTACGCGCCCATGCGTTGTTGAGCTGAGCAATGGCTCGGGGGTCAATGAACAAGGGCGTGTCCTTTTCGATATCAACGTCGACAAAGTCGAGTTCGCCCTGAGTTCGGTTGAGCTTGTAGCGCTTCGATACTCGCATACGGTTTCCTCTACCAGGTTGCCCTTGCAGGAAGTAAACCATCGTTCGCGCAGAGTGTATAGGTCGGCGGTGGGCATGAGAACGACAGGGCCCTGCGGCGCATGGATCGTTTCGTCTGACATGTCCGCCGAGGAAGCGATTGGGCCCTCGATATGTCAGATCTACGACAGCCTCAGCCGGAGGCGGTCGTCAGTAGTGCCTCTTCAATCTTGTCTGGCGTGCACAACATGACGTCTTGGTTGAGCTGCGGCGTTAGTCCCCCTCCCCACGCGACGCCCAAGCCATAAGGGACTCCCGCGCCAGCCATCGAGCTGGCGAAGGCCTGCCGGTAGGCGAGGAGGTCGAAAAGGGCGCTGCGGGCGGCCTCCTTTACGCCGCCAGAGGTGCTGAGCTTGCACTCGATCACGAGCGTTCGAGGGCTTCCGGTCGGCGTCTGCCAGTGCAACACGAGGTCGGGTCGCAGGTCTTGGGGGCGCTGGAATCCGTGGCGGGCGAGTACCTCCCGATAGTTGGAAACGTCCGCGAGCACGGATGGCTTTGACTGGTACCACAGGTCGATCCGCCGCCCGTCCCGGCTCGTGCCGTGCGTTTCCACGGCGCCGCGGAACAGCCGGAGGGGCTGAAGTTCCCAGCCGTGGACACCGAGCGAGGCCATCACGCGGAAGAGCGTCAGTAGCTCGAATAGGATGTGCTCTTGGGCCGTCACGAGTCCGACTTCCTCGATCGCCCTCCGGACCTCGGCGCGGTCGAGGCGCTCAACGAGTGCGTTCAGTTTGCCGTAGGCGGCGAGCACGGATCGGTACCTCGTGCCGGTGCGGCCTGCGGCAATTCGGGCCAGTGACCGAGATGTTGGCGGGATTCGCTCAATCGTGGCCAGCATGCTGCTGGTCTGCCACTTCGTTGCTTCGTCCAGGTGGCTCCGGATGGTGGTAGCCGGCTCAGATCGCATGCTGGGTAGATGCCAGCCGCTGGCGGTCGCTAGGTTCGCCACGGCGTCGAGCACGTGAACCAAAAGCTCGTTCTCGGGAGTCTGGTACGCCCGGTCGACCGGCGCTGTGACGTGAAGATGAGGGCTGCCACTGGTGAGTCGTCCCGTCATTGTCTGTCCCCAGTGAACAGCGCCCCGGACGCGCTCGGCGCTGCGCTCCTCGCCGCGGACAGAGGTGGTGCTAAGCCGTCGGGCCAACTCGGGGAGTTGCTGTACAAACTCGCGCACCTCGGCGCTCAGCAAAAACTGGAGTGCGCCCAGTTTGGCGACGTCGCCACCGGGCCATCCCAGGAGTGCGGCTGCGACGAGGAGGCCGGGACCCTCCAGTCGCGCCGCCGGTGACACATAAGACCAGATCTGGTCGCCGACTTCGGCGATGCGCGATGTGCGCTCCCAAGGCAGTGTGTGCACTAAATCAGCCTGTCTATGCGCCCTCGTCGAACTCGTCGTCGTCCGTTAGCAGTGTCACGCCGAGAACCTCGCGGAGGGCTGCGGTCAGGCGTTCTCGCTGGCCGCGACCGACGAGCGGGGCCAACCTCTGAAACAGCCGACGTGCGTCGCGATCGTTTATTCCTTCAAATTGGGGCAAGAGGAAGCTATAGAACAGCTGAAACGCGAGTTTGCCATCGGAGCCGGTGGCACCTGCTGCCAGGTACTGCCGGGCGAAGCCCGCCATGTCTTTGAACACAGCAGGTCCAAGCTGCTTAATCGGCCGGAGATGTTCGAGCTCTGTGAGAATCCGGGCGATCCGCGTGGCCTCGGCGTCGGACAGCCCGGCCAGCTCTCGCTGCCAGATTTTCTCGTTGACCGTCGTGTCGGGGGCCGGCACCTCCACGAAAGCGAACCGCCGCATCAAAGCATATGACATTTCAAACAGCAGGGTCTTATCGAACACGTTCATCGTTGCGATGATGCGCCAATCGCGCGGTACCTCTGTCACCGAGTATTCGTCGCGTCGATACTTGCCTGCACCGCCGTTGACCGCGAGGACAACCCTCTTGCCGCTCAAGTGGTCCTCATACGGAAGCACGACAGATTGGCCCGATAGCACGGTGAACAACTGCCCGAACGCTCGGTCGAAGTTGGAACGATTAAGTTCGTCAACGATCAACCAGCGTTCGGCCGCCGCGGACTCAAGGCACATGCCGGGGTGAAACCGCAGTTCAGTGCCGTTGCCGGCAGGCCGCAAGCCTCCGATCGTTTCGTACGTCGTCCAGTCCGCTGTGGCGGTAGTCAACGTGTATCCCCGACTAAGTCCGGCGTCGTTTGCCAACTGGCACAGCACCTCCGCCAGAGTCGTCTTGCCAGTACCAGGAGGGCCGGTGAGAATCAGATGTTTCCCGCTTTTAATGGCCGCGATGACGGCGCAATAGACTTCGTCCGCAAGTTGTAGACCGTGCGGAGTTACGGAAGCGCGCGAACGTAGCGTGTCGAGGTCGAAGGTAGCGGTGGGCAGGTCCTCGTCCAACTCCTCGTCCTCCTCTTTCTCACTAGCCGCAAAGCAGTAGTCGAACAGCGGGGCGGCCGCCTGCAGCATGTCCAAATAGGCATAGGCGATGCCATCGCCCAGCGCTTCCAACTCCTCGGCTGAGAAGTATCGAGAGACGCTCGCCTGAGTGCCCTCGTCGCTCCCGGCGTAGGACAGCCAGTCGCGGAGGCTATGGAATGCGCTTGCGCCCGACGGACGCCGCCAAGCAGTAAGGTACTTGACATCTTTCGGCAGCCTCTGCGCCACTGCGGCAACGATGGCCTCCGGAACCGAGCGAAGCCTGCGCTGCAAGGTCCGTAGATATCGTTCGCCGTCTTGGCGCATCTCAGCGTGCCTAAGCTGTGATGTGCCCGATCCCAAGCAAAGGCATAGTTCAGCACCGTCAGCCGAGATAATCAGCGCAATCTGCAACGCGTACGACTTGTTCGGTGCATTATCAGGGTAGACGCAGCACCACATGTCTCCGGGCGTCAACCCATTGGGCTGTAGCGTGCTGACGAAGTTCTTAAGGCCGATGTTGGTTGTTGAATGGCTCGCCGCCCAGCGTGCAAGGTCACCCAGCCGTTTCCGCACTCTGCGGAAGACGTCTTGATCGCCTGGCGGTACCGTCACCTCATCCCAGTGAACTCTCTCTGGATAGCGGGCGAAGACCTCGCAATCTGCCTCTATAAACGAAGACTTCGGCGGTCCCGCAGCTCGGCTGACGTCAACGCTCATGCCTGCACTTTAGACGGACGATCCCCGTCCGAGGTTTTCGCCGTTGGGGTGCCGACCCTCACAACAGCGATGACAGCAGCGCCGCCGGGCATGGGGCGCACAGCGAGCATGGAGACGGGGGCAACTCCAGCTAGCGTCTGATCCCGGACATGAGCGGGGCTGCCGGGCAGGGGTTGTGTTGATTTCTTACCTCGCGGCCTTCCCGGGCTCGCAGGGTGCGTCGTTGCCCTCCTCTATGCCGACGGCGGACAGGAAGCGGGCGGCAGAGCGCAACTTGACATCAGTCGCTGACATCAACGATGGCGGCCGTGGCCGGCCTGGTTCGTACGGATCTCTCCTCTGACCCGGCCCGGCGGGCGTCAGCGGACGACGCGACTCTTGCCGAAGCGCGTTACGAGCGAGGGGTTGGGGCAGATTGCCTTGCCGATGGTGCTCACTCGGCCGAGTAAGCTGCTTTAAGCTCCGCCTCTTGATCCTTACGTCTGGCCTTGACCGCTCGTAGCCCGACTGAGCGGGCGCGAAACGACTGGTTGGTGTCACAGGTCATGAGGGTCAACTGGCGTCCGGCGAGCGGCTGAATCCCCAACGCCCGATCGATGATCTCGTCGTCCACGACCGGTAGCCGAATGTGTCCGGGCGGATCGAACAAGATCTCAACGGTCAGATCACCGGTCGGAGCGTGGAGCCCATCAACGACTTCGCGAAGCGCGGGCGGCCGGAGTTCGTGCGGCTCTTGCGGAGAGCCGGTGACCACACGGTCGAGAATGGCAAGCGAAACACGGGCCCGGTGACGTACGGCAGTGCGGGCCTCCTTGAGTTCGTCGAGTTCATCTACGACCGCGATCGGGATCAGCAGCCGGATGGGATCCCTCCAGTTGATGCCCAGAATGCCGTGGTAATCAGCTTGATCAAACAGCGTCTCGCCTTGGCAGAAGAAGCTTGTGTCCGGAACGACGTAGGTGGAGAGGTCGGTCCAGCGGGCGATCTGGGCTTCCAACTCCGTGCAGGCTGCGTCGAAGTCGGCGATCCGCCGGTCAATCTCCCGGGCAAGGACGGAGTAGAACTGCGGAGTACCGATGGTGGGGGACGCGAGCAGTGCCCAGTAGCGAGGTGTGAGGACGAGGCGCTGGATGTCACGTTCGGCGATCTGGCCGGTGAGCTGGCTGACGGCGGAGTCCGTCCAGCGGAAGTATGCGCCAATAGGAACGCCAGCCCCATGATCGCCCCGGCTGCGGATGTTCATCGCTTCGACGTAGAGGGTTCGAAGAACTTCGCGTAGGTTTCGGCGATCGGTTCCTGGCAGCGGTGTAACGAGCATGGAGACATCTTGGCACTCCAATATGGCGCTGTCAGACAGCTACGGTGACAGCAACGGGGTCGGACCTTGAGGGTCGTGTACGGCGGGCTGCGGACTACCGTCCGACGCCAGAGAGCACGAACCTCGCCGGACCCAGCGCCCAGAACTTGTAAGCGAGGTATCGGGCGGCGGGAGTTCAGTGCGAGTTGCTGCCGTTGCGCCGCGCCCTGGTCAGATGGAGCTGCAGCGCGGCAACCGCGGCAGCTGTCAACGGCACGGCCAGAAGCGGCCCGCCAAAGATGATTGTCAGGCCAGCTCCAATGTTGGCGCCGAATCCCCCGGCGGTCAGCACCCGCCACGCGAAGCCGACCACGACGCCAGCCCCACCAAGCGGCAACAGCACCCGCGACCACCGGGAATCCAGACGGCAGGTGTACGTGTCCCGGACCAACAAGGCAAGCGCACCGATGACGCCGATGCACTTCAGACGCCGACGATTCCGTCCCCCACCGGACCAAGGCTGACCGGCCGGATCGCATAGTCCATCTCGACGCCCTCGGTGGCGAGTTGCCGCGCCTCCTGGTTGGTCAGGTCGCCGATGAGCCACCAGGACGCGACCGGTGTCGCCAAGATCAGAACGAGCGCCGGGGTCGGAATCGACATACGGCGCTGCTTCGTCATGTCGGTCGCCCTCTCCCCACGGCCTTGTCCAGGCCGGTCGCGGGTAAGTATGCGGCCACTGCGTGGGCGGGGGCCTGAGCACGTCTACTCAGCGACGGAGCTCGTGAGCACCGGACGCCATCCTCTTGCCGAGTCGGCAGAGAGTCAGCAAACCGGCCGCGACGCAACGATGACCATTGCAAGGAGCGATAAGGCAGCCAGTGCGTGAGCGCACGGCGCGAGCTTCGCTGACGCTGGCTGGTGATGGCGACCAGGCTCCCCCCGGCGGCGTGCATGACATTCGATGGATGGCCAAGATCGTCGGGTACAAGCTGGGCACAACTGACCGACAAGGGCTGTCAACCGCTGTAAGGCGACGGGAGACCTCGCCCAGGTCATGAGGCCGATCTACCCGATCTGAGATGATCCACGGACCACCGGAAAAGTTCAGGGTTCGAGTCCCTGGCAGCAGAAACCGTGCGGCATCCGGGGGCGGGAGCCGATGGCTTCATTGCCGATTTCCTCTGTTTTGGATCAAGGCGCCGCGCTCCGCGCGACGCGGGCGGTAACCCGGCCGGCGGCAAGCCGCCCCGGCCGCCTACGGCGCCGGGGCGGAAAGCCACCGACTACCGCCGGGACCGCCGCCCCGAGTCTGCTGATCCGACCAGCGGCACGATCACGGCCAGGAGGTACGGAAGCCGAACCGGGCGGCCTGGTCGACGGGTCAGGGCTTCCGACTGCCGCGCCAGTCCAACCCCGGGACTGGCTTGCCCCCGATCGCTCTCCCGCAGCCGGCGACACCTCACCGCGGGCCCCTCAGCTGCTCGCTACACACACGGACTCCGCGAGACCGGACAGGGCCACCAACCCCAGCGTCCCCAGCCCCAGAAGAGCCGTCAGCGGCAAGATCGACCTGCCCACCATCTGCCCACAACCAGTCGTCAACGACTGGACTCAGCCGGACTCGGCTAGATCAACGACAACGGCCCCCGATCAGCATCTCTGCTGGTCAGGGGCCGCATCTGCACCTGGTGGCGGGTAGAGGATTCGAACCTCTGTAGCTTTCGCGACGGATTTACAGTCCGCTCCCATTGGCCGCTCGGGCAACCCGCCAGGGCACACCACCGCGTCGCAACGCGGCGGCGGAAGCAAGGATAGCGGTTGCCCCCGGTACCGCCGCAACCGGGTACCGTCAGGAGGTCCCACGCTGGTCAGCGCGGGACGGACCAGGACAGACCGCCGGACAGCAGGAGCATGAGCATGGCAGCGAACCCCTCGTTCGACATCGTGAGCAAGGTCGACCGGCAGGAGGTCGACAACGCCGTCCGCCAGTCGGAGAAGGAGCTCTCGACGCGGTTCGACTTCCGGGGCACGGGTGCCGAGATCTCCTGGTCGGGCGAGGAGGCGATCAGCATTCAGGCGGAGACCGAGGAGCGCGTACGGGCCGCGCTGGAGGTCTTCAAGGAGAAGCTGATCAAGCGGAACATCTCGCTGAAGTCACTCGATGCCGGCGAGCCCAAGCAGTCGGGCAAGATCTTCAAGATCGATGCCAAGGTGGTGCAGGGCATCGACTCGGACAAGGCCAAGGCGATCAGCAAGAAGATCCGCGACGAGGGCCCGAAGGGCGTGCAGGCGCAGATCCAGGGCGACCAGCTCCGCGTCACCGGCAAGAAGAAGGACGACCTCCAGGCCGTCATCACGCTGCTCAAGGGCGAGGACTTCGGTCTGGCTCTTCAGTTCACCAACTACCGGTAAGAGACTCTGGCCGGCCTGGTCATTGGGCCGGCCGGGCCTTGCCACCCGCGCGGATGTCGGTCGGCCTCTCCTCGACCCGGCGCGCGCTCCGACCCCTCGCGGGCAAGGACCGCTGATGGGACACGGCCCCTTCGGCCGGACGCATGATCGGAACGTGTTGCAGACTCCTCGAACACCCACGGCGGCCTACCGCAACCACCATGGACCGTGAGCCGTCGGCGGGCCTCCGTCATGCCGAAGGCGGGTGCGACCGGCCGGCCGGTCGCACCCGCGAAGGGATATCTCCTAGTCCGTCGCCTCGACAGCAGGCGTGGCGGACGTCGCGGGGCCGAGGACCAGGTGCGGATCGAGCACCACGCCGATTGCCTGGTCCGGTGTCAGTGGCAGAGATCCGTTCCTCGCGGTGAGGCGGAGGGACGCTGCGGACCCGTCGGGCCGGAGCAGGTCCACGCTGAGCGTCTCGTACCGCACGACCTGGGCGCCGCGCTCCGCCGGAAGCCGGTGCTCCCGGAGCGAGGTTCGTACTTTGATCTTCTCGCCCGCGGGGCCCACCTGCTGCACACAGGTGCCGCTCGCCGCGCGGGAGGGGCAGGCAGTGGTGATCATCGACGCGAGGGAGGGACCGGCGTTTCGCGTGAGCTGGACCGACAGGTGAGCGTTGCCGTTCCCGGCGCCGAGGGTGCCCTGACCCCAGTAGCCGGTGAGAGTCGTCTCTCCCTCCGTCCCGCCTTGCTTGTTCCAGTTGCTGAGCAGGTCGTGCGGGGCCGGGCCGCTCAGCTCGGGCGCCTGTCGAAGCAGCGCCGGGATGACGGCCGCGTCGATCCGGGCCCAGTCTTCGGGTGTGCCGGCGGCGGTGGTCACGGTCGGGGTGGGCGACGGCCCAGCCGGTGGCACCGGGTCGGTTTGGCGGGGTGCGCGGACGAGCGCGGTGGCCCCGATGGCCACCACTAGGACCGCCACAGCGGCCAACGCCATCCCGCTTCTGCGGTGCCGACGACGCGAGTCGACGGCGGCCCGGAGATCGTCGAGCGGTGGCTGACGAACGGCGTCGGTGATGGTGTCCACGTCGAACCCGCTGAACTCACGATCGGACATCGACCCTCCTACGACTGGCTACGGCATCGACGGTGTCGGCTGGGGAGAGCAGCAGGGCGAGCGCCTGACGCCCCCGGGACAGCCGGGACTTGACCGTGCCGACGGAGACGCCCAGGGTTCGCGCCACCTCCTCGACCGGCAGGTCCACGAGGTAGTGCAGGGCCAGCGCGTGCCTCTGCCCGTCCGGCAGGCGCCGCAGCGCGGCCAGCAGCGCCAGATGCTCCGGCGCGCTGTCGGCGACCACCGGCGGCGACCACGTCCGTCGCAGCAGCCCGTCGAGCACCCGCCGACGCCGATGCCGGCTGCGGGCGACATTGACCGCCACCCGGCGCAGCCACGCCTCCGGGTTGTCGAGGCCGGCGAACCGGCGGGGCGCGGCGAGCGCCCGGGTGAACGCCTCCTGTACCGCCTCCTGCGCCTCGCTCAGGTCACCGGTCACCGCGTAGAGCTGAACGACCAGCCGCCGGAAACACCCGGCATAGACATCCGCGATCACGTCGTCGTCGGACACCCTCACCTCCCTGCTCAGCTTGTTCCACTCACGGCGGGGCGGAAAGGTTCCGTCGTTTCCGGCCGGCTTCTGCCCACAGGCAACTTCGTTGTTCCGGAGGGCGGGCGTGGGGTCGGGTGGTAGCCATGACCTCCGCGCTGCTCCTCCCCTACCGTCCGGTGCTCGGCCATCCCGTGCTGCGCCGGCTGCTGCCGGGCCTCGCCACGTCCGCGCTCGGTGACGGGCTGGCCCTGGTCGCGGTGACGTGGCTGGCGCTGCAACTCGCCCCGGAGGGGCAGCGCGGCACCTGGACCGCGTTGGCGGTGGCGGCGTACACGCTGCCGGGCGCGGCCGGTGCGGTGCTGCTCGGTCGCTGGCTGGGTGGGCGGAGCGGGGCTCAGCTCGCGGGCTGGGACGCCACGGTACGGGCGGCCGCGCTGGGCGCGATCCCGGCCGCACACCTCGTCGGGGTGCTGGACGCCGGTCTCTACGTCGCCCTGCTGGCGGTGTCCTCGCTGCTGCACCCGTGGGGTTCGGCCGGTCGGTTCACGCTCGTGGCCGAGCTGCTGCCGCAGCGGCACCACCTGGCCGCGAACGCGCTGCTCGGGACCCTCGGCCAGGCGGCGACGATCGTGGGGCCGCCGCTGGCCGGTCTGCTCATCGCCGGGGTGGGCCCGGTGTGGGTGATCGCGATCGACGCGGTCAGCTTCGCCGTGCTGGCCGTCAGCTACCGCCTCGTCATCCCGACCACCCGCCACGCGGGAACAGCCCGCCACACAGGCAGCGCGGGCACAGACCGCCACGCGAGCAACGCGGGCACGGGCAACCGCGCAGAACGACCGGCCTCCGGATTCCGGATCATCGCGCGGGACCGGTCGCTGCTCGGTCTGCTGTCGCTGTCCTTCGCGTTCTTCTTCCTCTTCGGCCCGTTCTACGTGGCCATGCCGGTGCACGTCACCGACGACCTGCACGCCTCCGCCGGAACGCTCGCGGGCTACTACACCGCGTTCGGCGTCGGCTCGCTGCTCGGCGGGCTGCTCACCGGGCACCTGCGCGGCTGGCCGCCGCGGACCACGCTCGCCGGCATCGTGGCGTTGTTCGGCACCGCGCTGCTGCCGCTCGGCCTGGGCGCACCTGTGGTGCTGTCACTGTCCGCGTTCGCGCTCGCCGGGCTGGTCTGGGCCCCCTACCAGCCGACCGTGACGGTGTTGTTCCAGCGCCGGGCCGGGGCCGCCGACCTGCCTCGCGTACTGGCGGCGAACGGGGCTCTCCTGGTGCTGTCGGTGCCGCTGGGCACCATGCTCGGCGGTCCGGCGACCGCGTTGCTCGGGGCGCGGCCCACCCTGCTGACGTGCGCGGTGGCGATCCTCGTGCTGGGCCTGCTCGCGGCCGGGCACTCCGGCCGGGGAGGCGCCGGGAGGGGACCGGGCCGCCGGCCGGCCCACCCGGACGCCACCGGTCAGGCGGCCAGTGACTGCTCGGCGCGTACCGCTGTGGCCTCGGCCCGGGAGATCGGGCCGGCGGGCAGCGCGGCGACCGCGGCCCCGACGGCGACCGCCACCCCGGCGAAGACGAACGCCCAGGACACGCCGCCGGCGTGGTCGATGATCAGGCCGGCGATCGAGCCGCCGGCGGCGCTCGCCGCGACCGACATGGTCACCACCCAGGTGTACGCCTCGTTCAGCATGCCGGCCGGGGCGATCCGCCCGACCAGTGTGTTCTCCAGAGTGAGCGCGGGGGCGATGGCCGCGCCGCCGAGCACCAGCGCGACGCCGAGCGCGGCCGGGCCGGGCATCACCGCGAAGACGGCGAAGCTGGCCGCGACGGTGCCGAGCAGCCAGGCGAACTGGCGGGTCATGTTGGCGGCGGGCTTGCGTACGCCGAACCAGAAACCACCGATGGCGCTGCCGATGCCCCAGACGGCGAGCAGCACGCCGGCCAGGCTTTCCGGGTCGTCGGCGCCGGAGTTCCCGGCGAAGGCCGGGACGATGACGCCGGAGGCGCCGAACGCGATGCCGAGGCTGGCCACGCAGAGCAGCAGCGCGGGGAAGCCGCCGATCCGCAGCGGGCCGAGGCCCCGGGCGTGGTGCTCGCGCGGGTGCGGGCGCCAGCCGCGCATGACCCGGCCGAACGCGACGGCGCCGGTGCCGACCAGGGTGACCACGGCGGCGCCGACGAGCGCGGCGGAGGCGTCGGCGAACAGCACGAACCCGGCCACCAGCAGCGGGCCGATCACGAAGACGACCTCGAAGAGGGTGGTCTCGGCGGCGAGCGCGGTGTTGCGCAGGTGCGCCCGGCCGGTGGCGGGGGCGGTGAGGTCGTTCCAGGCGCCCCGGATCGCCGCGGTTAGCGGCGGGTACGTGGCGCCGGCCAGGCCCGCCGCCAGGTAGATCAGCGGGAGGTTGCCGGTGCCGGAGCGGGTGGCGACGAGCAGCCCGATCAGGGCGAGCGGGTGGGCCAGCGCGGTGGCCACCAGGACGGGGGTGGGGCCGACCCGGTCGGCGATGCGTCCGGCGACCGGGCTGAGCGCGGCGCCGGAGAGCGCGTAGATGCCGCCGGCGACGGCGGCCAGGGAGTAGCGGCCGGTGACCTGCTCGACGACGAGCAGCAGCGCCAGCGGGGTCATGCCGATCCCGAGCCGCCCGATGATGCCGAGGATCAGCAGCATCGGCGCGCCGGGGATCCGCCAGACGCCCTGGTACTGGCGCAGTGCGGCCACGGTCGACCTCCGAGGGAGTAATGGGTGGGAGACGTTTCGACCCTAACGGCGCGGCCTGATCGGGGGAAACGCATTGTGCCCGGACACACCACCGCGCCCGCGTCCTGGGGACGCGGGCGCGGTGCGGGCGTACGGCGGGTCAGCGCTGGAACTGCACCGGCCCGGAGTTGCGGGCCATCTGCTCCAGGCGGGCCACCCGCTGCTCCATCGGCGGGTGGGTGGCGAACATCGCGGCGATGCCGCCGCCCCGCTTGAACGGGTTGTCGATCATCAGGTGCGCGGTGCTGGCGAGCTGGCCCTGCGGCGCGAGCGGGCGCGCCTGCGTACCCATGTGGATCTTGCGGAGGGCACTGGCCAGGGCCAGCGGGTCGCGGCTCAGCTCAGCGCCGGACTGGTCGGCCTGGAACTCCCGGCTCCGGCTGATCGCGAGCTGGATCACCGTGGCGGCGATCGGGCCGAGGATCAGCGTGAGCAGCAGCACGGCCGGGTTCGGGCCGTCCTCGTCGTCGGACGAGCCCAGCGGGATGAACCAGGCGAGGTTCGCCAGCATGGTGATGATGCCGGCCAGGCCGGCCGCCACGCTGGAGATCAGGATGTCCCGGTTGTAGACGTGCGACAGCTCGTGGCCGATCACGCCACGCAGCTCCCGGTAGTCCAGGATCTCCACGATCCCCTGGGTCACGCAGACCGCCGCGTTCTCCGGGTTACGGCCGGTGGCGAACGCGTTGGGCTGCGAGGTCGGGCTCACGTACAGCCGGGGCATCGGCTTGCCGGCGAGCGTCGACAGCTCCCGCACCATCTGGTACAGCTCCGGGAACTGTGCCTCGCTGACCGGTTGCGCCTTCATCGAGCGCAGTGCGAGCTTGTCGGAGAAGAAGTAGGTGACGCCGTTCATCAGCAACGAGACGACGACGGCGATGACGAGACCGCCGCTACCGCCGAACCAGTAGCCGATCGCGAGGATCAGCGAGGTCAACAGGCCGAGCAGCGCTGCGGTCTTGAGACGGTTGTGATGCACGATCTCTCCTTCGGTGCGCGGGCCCTTGCGGGAGGCCCGCTGACCGGTTCAACACACCGGTACCCGTCAACCATCCGGCTCATGGCTGAAAGTTGGCTGGATGTTGCTGTGCACACGCTGAAGCGGTCGCCCACCAGGGCACGAACCGGTCAGCGCGTCGCCACGTCCAGCACCAGCTGCGGTGCGAAACCGATCACCACCGCCGCCACGGTGGCCACGCCGAGCGCCAGCGCCACCGTCCGCGCCGGCCGGACCGCCGCCGCGCCCGTGGGCGTCGCGTAGAGGGACGCGGTGACCCGCAGGTAGTAGGCCAGGCCGATCACCGCGTTCAACGCCACCACCAGCGCCAGCCAGCCCGCGTGCCCGGCCAGCAGCGCGCGTACCACTGTCACCTTGGCGAACAGCCCGGCCAGGCCCGGCGGCAGGCCGGCCAGCCCGATCAGCGCCAGCGCGAACGCGCCGCCCACCCACGGGTGCCGCCGCGCCGCGCCGCGCAGGTCGGCCAGCGTGCCGCCGTCGCCGTCCGCCGGGCGCAACGCCACCACCGCCGCGAACGCGGCAAGCTCCAGCAGCACGAAGAAGATCGCGTACGCGACGGCTGCCGCGTACGCGGCCGTGCGCGCGTCGCCGGTGCGGCCCGCGGCCAGCGCCAGCGCGCCCAGCGGGGCGAGGATGTACCCCGCCTGGGCCACCGACGACCAGGCGAGCAACCGCACGGTACGCCGCTGACGCAGCGCCACCAGGTTGCCGACGGTCATGGTCAGCACCGCCAGCGCCGCCAGCACCGGGCCGGTCTGGTCACCGGGCAGCGCGCGCTGCACCACCGCCAGCAGCGCCACCACGCCACCGAGCTTGGAGGCGGTCGACAGGTACGCGGCCACCGGCAGCGGCGCGCCGTCGTACGTGGCGGGGGCCCAGGCGTGGAACGGCACGGCGGCGACCTTGAACGCCAGCCCGGCCACCACGAGCGCCGCCGCGACGCCGGTCAGCGGCAGGTCGGTCAGGTCGGCGCGGTCGGCCAGCGTGGCGCCGAGCCGGTCCAGGTGCAGCGTGCCGGCGACCGCGTAGAGCAGCGCCGCGCCGAGCAGCGTCACAGTGGTGGCGACCACGCTGACCACGAAGAACGTCACCGCCGCCTCGGCGCCGGCGAGGCTGCCCCGGCGCAGGCCGACCAGCACGTACAGCGGGAGCGTCAGCGTCTCCAGCGCCACGATCAGCGTGATCAGGTCACCGGCGGCGCCGAGCACCACGCCGCCGGTCATCGCGCAGGCGAGCAGGAAGCAGTACTCGCCGACCGGGGTACGCCCGGCGCGCAGCAGCGGGCCGGACAGCGCCAGCACGCCGAGCGTGAGCAGGGCGATCACGGCCCCGACCAGCGCCGCTCGCCCGCCCCACACCCAGGAGCAGTCCGCGCCCACGCAGAACGTGCGCCGCTCACCGGCCGCCCCGACCAGTGCCGCGCCGGCCGCGGTGCCGGCCGCGCCGAGCGCCGCCACCGCCACCGTGACGGCGGGCCGGGCCACCAGCAGGTCGAACAGGAGCACCAGCACGGCCGTGCCGGCGGCCAGGTACGCAGGCAGCATCGCCAGGTTGTCGACAGGCTGCACCAGGCTCATGGGACGACCCCCAGCAGCGCCTCCACCGGACCGGAGGCGTAGGACAGGACCAGCGCCGGGGCCAGGCCGACCGCGAGCGCGAGCAGCACCAGCGGCGCCCAGGCGGTCAGTTCCGCACCGGCCAGCCCGGGTGCGAGCCCCGCCACCGCCGGGCTGGGCCGCCCGTGCGAAACCCGGCGCAGCAGCCGCAGGAAGTACGCGGCGGTGAGCGCCCCGCCCAGGGCGGCCAGCACGGCGAGGGTCAGCCAGAGCGGGCCGCCCCGCTGCACGGCGGCGACCACGGCGAACGCCTCGCCCCAGAACCCGGCCAGGCCGGGCAGCCCCAGCGAGGCGACAGCCGCGAAGCCGAGCAGCCCGGCCAGCCGGGGCGCGGTCTCCCGCAGCCCGGACAGGTCGGCCAGCGAGCCGGTGTGCGCGCGGTCCTTGACCGCGCCGGCCAGGAAGAACAGCAGGGCGGTGATGACGCCGTGGGCGATGTTGCCGATCAGCGCGGCCTGGAGCCCGGTGGCGGTGAGCGTGGCGATCCCGAGCAGCACGAAGCCCATGTGGCCGACGCTGGAGTACGCGATCAGCCGCTTCAGGTCGTCCTGCGCCAGGCAGACCAGGCCACCGATCAGAATGGCGGCGACGGCGAGCACGCCGAGCACCGGCGCGGCCCAGCGGGCACCCTCCGGAGCCACCCCCACGGCGACCCGGATCATGCCGTACGTGCCCATCTTGAGCAGCACCCCGGCGAGGATCACGCTGCCGACCGTCGGCGCCTGGGTGTGCGCGTCGGGCAGCCACGAGTGCAGCGGCCAGAGCGGGCTCTTCACCGCGAACGCGAGCGCCAGCAGCGTGAACGCGGCGAGCTGGGTGCCCCGGGACAGCCCGGCGCCGCCGGTGAGCGCGACCAGGTCGGCGGTGCCCGCGGCGGCCACCACCACGTAGACGCCGACCAGCAGCAGCACCGAGCCGAACAGCGTGTAGAGCGCGAACTTGCGGGCCGCGCGCCGCCGGTCCGCGCCGCCCCAGCCGGCGATCACCGCGTACATCGGCAGCAGGACGACCTCGAAGAACAGGAAGAACAACACCAGGTCGAGCGCGAGGAACGTGCCGAGGATGCCGACCTCGACCACCAGCAGCAACGCCACCAGCGCCCGCCCGCTGCCGCCGCCGGTCGGCACCCGCCACAGCGTGTACGCGCAGCACAGCAGCGTCAGCAGCGCGGTCAGCACCACCAGCGGCCAGGAGATACCGTCCACGCCCAGGTGGAAGCGCAGGTCGAGCCCGGGCACCCACGGCAGGTCGACCTGGTGCCAGGGCTGCACCGCCGGGCGGGGCCCGTACCCGAACCAGCCGTGGTCACCGCCGACCAGCGGCAGCGTCGCCAGCAGCGTCAACGCGGCGGCGACGGTGCCGACCACCCGGCCGGCCCGGTCACCGGGCACGACCGCTGTGGCCAGCGCGCCGAGCGCCGGGACCGCCACCACGGCGACCAGCAGGACCTGCCCGAACGTCATGACGTGACTCCGATCAGGGCGACCGCGAGGCCGATCAGCAGCGCGCCCGCCAGCACCCCGGCCGCCGCCCGCGGCAGCGCCGCCCGGTGCAGCGCGGCCAGGCCACCGCCCACCTCGACCGCCGTCCGGCCACTGCCCTCGACCAGCCCGTCCACGCCCAGTTCGTCACCGGTACGCACGACCCGCGCGAGCGCGCCCACCGGGCGTACGACGACTGTGTGCTGGACGTCGTCGAGCCGGAACGCCCGGGCGAACACCGGCCGCAGCGGACCCAGGAAGCGGGCCGGATCGGCGGCCGGGTCGCGGCGCCAGCCCGCCCAGGCGACGCTCGCGCCGACGAGCAGCAGCAGGAACGGCAGGACCAGGTTCGGCGCGAGGTGCACCAGCTCGACCGCCTCGCCGGTGTCGTCGCCCGGCACGCGCAGCCGGTCGGCGAACCACGGCGCGAACGCGGCCAGGCCGAGCAACGCGGCCGGGACCGTGAGCAGCAGCACCGGCCAGCGCAGCAGCGCGGGCGGGTCGTGCGGGCGCAGCAGCGGCGTGCGCGTGGTGCCGAGGAACGTGCGCAGCAGCAGCCGGGTCGCGTACCAGGCGGTCACCGCCACGCCGACCAGCCCGGCCAGCCAGACCAGCCAGCCGACCCAGGCCGCGCTCGGCCCGGCGCCGTCGAGCGCGGCCGCCTCGGCGGCGGCGAGCACGCCGTCCTTGCTCCAGAAACCCGAGAGCGGGGGTACGCCGGCGAGCGCGCCCAGGCCGACCACAGTGCACCAGAACGTCACCGGCATGGCGGTACGCAGGCCGCCCATCCGGGACATCAGCGTGGTGCCGACGGCGTGGATCACCGCACCGGCGGCGAGGAACAGCAGCGCCTTGAACGCGGCGTGGGTGAGCAGGTGGAACAGCGCGGCAGCCGGTGCGCCGACCGCCAGCGCGCCGGTCATGTAGCCGATCTGCGACACGGTCGACCAGGCGAGCACGCGCTTGATGTCGTCCTGCGCGGTGGCGGCGAACGCGCCCAGCAGCATCGTGATCGCGGCCATCACGCCCAGCACGGCGAGCGCGGCCGGGGCGCGCTCGAACAGCGGGAACAGGCGGGCCACCGCGTACACCCCGGCGGCGACCATCGTCGCGGCGTGGATCAGCGCGGACACCGGCGTCGGGCCGGCCATCGCGTCCGGCAGCCAGGTGTGCAGCGGGAACTGGGCGCTCTTGCCCGCCACCCCGGCGAGCAGCAGCAGGCAGGCGGCGGTGAGCGTACCGGTGCCGTAGTCGTGCGCCAGCACGTCGGCGATCCGGAAGCTGCCCGCGCCCACGCCGAGCAGCGCGATGCCGAGCAGGAAACCGACGTCACCCACGCGGGTGACAAGGAACGCCTTCACCGCCGCGCCGGGCGCCTCGGGCAGCCGCCGGTCGTGGGCGATGAGCAGGTACGAGCAGACGCCCATCACCTCCCAGCCGACCAGCAGCATGATCAGGTCGCCGGACACCACCACGGTGAGCATGGCGGCGGTGAAGAGGCTCAACTGCGCCGCGTACGGCGGGTAGCGGTGGTCGACGTCCACGTCGTCGTGCGGGCCCCGGCGCAGGTAGCCGATCGAGTAGACCTGCACGGCCAGCGCGACAGCGGCCACGGCCGTCGCGACGAGCACTGCCACGCCGTCCAGCCGCAGGCCGAGCGTGACCCGCAGTCCGCCCAGGTCGATCCAGGTGGTGGACGCCTCGACCGGCGCGTCCACGCGGACCAGCAGCGCCAGCGCGGCCAGCAGCGACACCGCCGCACCCGTCACGCCCAGTGCGACCGCCAGCCGCCGGGCCGACGCGCGGTCGTGGCTCGGGGCGGGCGGCAGCAGCAGGCCGAGCAGCCCGGCGACGAGCGGGGCGCCCGGCAGCACCGCCGCGAGCCACAGCGTCGGCGTGCTCACCGGACCGCTCCTTCCGGGCGCTCGGCCGGGGTCACCGCGGGCGCCGGCTCGGCCAGCGGGACGTCGTCGACCGTGACGCTGGCGCGCAGCCGGTAGAGCTGGAGCACGATGGCCAGCCCGACACCGATCTCGGCGGCGGCGAGCACGATCACGAACAGCGCGAACACCTGACCGGAGTGCGGCAGCACGGCCTTGACTGTGGTGTCGGCGGTGACCAGCACCAGGTTCACCGCGTTGAGCATCAACTCCACCGCCATCAGCACCAGGACGGCGTTGCGGCGGCGCAGCACGCCGTACACGCCGAGGCCGAACAGCAGCGCGGCGGTGACGTACGGGATGACCGGCCTCACGGGCGCCCGCCCTCGTCGGCGGACCGGCGGCCGATGTCGGGGCGGGACAGCACGATCGCGCCGACCAGCGCGGCCAGCAGCAGCACCGACAGCACCTCGAACGGCAGCACCCAGGAGCGGAAGATCTGCTCGCCGAGGCGCTCGGCGGTGCCGGCGGCCGGCAGGTCCACCCGGGACCAGCGGAACGCGTCGATCAGCAGCACCGCCAGGCCGAGGCCGCTACCGCCGCCGACCAGCGCGGCGGCCCAGCCGGGCCGGTCCAGGTCGTCCGACGGGCCGATCGGCGCGCGGGTCAGCATCACCGCGAACAACAGCAGCACCACCACCGCGCCCACATAGATGAGCACCTGCACCCAGGCCACCAGCTCGGCGGTCAGCACCAGGTAGTCACCGGCGAGCGCGCCCAGGCACACCACCAGCCACAACCCGGCCCGGACCAGGTGCCGGGTCGCGACCACCAGCGCGCCCGCGCCCACCGCCACCGCGCCCAGCGCGAGCAGCAGCACGTCCGCACCGGTCATGAGGCGGTGCCTCCGCCCGGATCGGTGGCGGCGTCGGGGCGTACCCGGGAAGGAGCCGGACGGGCCGACGGACCCGCCGCCTTCCGGGCGGCGGTGGTCTCCTCCTTGGAGGGGTCGCCGAGCGGGTCGTGCGCCGGCGGCGGCGGGACGGTGGCCATCCACTCGCCCAGGTGGTCCTTGTCGTGCAGCAGGTCCTTGATGTCGTACTCGGCGTACTCGAACTCGGGCGACCAGTAGAGCGCGTCGAACGGGCAGACCTCGACGCAGATGCCGCAGTACATGCAGAGCGAGAAGTCGATGTCGAACTTGTCGAGCACGTTGCGCTGGCGGGGGCGGGCGGCGCCGGGCACCGCCACCTCCTCCTTGTGCGAGTCGATGTAGATGCACCAGTCCGGGCACTCGCGCGCGCAGAGCATGCAGACCGTGCAGTTCTCCTCCAGCAGCGCGATCACGCCACGGGAGCGCGGCGGCAGCTCGGGCGCCACATCCGGGTACTGCTGGGTGGTCGAGCGGCGGGTCATCGTCTTCAACGTGACCGCCAGGCCCTTCACCAGACCGCCGCCGGGCACTCCACCGTGCTCGCTCATGCCGCCCATCCTGCCCTGTGACCCGGGCGCGCGCGACCACCACCCGGCGCTTTGGCCCGGGCGTGCGGCCGGATCACGCCTCGCCGGGTGTGAGTGGGGGCAGCATCTCCACGCCGAGCTGCTGGAGCACCTGGAACAGCTCGTTGACGCTCCACACGTCCACGATCCGCCCGTCGTCGTCGAAGCGCAGGAACGTCGCGCCCGAATAGCTGACCACCCGGCCGGTCGGCGGCACCGGACCGAACTGGCCCGCCTGGGTGCCGGCGGCCCGCCAGCGGACCGCCACCCGCGTACCGGCCGCCACCACGTCGACGATCTTGTAGCGCAGGTCGGGGAACGACGCCCGCCGGTCCCGGTGCCACGCCAGCATCGCCGCCGGGCCGGTGCCGCCCAGGCCCGGGCACTCCGCCGCCACCAGCTCGTACGCGCGCTCCTCGCGCCCGGCGTTCCACACGTCGGCGACGAAACGCCGGGCCGCCGTCTCCACATCGGTCACGGCGGGCAGCCTATGCCTCTTTGTGACGCGCTCGACCTGCCGGGAGCCGCCCGAGCGACCATGATGGGAGCGAAAAGCGAACTCGGAGGTAGAGCGTGGGCGGCAGCGACGACGAGGTCCTGGAACGAACCGGCGGCAAGTACGTGGAGCCGGGTGGCGAGTTCACCCGCGACCAGCGCTACATCGCCACCCGGATCACCGCCGACGGGCGGGACGGCTGGCCGGTGGAACCGGGGCGCTACCGGCTGGCGGTCAGCCGGGCCTGCCCCTGGGCCAACCGGCTGATCATCGTCCGGCGCCTGCTCGGGCTGGAGGACGCCATCTCGATGGCAGTGGCCGGGCCCACCCACGACAAGCGGAGCTGGACGTTCGACCTGGACCCGGACGGCAAGGACCCGGTACTCGGCATCGAGCGGCTCGCCGACGCCTACTTCGCCCGCTTCCCCGGCTACGAGCGCGGCATCACCGTCCCGGCGCTCGTCGACGTGCCCACCGGGCAGGTCGTGACGAACGACTACGCCCAGATGAGCCTGGACCTCACGACCGAGTGGACGGCGCACCACCGTCCCGGCGCGCCGGACCTCTACCCGGAGCCGCTGCGCGCCGAGATCGACGAGGTGAACGCGGTCGTCTTCGCGGACGTCAACAACGGCGTCTACCGGTGCGGCTTCGCCGGCAGCCAGGAGGCGTACGACAAGGCGTACCACCGGCTGTTCGACCGGCTGGACTGGCTGAGCGAACGGCTGGCCGGGCAGCGGTACCTGGTCGGCGACACAATCACCGAAGCGGACGTACGGCTGTTCACCACGCTCGTCCGCTTCGACCCCGTCTACCACGGGCACTTCAAGTGCAACCGGCAGAAGCTCAGCGAGATGCCGGTGCTGTGGGCGTACGCGCGGGACCTGTTCACCACGCCCGGGTTCGGCGACACCATCGACTTCGACCACATCAAGCGGCACTACTACGAGGTCCACCGGGACATCAACCCGACCGGGATCGTGCCGCTCGGCCCCGACCTGAGCAACTGGCTCACCCCGCACGGCCGGCAGGAACTGGGCGGTCGCCCCTTCGGCAACGGCACCCCACCCCCGCCCCCACCCCCGTCCGAGCAGGTGGACCCCGCCCACACGCCGTTGCGCTGACGCGCTCTCTTCCGCCCCGCCCCGCCCTGCCCCGCCCGCCCCTGCCTCGTCGATCTTGCACATTGAGCCCGGAACCTGCGAGCTTTGCCCCTTTCGCCGGGGCAGAAAGTGCAAGATCGCCGGGGAGAGGGCGAAGGCCGGGAGGGAGGGTGGGTTACAGGGCCAGGCGGACTGCGGCGGTCAGGACCAGCTGGGCCAGGGCCAGGGGGACCAGGACCAGCCAGCAGAGGCGCTGGAGCTGGTCCTCGCGCAGCCTCGGGTAGCTCACCCGCAACCAGATGATCACGAAGGCGACGGCGAACACCTTCAGCAGCGTCCACAGCCAGCCGAGCTGCGCGTCGGCGAACGGGCCCTGCCAGCCGCCGAGGAACAGCACAGTCGTCAGCGCCGCGATCACCACGATGCCGACGTACTCGGCGAGCAGGAAAAACGCGAACCGCAGACCGGTGTACTCGGTCATGTAGCCGAAGACCAGCTCGGAGTCGGCCACCGGCATGTCGAACGGCGGGCGGCGGATCTCGGCCAGCCCCGCCACGAAGAAGATCACCATGGCCGGCGCCTGCCAGAGCAGCCACCACGGCTGCCACGCCTCCACGATGCCGGAGAGGCTGAGCGTGCCGGCCGCCATCGCCACCGAAGCGGCGGCCAGCACCAGCGGCAGCTCGTACCCGAGCAGCTGGGCCGCGCCGCGCAGCCCGCCGAGCAGGCTGTACTTGTTGGCCGACGCCCACGCGGACATGAGCACCGCCAGCACCCCGACGCCCACCACGGCGAGCACGAAGAACAGGCCGATGTCCAACGGCTGGGCCACCAGGTCACCCGGCCCGAGCGGGATGACGAGCAGCACCAGCAGGTACGGCACCAGCGCCACCGCGGGCGCCAGCCGGAACACCTGCCGGTCCGCGTCGCGCGGGGTGACGTCCTCCTTCTGCACGAACTTGATGCCGTCGGCCACCAGTTGCGCCCAGCCGTGGAAGCCGCCCGCGTACATCGGGCCCAGCCGGCCCTGCATGTGCGCCATCACCTTGTGCTCGGCCTGGCCCACGATCAGCGGCAGCGTGAGGAACGCGACGAGCACGCCCGCCACGCGCAGGACCAGCTCCAACCAGTCCGGCATCAGCTCTCCCCCGCCGCGTCGGGGCCCGGCTGCTGCCGGGGCGGACCGGTCGGCGGTTCCCCGGGCAGCGGCCGCCCGAGCGGACCCGCCTCATCGGCCGCCGGAGCAGCGCCGGACCGCGCTTGCCCCGCGCCGGTGGAGGGACGGGCAGCACGCGCCGGACGCTCCCGGGCCGGGCGGGCCGGCGTACCCCCGCGGGGGCCCTCACCGGCGCCCGCCGCACCCGCCGGCGTGGGCGTCGTGCCCCACTCACCCGGCGCGGGCACGCCCGGCGGCCGGACCGGCCGGCGGCCGCCGCCCGCCTCCGACTCGCCCGGCTCCTTCGCGCCGGGCCACGGCTTGGCGACCCGGGAGGCGAGGACGAACTCCTTGCGCAGCGGGTGCCCCTCGAACTCCGGCGGCAGCAGCAGCGGCCGCAGCTCGCCGTGGCCGGCGAAGTCGATGCCGAACATTTCGTGGGTCTCCCGCTCGTGCCAGGCCGCGCCGGGGAACAGGTCGACCACCGAGGCGACGACGGGCGCGTCGCGGGGCACCCGGGTGCGCAGCAGCAGCCCGTGCCGGTGCGCGACCGACCAGAGGTGCAGCACCACGTCGAAGCCGTCGGCCAGCTCGTCCACCGCCGACAGCCAGTCGAGGAAGTCGAGACCCAGCTCGGCGTCGTCGCGCGCCGCACGCACCGCGTCCGCCCAGCTCGCCGGGGGTACGTCAACGGTGGCGCGGGCGTACCCCTGACCGCCGGAGACCGACGCGGTGGCCTCCACGGGCGCGAGCAGCTCGACCACCCGCCGGCCGACCTCTTCCGGAGTCATGCGCTGATCCTATGGCCGACGGCTGCGGACCGGGTCGGGCCGCCCGTGCCGGATCGTCGCTTTGCCGGGCGGACGGCGGGAGCGCGCGGGAGGATGAGGGACGTGCGCGCTGTGACTGTGACCCCCGGTGTCCCGGACTCGCTGCGGCTGGTCGAGGACTGGCCCGAGCCGGCGCCCGAGGAGGGTGCGATCCTGGTGGAGGCGCTGGCGGTGGGCGTCTGCGGCACCGACCACGAGATCGTCGCGGGCGAGTACGGCGAGGCGCCGCCGGGCCAGGAGCGGCTGGTGCTCGGGCACGAGTCGCTGGGCCGGGTGCTGGAGGATCCGACCGGCACGTTGCAGCCCGGCGACCTGGTGGCGGGCGTGGTCCGCCACCCCGATCCGGTGCCCTGCGCGAACTGCGCGGTGGACGAGTGGGACATGTGCCGCAACGGGCTGTACACCGAGCACGGCATCAAGGGGCTGCCCGGTTTCGCCCGGGAACGCTGGCGGCTGCAGCCCAAGTTCGCGGTCGGCCTGGACCCGGCCCTCGCGTCGGTGGGCATGCTGCTGGAGCCGGCCAGCGTGGTGGCGAAGGCGTGGGACCACATCGAGCGGATCGGGCGCCGGGCCGAGTGGACGCCGAAGAGCGTGCTGATCACCGGGGCCGGGCCGATCGGCCTGCTGGCGGCGCTGCTCGGCAGCCAGCGTGAGCTGTCGGTGCACGTGCTGGACCGCAACACCACCGGCCCGAAGCCGGACCTGGTCCGGGCGCTGGGCGCCACGTACCACACGTCGTCGGTGACCGAGCTGGACGTGAAACCCGACGTGGTGATCGAGTGCACCGGCGCGCCGACGGTGGTGCTGGACGCCATGTGCAAGGCCGCGCCCACCGGGATCGTCTGCCTGACCGGTGTGTCCAGCGGCGGACGGACCATCAACTTCGACGCCGGGGCGCTCAACCGGGAGCTGGTGCTGGAGAACAACGTGGTGTTCGGCTCGGTGAACGCCGGCCGGCGTCACTGGGACCTGGCCGCCGAGGCGCTCGCCCAGGCGGACCAGTCCTGGCTGACGTCGCTGATCACCCGCCGCGTACCGGTCTCGAACTACCGGGAGGCGTACGCCCGCACCGGCGAGGACATCAAGGCGGTGCTGGACTTCACGCAGTGAGGCGGGGCGCCGCGGTCGGCGCCCCGCGCCCTCAGATGCCGGGCAGCCGGCCGTTGCGGAACAGGTCCACGAAGAGCTGGTGGTCCTCGCGGGCCCGGATCCCGTACCGGTGCGCGAAGTCGACCAGGTAGTCGACGAACCCGTCCGGGTCGGAGTCGACGGCAGCGACGATCGCCTCCTCGGTGGAGTAGTCGACCAGGTCGTGGCTGGACTCGTCGTCGGCCACCGAGTGCATCCGGGCCACCGCGCGGCCCAGGTCGGCGAGCACCCCGGCCAGTTCCTCCGGCTCGTTCACGTCGGCCCAGTCGAGGTCCGCCGCGTACGGGGAGACCTCCGCGACGAGCTGGCCGACGCCGTCCAGCTCGGTGAAGCCCAGCCACGGGTCGGCGTGCGCCTGCAACGCGCGCTGCGACTCGGCGGTGCGGTGCCCCTGGTGCCGGAAGTACGACCGGACGCGCTCGTCGTCGACGTACCGCGCCACGGCCGGCACCTGCGCCTGCTTCATGTAGATGACGACGTCGTTCTCCAGCGCCTGGGTGTGCCCCTCCAGCAGCAGGTTGTACGACGGCAGCCCGGCCGACCCGATGCCGACGCCCTTGCGCAGCACCACGTCCTTGATGCCGGTGGCCACCGGGCGCAGCCGGGTGGCCGAGTCCGGCAGCGTGTGCAGGTAGTCGGCGAACGCGGCGCAGACCTTCTCCCGGGTCGCGTCGTCGATCTCGTGCACGCCGTCGCCGAGGGAGAACCGGCGCTCGTAGTTGTCGACGGTGGTCTGCGCGGCGAGCAGGTCCACCCGGGTGTTCAGCCGCGCCTGCTGGAGCACCCGGCGCAGCACGCCGTCGGCGTTGTCCAGCGTGATCGAGCCGATCGCGTCGTCCCCGCCGGCCGCGATGGCCCGCAGCTCGGCCAGGTACGACCGGGCGAAGCCGGTGACCAGTTCGCCGATCACCCGGTCGGAGAGGGCCTTGGCGTATCCGATCAGCGCCACGCTCGCCGCGAGGCGCTTCAGGTCCCAGGTGAACGGCCCGACGTACGCCTCGTCGAAGTCGTTGACGTTGAACACGAGCTGCCCGGAGGCGTTCATGTAGGTGCCGAAGTTCTCGGCGTGCAGGTCGCCGTGGATCCACACCCGGCTGGTCCGTCCGTCGAGGAACCGGTCGCTGCCGAAGTCGCCGCGCTGGTCGGCGTAGAACAGCGCCGCGCTGCCCCGGTAGAACGCGAACGGTGACGCGGCCATCTTGCGGAACTTACGGCGGAACGCCGCCGGGTCGATCGCCATGGACGCGCCGAACTCCTCGGTCAGCACGTCGATGATGAATGCGGAGCGCTTCTCCGCGAAGTCGGTCATGAGCCGCAGGCTAGACCGGCGGCGCCACCCGACGGCTCAGCCGAGCGGCGGACGGACCGGCGGCGCGGTCAGCGCCTCGACCGGCCGCGCCACAGCGTCCGCCGGAGAGGCGAGCGCGTCGGGGCGGGCCACGCCGCCGACGCCGGACTGCTCGGCGGCGATCTTCTCCTGGAGGCGCAGGATGCCGTGCAGCAGCGCCTCCGGGCGCGGCGGGCAGCCGGGCACGTACACGTCGACCGGGATGAGCTGGTCGACGCCCTTGGTGACCGAGTAGGAGTCCCAGTACGGGCCGCCGCAGTTGGAGCACGCGCCGAACGAGATCACGTACTTCGGTTCGGGCATCTGGTCGTAGAGCCGCTTGACCGCCGGGGCCATCTTGTCGGTGACGGTGCCGCTGACCACCATCAGGTCGGCCTGCCGGGGGCCGTGGGCGAACGGGATCACGCCGAGCCGCATGAAGTCGTGCCGGCCCATGCTGGTCGCGATGAACTCGATGGCGCAGCAGGCCAGGCCGAAGTTGAACACCCAGAGCGAGTAGCGGCGGCCCCAGTTCAGCACGAACCGGATCGGCTCGCCGAGCACGCCCGGCAGCTGCATCTCCGACCTCCCGCTGTCCGTGAACCCCGAGCAGACAGTCAACCACAGCGGTCCGGTGTCGTACCCACGACAGGGAACCCGGGCAACTGTCCCCGGGGCCGGCGGGTGTCTTCACTGTCGGGCGGACGGAACCACCGCCGCCCACCACGGGGATCACGGAGGACCTGTCATGACCACACGTACGGCACGAGTCGCCACCGCGCTGCTGGCCGGGGCGGCAGCGCTGTTCGCGCTGGCCACGCCCGCCGCCGCCACGAGCGGCACCGCGGCGGCACGGCTGACCGTCGACACCGGGCCGCTGGTGCTGACGCCCACCGACCGGGGGTATGTCGGCACGCTGACCGCGACGATCAGCAACCGGGGCCGGGCCGACGGCGTCGCCGACCTGCGCATCACCGAGCCGGCCGGCGCCTCGTTCATCGGCCTCGACGACGGCACGCCGTGGTTCACCGAGGACCTGGTGGACAACCGCCGGGTCATCGGCAGCTTCGGCGGCCGGGTCGCGGCGGGCGACAGCCGGGCCCTGCGGCTCAACTTCCAGGTCTGGACGACAGCGCGCGCCTACCCGATGGTCGCGCCGGGCGGCTCGATCGCGGTGGTGCCGGGCGGCGGCACCCGGGTCGCGGACCGCGACTCCTTCCCGACCGTGTTCCGGTCCACCTCGGGCAGCGTCCGCGCGCCGCGCGTCTACCGGCAGGCCACCGAGACGGACCTGACCGTAAACGGTGGTGACGTGACGCTGACCCGCCAGGCCGACGGAAGCCTGCTGGGCCGGATGCCGGTGACCGTGCGCTACGGCAACGACGCGCCGTCGTTCCGGCTCGCCGCGCGGGCGGCCCTGCCCGCCGGGGTCGAGGTCTGGAACACCGATCCGCAGGACCTGCCCAGCTTCCCGGACTCGTTCGACGTCCCGGGCGGCCGGTTCATGCCCGGCGAGGAGCGCAGGTTCGACGTCGTCCTGCGGGCACCGGCCGGAACGCCGGCCGGCGTGCTGGGCAACGGCACGTTCACCGTCGAGGCCCGCTACGTGAACGAGCCGGTCGCAGACGTCGACCCGGCGGACGACACCACCACGTTCAGCGTCGGCGCGGCCGGCTGAGACACCGCACGACGCGGCCCGCCCGGAATCCGGGCGGGCCCCGTCCGCGTCACCAGGCCGGGCGTTGGAGCAACCCGACGAACTCGGCGAGCAGCCGCTCCCGCAGCCGGGCCGGCGCAGCGTCGAGCAGCGTGTTGACCACCGCCATCCGCTCCGGCGCACCGGCGTCGGCCGCCAGGCCAAGCCCGCCCGCCAGCCCGGCCACCAGATCGGGGGTGAGCGCCTCCGGCGTGAGGCTGCCGGCCAGCGCCAGCAGCTCCGGCGGCAGCACCACCGGCCCGGCGGCGCGGGCCGCCGCGACCGCCTCGGCCAGCGCCGGGCCGAACTCGGCCACCCGGGGCGCCACCGCCGCGGTCACCGTCAGGTGCACGCTGGCCGGCAGATCGGCGTACGTGAGCTGGGGCTGGGTGTGCCAGCCGCGCGCGGTCAGCTCGTCGACCAGCACGAACAGGTCGAGCCCCGGATCGTCGCTGGTGAAGCAGACGACAGTGGTCTCCGGTTCGGCCATCAGCCGCAGCCCGTCGGTGGCCCGGATCGCGTCGGCGAGCCCGGCGACCGCGTCCCGGGTGGCGGCGGCAAGCCGCAGGTACCCGTCCTCGCCGAGGTGCCGCAGCGTGGCGTACGCGGCGGCGATCGGCCCGCCGGAGCGGGTGGAGGCGATCACCGGGTTGACCATCGTGTACCCGGGCCAGTCCGCGTACGCGAAGAACTGCGGGGCGCGCAGCGCCGGATCGCGGTGCAGCAGCACCGAGACGCCCTTCGGCGCGTACGCGTACTTGTGCAGGTCCACCGAGATCGAGGTGACCCCCGGCACGGCGAAGTCGAACGGCGGCACCGGCGCGCCGAGCCGCCGCAGCCAGGGCAGCGCCCAGCCGCCGAAGCAGGCGTCCACGTGGCAGCGCACCCCGGCGGCCTGCGCGACGGCGGCGATCTCGGTCACCGGGTCGACCACCCCGTGCGCGTACGACGGCGCGGACGCGACCACCAGCACGGTCTCCGGGCGGATCGCGGCGGCCACCGCTGCCGCGTCCGGGCGCAGCGTCACCGGGTCGACCGGCACCGTGTCGAGCGCGACCCGCAGGTAGTGCGCCGCCTTGGCGAACGCCGCGTGCGCGCTGGCCGGCGCCACGATCCGCGGCTCGGTCAGGTCGGGGCGGGCGTCCCGGGCCGCCTTGACGGCGAGCAGCAGCGACTCGGTGCCGCCACTGGTGACGCTGCCGACGACATCCGGCGCGCCGGTGCCGGGGCCGCCGCCGAGCAGCCGGGCGGCGGCGCCGACGAGCGCGTTCTCCATCGCCAGCAGCGACGGGAACGCGGTCGGGTCGAGGCCGTTGACGTGGGCGCTCTGCGCGTACGCGGCCTGCGCCAGCTCGTCCAGACCGGCCACGCCGGGGTCGTAGACGTACGCGAACAACCGCCCGCCGTGCGTGGGCCGGTCGGCGTCCCGCAGCGCGCGGATCTCGCCGAGTACGTCCGCCGCGGGCATCCCCTGGGCGGGCAGCGCACCGGCGCCTGCCGTGTCGGTCATCGGGTGGTTCCTCTCGTGGACGGGGTGCTCACGCCCGCGCGGCCGGCGCGGCGTCATCGGCCTCGGGTGCGGCGGCGGTCAGCTGGGCCGGGGTCAGGGTGTAGCCGCGCAGCAGCACCAGCGGGATCGCCACCAGCAGCGCGGGCAGCACGGTGAAGCCGAGCAGCACACCGAGACGTGCCGTGTCGGACTGGACGGCGGCGGTACCGGTGGACGAGGAGACATAGCCGGAGAGCTGGAGCACCAGCCCGTAGATGCCCGGTCCCAGCGCCAGCCCGAACGTCTCCCCGGCGGTCCAGAGCCCGGTGAACACCCCGGCCTGCCGGCGTCCGGTGCGCGCCGTGTCGTACGCGATGCAGTCCGGCAGCATGGCCAGCGCGAACACCTGCTGGCCCGCGTACCCGACGCCGATCACCGCGACCACCGCGTAGGCCGCGGCGGCGGGCAGTGCGGGCGCGGCGACCAGGGCCAGCGCGCCCACCGCGAAGATCAGCGACGCGGCGACCAGCGACGCCCGCTTGCCCAGCCGGGCGCCGGCCCGCGACCACAGCGGCATGACCAGCAGCGCGGGTGCGACGAAGCAGGCGAACAGCAGCGTCGGGCCGCTGTCCGGCTCGCGCAGCACCTGGCCGGCGAAGTACTTCACCCCGGCCAGCACGGTGGCCACCCCGGCGGACTGGATCACGAAGCAGATCAGCAGCACCCGGAACGGCCGGTTGCCGGTGGCGACAGCGAGCTGGGCGCGCAGGCTCGGCTCGCTCTCCCCCACCGTGCCGGTCGGCGCGGACCGGGTGCCCAGGAACACGCCGACGGTGCCGGCGACGATCAGCGCGGCGACGAACAGGCCCATCCACCGGTGACCGGGCACGCCGTCGCCGCCCGCGCTCACCACGGCCGGGGCCACCGCGCCGGAGACCAGGATGGCCAGCGCCAGCACCGCGATCCGCCAGGTCATCAGCCGGGTACGCTCCGCCGGGTCGGCGGTCAGCTCGGCCGGCATGGCCACGTACGGCACCTGGAAGAACGCGAACGCGGTGGCTGTCGCCAGGAACGCCAACGCCACGTACGCGGCGGCGGCCGGACCGTTCGCGAACGGCGCCGCGAAGATCGAGGCGAACAGCACGGCGAGCGCCAGTCCGCCGACGAGCAGGTACGGCCGGCGTGCGCCCCAGCGGGAGCGGGTCCGGTCGGAGATCCGCCCGGCGACCGGGTTGACCAGCACGTCCCACGCCTTCGGCAGCAGCACCAGCAGCGCGGCCAGCCCGGCGGCGACGCCGAGCGTGTCGGTGAGGTACGGCAGCAGGAGCAGCCCGGGCACGGTGCCGAACGCGCCGGTGACCAGGGAACCGAGCGCGTATCCGAGGTGCACCCGGCGGGGCAGGCCCGAAGCTGTCATGGAGCCGAATGCTACTCACGTTATGGCTCGCGTCACATCCCCTCCCGGACGCTGCTTGTTAGATGCCGCCAGGCGCTCGCGAGTCGCAACAAGCCGCAGGTCGGCACCGTTACCCTGTAGGGCATGGACCCGGCCCGATCCGTTCGCAGCTCGCGGGCACCGTACGAGGCCCGCCCCGGCCGCCGTGCGGTCGTGGTCCCCGCCCTGAGCGAATTGCAGGGCCCGGTCACCGGCATCGTCGAGTTGCCCCACCGGCTGTTCTGGCAACCCGACCGGCACGTCGACCTCGACGTTCCGGGGCTGCTCGCCTGGATGTACGAGACGGTGCTCACCGAAGCCGTTCATCCCGACGAGCTGCGCACCTGGCTGCACGGACCCACCCTCGTCCGGCTGTGGCCCGAGCTTTACGTGCCCCGCGGTGTCCGCCGCGCCTGGGAAGAGAGCCACCCGGTGCTGCGCGCCCGGGACGTCGCCGCCTGATGTCACCCGCGCCGGACCCGTTCCAGCACGAGGTCGCCCGTATCGCGCTCGCCGTGGCCGGCCGACACGGCTTCGCCCTCGCCGGCGGCCAGGCCCTCATCGCCCACGGCATCGGCGCCCGTCCCACCGAGGACGTGGACCTGTTCACCGATCTCGACGGCGGGGTCACCGCAGCCGCCGAGCTGGTGCACGCCACCCTGCTCGATGCCGGGTTTCAGGTCGAGACCATCGCCGAGCCCACCGAGCTGGACGATGTCTTCTACGGCTTCGAACACGACATGACCGAGTTCGAGGTTCGCCGCGACGACCGGACCGTACGACTGCAACTCGTGCGCTTCGCGCGCAGCGCCAGCCCGATCGTGCTCGACGTCGGGCCGGTGCTGCACCTGGACGACGTGATCGGCACCAAAGTCGCCGCCATGGTGACCCGTGCTCAACCCCGCGACTACATCGACGTAGCCGCCGCGCTCCGCCGGTACAGCAGGAACGACCTGGTGGACCTCGCACGGCGTGCCGACCCGGCGCTCACCGACGAAGAGTTCCAGGACGCGCTGCAGCGCCTCGACCGCCTCCCCGACACCGTCTTCGCGCTCTACCGCCTCACCCCGGCTGAGATCCACGACCTCCGGCACGCGTTCTCCGAGTGGCCGCGATGACTCGGCCCCGTTGAGCGGAGTCGCGATCGATCGACCGGCCGCCTCCGACGCGGTCGGGTCACCCCTCGTCCGGCGACCAGGACGCCGCCGCCAGGTCCACCCGGTCGCCGCGCAGCGGGCACCCCTCGGCGAGCAGCCGTTCCCGCGCCTTGCGCTCGTGACCCGGCGGCAGCCGGCCGGCCGAGTTCACCACCCGGTGCCACGGCACGCCGCCCCCGTGCCGCGCCATGATCGAGCCGACCAGCCGCGGCGACGCCCGCCCGGAGCGGTCGGCGAGCGCGTCGGCCACCGCCCCGTACGACATCACGCGGCCCGGCGGGATCCGCTCGACAAGTGCCAGCACCGCCTCGACGTACTCGTCAGGTGTCACGAGCTGCCACGATATGGGAACGCGCCGCGGCGTCACAGACCGCAGCGCGCAGAATGGTCGGGTGCGCGAAGCAGTCACCTCGGCCCGCCGGATCGTCGTCAAGATCGGTTCGTCCTCGCTGACCACCGCGACCGGCGGCCTGGACGACGCCCGGGTCGACGCGCTCGTCGACACGCTCGGCGGGCTGGCCGCCGCCGGACGCGAGGTGGTGCTGGTCTCCTCCGGCGCGATCGCCGCCGGCCTCGCCCCGCTGCGGCTGCCCCGGCGCCCGCGCGACCTGGCCACCCAGCAGGCCGCCGCCAGCGTCGGGCAGGGCCTGCTGATCGGACGGTACGCTGCCGCGTTCGCCCGGCACGGCCGCACCGTCGGGCAGGTGCTGCTCACCGTGGACGACGTGACCCGGCGCGCGCACTACCGCAACGCGTACCGGACGCTGCGGAAACTGCTCGACCTGCGGGCCGTGCCGATCGTCAACGAGAACGACACGGTGGCCACCGAGGAGATCCGGTTCGGCGACAACGACCGCCTCGCCGCGCTCGTCGCCGCGCTCGTCGACGCCGACCTGCTGGTGCTGCTCTCCGACGTCGACGCGCTCTGGACCGGCAACCCGGCCCGCCCGGGCAGCACCCGCATCACCGAGGTGCACGGCGAGGGTGACCTCGCGGGCGTGGACATCGGCGGGGCCGGCCGGGCCGGGGTGGGCACCGGGGGCATGGTGACGAAGGTGGAGGCGGCCCGCATCGCGACCGGCTTCGGCATCCCGGTGGTGCTGACCGCCGCGCCGCTGGCCGCGCCGGCGCTGGCCGGGGAGCCCGTCGGCACGTACTTCCACCCGAGCAGCCGCCGTCCCGCCGCGCGCCTCTTCTGGCTGGCGCACGCCACCGCGCCCCGGGGCCGCCTGCACCTCGACCCGGGCGCGGTGCAGGCGGTGGTGGGCCGCCGCAAGTCGCTGCTGCCCGCCGGCATCACCGCCGTCGACGGCGCGTTCACCGCCGGGGACCCGGTCGACCTGGTCGACACCGCCGGCGCGCCGGTGGCCCGCGGGCTGGTCAACTACGACGCGGTGGAACTGCCCGGCCTGCTCGGCCGTTCCACCTCCGAACTCGCCGCGGCGCTCGGCCCGGCGTACGAACGTGAGGTCGTCCACCGCGACGACCTCGTCCTGCTGTAAGCAAGGGCCCCTTATTAACAGACGTCTGTTAATAAGGGGCCCCTCCTTAAAACACCTCCGAAGGAGTACGCACGATGAGCGTCGTCGAGCAGGCCCGGCGAGCCCGGGACGCGGCGGAAGCACTGGCCACTGCCACCCGTACCGTCAAGGACGCCGCGCTGCACGCGATGGCCGACGCGCTCGTGGCGCGTACCCCCGAGGTGTTGGCGGCGAACGCGGCGGACCTGGCGGCCGGGCGCGAGGCCGGGCTGTCCGCGGCCGTGCTGGACCGGCTCGCGCTCGACGAGGGCCGGGTGGCGGCGATCGCCGACGCGCTGCGCCAGATGGCCGCGCTGCCCGATCCGGTCGGTGAGGTGGTACGCGGCTCGACGCTGCCGAACGGCCTGGAGCTGCGCCAGATCCGGGTGCCGTTCGGTGTCGTCGGCATCGTCTACGAGGGCCGGCCGAACGTGACAGTCGACGCGGCCGGGATCTGCCTGAAGTCCGGCAACGCGGCGCTGCTGCGCGGCTCCTCGTCGGCCGCGCACTCGAACGCGGCGCTGGTCGAGGTGCTGCGCGACGCGGTCGCCGGCGCCGGGCTGCCGGCCGACGCGGTGCAGCTGCTCGACTCCAGCACCCGTGACTCGGTCAAGGAACTGATGCGCGCCCGCGGCCTGGTCGACGTGCTGATCCCGCGCGGCGGCGCGTCGCTGATCCGCGCCGTGGTCGAGGAGTCGACGGTGCCGGTGATCGAGACCGGCGTGGGCAACTGCCACGTGTACGTCGATGCCGCCGCCGACCTCGGCAAGGCGCTTGCGGTCACGCTGAACGCCAAGACCCAGCGCCTGTCCACCTGCAACACCGCCGAGTCGCTGCTGGTGCACCGCGACGTCGCCGACGCCTTCCTGCCGGCGGTGCTCGCCGCGTTCGCCGAGGCCGGGGTGACCGTGCACGGCACGCCCGAGGTGGCCGCCCACTCCGACGCCGTGGTACCGGCCACCGAGGAGGACTTCGGCACCGAGTACCTCTCCGCCGACATCTCCGTCGCCGTGGTCGACTCGCTCGACGCGGCGGTCGCGCACATCCGCCGGTACGGCACCGGTCACACCGAGGCGATCGTCACCGACTCGCAGCGGGCGGCCCGGGAGTTCGTGGCCCGGGTGGACTCGGCCGCGGTCATGGTCAACGCGTCCACCCGGTTCACCGACGGCGGCGAGTTCGGATTCGGCGCGGAGATCGGCATCTCGACGCAGAAGCTGCACGCGCGCGGCCCGATGGGCCTGCCGGAGCTGACCAGCACCAAGTACGTGGTGACCGGCGACGGTCACCTACGCTGACCGACCTTGCCCGTTGTGGCGCGCCGGCGCCACCCCCGCACTTTGATGCCACCACCTCCCCGAACTGGTGTTGATCATCAGCTGGCCGGGCTAGGCGATCTGGAGTGGATCTCCGTCGGCCGGTGCGGCGGGGTCGACCGGCGGAACTGTGCCGGGCTGCGGCGGTGCGGCGATCACCTGGGCGGTGGGCTCCGATGGCGGCATGACCAGCGGAGGCAAACCCGGGGACACCGGGGCGGCCGGTGGCACCGCAACCGCCGGAGGCAGAGCGGGCGGCACCGGGCCGGGCAGCAGCTCCGACACCAGCTGCGCGGCAGGCCCGGCGCTCTCGTCGGGAAGCAGATCGGGCGTGACGATCCAGGCGGACCACGGCCCCGGCCCGCTCTCCGCACCGGCCGACACCTCAGCACCGGCCGACGGATCAGGCCCTGCTCCCGATCCGGGCATCGCATCCGGCCCGGTGTCCGGACGGAACCAGGTATCCGGCCCGAGACCCCGGGCCGGAAACAGCTCCGGCGCGCCGTCCGACAGCGCGGGCGCGATCCCGGCCGACGGGTCGGTGCCGAAACTGGACGACAGGTCGGAGCCGAAGCCCGCCGAAGGGTCGGAAGCGGGACCCGCCGATGCGACCGATGCCCCGGCCGGGCCGGTCAACGGGCGAGCCGGGCCGGTCAACGGGCGAGCCGGGCCGGTCAACGGGCGAGCCGGGGCGGGCTGCGGAGACACGGGCGCAGGCGACGCGGACGTGGAGGCGGGCGGCCCAGAGTCGGGCGCGGGCGGAGACGTCGAAGCGGGGAGCCGGCGCGGGCGCGGGGCCGGCACCGCGGGCGGCGGGGGCAGCTCGGCGGGGCGCGGCGCCACGAACGGCGCGCCGGACACCGGGGCCTCGGGCGTGTTCGGACGGCACGCCCGGATCGCCCGCAGCGTGGTGTGCACGTCGAACTGGTGGCCGTCGTCGCTGTCCCAGCCGCCGTCGCTGCGCTGGGTCTCGGCGAGCCGCCTGCGCGCGGACACCAGCAGCCACTGCTCCTCGCCGACGTCGACCCGGCGCAGCGTGGCGGCGAGCCAGGCCACGTCGGCCGGGGACATCCGGGGGATCCGGTCGGCCAGCACCGCCTGGATGCGCGCCGACTCGTAGTACATCTGCTGGCGGTGCAGCACCGCCGCGGCGAGCCAGCCGGCGGGCAGGAAGGACGGCCAGCTTCCGTCCGGGGCGAGCTGGGCGGCGAGCGCCTGGGCCGCCGCCTGCACCACACCGGCGTACGCGCCGCCGACCCGGTGGTCCAGCGGCCCGGCGGCCCGGGCGTCCAGCCCGGCCACCGTGAGCCAGAATCCGGCGTTGGCGGTCTGGTAGAGCCGGGCCTCCGGATCGCCGGGGGTGGCCCATTCGGGGGCGAGCCCGGCCAGCGACGGGTCTTCGTCCCAGCCGCCGTCTGGCAGTTGCCGGGAGGCCAGCCAGTCCAGCGCGTGCCGGGCCGCCGGCCGGCCGAGCGCGCCGAGATCGTCCAGCTCGGCGAGGCGGAAGCAGGTCGCGTCGATCGAGGCGACGTCGCCGTCGAGTACGGCGGGCCAGCCGCCGCCCGGCGCCGGGCCGGACTCGGCGGCGTCGAGCAGGTCGGGCGGCACCGGAGCGCCGGTACGCAGCCGGGAGAGACGGGCGCGGTCCACCGCGTCTCCGTGAGCGACGACGAATCCGATCGCCGCGTCCAAGTCCACCACGGCCCTGACGGTACTGGCGCGGCCGGGGTTACGCCTCGGTAGCTCGGTCAGGGCCGGTACCGCCCACCGGTCGCCGAAGGCATCCACCTGTGGGTCGGGCGACCAGGCGTTTGCCCACGCCACGGGGCACGGAAAGCACGATGGGCCCGCCCGGGGAACCGGGCGGGCCCATCGACGCGACTCAGTACGACGGCAGGGACGGGTCGATCTGCTTGACCCAGGAGAGGACACCGCCCTGGACGTGCACGGCGTCGTTGAAGCCGGCCGCCTTCAGCGCGGCGAGCGCCTCGGCCGAGCGGACGCCGGACTTGCAGTGCAGCACGATCTGCCGGTCCTGCGGGAACTTCGCCAGCGCCTCGCCGGAGAGGATCTCGCCCTTGGGGATGAGCGTCGAGCCGGGGATGCGGACGATCTCGTACTCGGCGGGCTCACGCACGTCGACCAGGAAGATGTCCTTGCCGGAGTCCTGCCAGTCCTTCAGCTCCAGCGCGGTGATGGTCGAGTCGACCACCGCCTCCTGCGCCTCGTCGGAGACGGCGCCGCAGAAGTCCTCGTAGTCCTCCATGAGGTCGGTGAGGGTCGCGTTCTCGCCGCAGAGCACGCAGTTCGGGTCCTTGCGGACCTTGATCTTGCGGTAGCTCATCTCCAGGGCGTCGTAGACCATCAGCCGGCCGACGAGCGGCTCACCGATGCCGGCGAGCAGCTTGATCGCCTCGTTGACCTGGATCGACCCGATGGACGCGCAGAGCACGCCGAGCACGCCGCCCTCGGCGCAGGAGGGGACCATGCCGGGCGGCGGGGGCTCCGGGTAGAGGCAGCGGTAGCAGGGGCCGTGCTCGGCCCAGAACACCGACGCCTGGCCGTCGAAGCGGTAGATCGAACCCCAGACGTACGGCTTACCGAGCAGCACCGCGGCGTCGTTGACCATGTACCGGGTGGCGAAGTTGTCGGTGCCGTCCACGATCAGGTCGTACCGGGAGAAGATGTCCCGGACGTTCTCCCGGTCCAGCGCGGTGTTGTGGATCTCCACGTTGACCAGCGGGTTGATCTCGCGGATCGACGCGGCGGCGGACTCGGCCTTGGAGCGGCCCACGTCGGAGACGCCGTGGATGACCTGGCGCTGCAGGTTCGACTCGTCGACGGTGTCGAAGTCGATGATGCCGAGCGTGCCGACACCGGCCGCGGCCAGGTAGAGCAGGGCCGGCGAGCCGAGGCCGCCGGCGCCGACACAGAGCACCCGGGCGTTCTTCAGCCGCTTCTGCCCCTCGACCCCGACGTCCGGGATGATCAGGTGGCGCGAGTATCGGCGGATCTCGTCTACGGTCAGCTCGGCGGCGGGTTCGACGAGCGGGGGCAACGACACGGTGGACTCCCCGGGATCGGCGGTGTGACCGCGCCATTGTCGCTCGCCCGGGCGGGGATCGGCCATGATGAGGGACACTCGGCCCGAACTGCGGGACCGGGAATAACTCAGACCCCGTCGGTGGGCTCGCCGGAGTATCGAGCCCCGTCGACGTACGGCCAGGCGTTCGGCAGGCAGCCGTCCAGCCCGTACGTCTGCTGCTGCATCACCGGGGCGGGCGCGCCGGGCGCCGGGCACGCCTGGTGCAGCTCGCCGAACTCGTGCCCGACCTCGTGGTTGATCACGTAGGTCCGGTAGACGTCCAGCGGGGCGCCGTAGTCGGGCACCGCCGTCATCCAGCGGGCCAGGTTGAGCACGACCCGGCCGGGCAGCCGGCAGGAGGTGTACCGGTCGGTGCGCAGTCCGCCCTCGGCGCACATCCGCTCGGAGGTGACGGGGGTGGCGAGGTAGACGGTGAAGTCGGCGGCGGCCGCCTCGGGCACCCGCTGCACCCGCAGTTCCCCCGACGCGATCCAGCTGCGCGGGTCGCCGAGCACCGCGTCCACGGTGGCGGCGAAACCGTCGGCGTCCTGCCCCGTACCGTGCTCGACCTCGACCCGGTAGCGGCGCAGCGGCCCGGCGTGTCCGCGTACCGGGGATCGGCCCTGGGCCACGGCGAACGTGCCGGGGCCGGCGGTGGGGTAGCCGGTCGGCGGCGCGGCCGGGACGTCGGCCTCGGCGGCCCCGCGGGCGAGCGACGGCTCGGCCGCGAGCGACGTCCCGCCGGGCCCGGGGGCGTTCAGCCGGGTGACGCCGACCGCTCCGCTGCCGGCGGCCAGCAGCATCGCCAGCAGCAGCACCGAGCGGCGGCGACGACGGCGCATGCGGCGCACCGTGGGACGCTCGGCCGGGTGACGGGGCGGCGGTCGGCGGCGCGGCTCGGCGTGCATGTCGTAAGGGGACGACGAGGTCATGACATCAGCGTGCCATGCAATTCGGGCATTTAGCTGCTTTTGCCGCCTATGCCGCGAATGTTCTTCACGAACCGGCGGTCACAGGCTCGGCCCGGCGTACCGCTTCCCGCCCACGTAGGGCCACGGGTTCGGGCGGCAGCCGTTGAGGAAGAGCGTCTGCTGCTGCATCACCGGCGCGGCCCGCCCCGCCCGCGGACACCCCTCGTGCCGGTGCCCGAGCTGGTGGCCCACCTCATGATTGATCACGTAGAGCCGGTAGTCGTCGAGCGTCATCCCGGCGGCGACCAGGTGCGGCGCGGAGGTCCGCCACCGGTCCAGGTTGATCACCACCTTGCCCGGAACCCGGCAGGACGTGTACGGCACCCCGCCCACGCGGATGTCGATCCCGCCCGCGCCACACAACCGCCGCGCCGTCTCCCGGGTGGCCAGGTAGATCGTGAAGTCGTACCCGCTGCCCGGCCCGACCCGCTGCAACCGCAGCCGGCCCCCGTCCACCCAGCTCCCCGGGCCGGCCAGCGCCCGCTGCACCGCCTCGCCGAAATCGCGGACCTGCTCGCCCGAGCCGTTCTCGACCGCCACCCGGAACCGCTGCAGCGGCCCGGAGCGGCCCAGCAGGCCGCCGGGCCGGTCGTCGTAGCCGAAGCTGCCCCGCCCCTTCGCCGGCCCCGGGTCGGACAGCGTCAGCACCGGCGGCGGCGAGGAACTGGGCGTCACCACCGGCGACGGGGACACGCTCGGCGGCGTCCGCGTCGGCGCCGGCGGCTGGGCCACGAACCCGTCGGTGACCCGCGTCCCCGCCCCCGCCGACGGAAGTTGCAGCGCCGCGCCGACGCCGACCGCGGCGACGGCGAGGAAGGCGCACACCACGAGGGCGGAGCGCCAGGGACGAGCGGAGGCCCGGGACCGGGCGGTGCGGGGAGGGCGTGAGCTGGGCATCCGGCTCAGCCTGCCATGTCGCGCCCCGTTCCGCTCTCCCCCGCACCGGCGTCCGGCGACGACGGCTCGCCGAGCAGCCCCAGCACCGCCCGCGCCACCGTCCGCGGGACCTCCAACTGCGCCACGTGCCCGACGCCGTCGAGCATCAGCAGCCGGCTGTCCGGGATCACGCGGGCCGCCTGCGGCGCCACCCGGACGTCGACCAGGCGGTCCTGCCTTCCGCCCACCACCAGCGTGGGCGCCCGCACCGCCGCCGCCTGCCGCCACAGCGCGCCCTCCCCCGGCAGGTACGAACGCAGGAAACTGCCGACCAGTCCCCGGAAGGTACGCACGTACGCGGCGGCGTGGTGCGCGGCCTCGTACCGGACCCGGATCTCGTCGATCGCCTCCTGCCGGCGCTGCTCGCTGATCCGGGTCAGATCCGCGACGCACGCCTCCATCACCTGCTGCGCCGCCACCTCGGGCGTGAACTGGGCCAGCCGCCAGGCGGCCAGCCGCTCACCACGGGGGATCGCCAGCAGCGGAAGCATCCGCCCCTGCAACGAACGCCGGAAGTCCAGGAACGGCAGGGCCGGCGAGATCAGGGTGAGCGTGCGGACCAGGTCCGGCCGCAGCGCCGCCACCCGGACCGAGATCGCGCCGCCGAGCGAGTTGCCGAACAGGTGCACCGGCCCCCGGTCGGTGTGCTCGATCCAGCGGATCACCCGGTCGGCGAAGGCCGGGATGGTGTAGCGCGGTCCGGGCTCGCTGCGCCCGAAGCCGGGCAGGTCGATCGCCTGGCCGTCGAGCCGGCCGGCGAGCAGGCCGGCCAGGTCGGTCCAGTTCTGCGCGGACCCGCCGAGGCCGTGCACGTACAGCGCCGGTTCCGCGCCGGGCCCGGTCGCCGGGGTCTCCCGGACGTGCACGAGCGTGCCGTCGAGCCGGACGTGCCGGCCGGGCCAGGGCGGCGGGACCTCGTGCGCGGGGAGGCTGTGCTCCGGCCAGAGTGCGGCGCGTTTCATGTCTCCAGTCTTCCCCGCGCGCGCCGTACCGCACACCGTTCAGGCGAGCAGCGCCTCCAGCCGCCGGTTCACCGCCGCCAGCGTGGCCCGCACGACCGCCTGCCGGGGATCCCCGGCGACCAGGGCCGACCCGGCCAGTTGCTCCACCCAGCCGTCGCAGACCAGCAGCACGACAACGGTCGCCACCTCGCAGTTGCCGAACGGCACCACGGCGGCGTGCTCCACGAAGCACCGGCCGTGCTCACCGGCCGGGACGCCCCGGCCGAGCAACTCGTCCACCGCCGCGGCCGCCGCCACCGCGCACAGCCGCAGCACGTACCCGTCGACGGCCGGTCCGGTCGCGTGGCCCTCGGCGGTCCGGTCGCCCGCGATCAGGCGGACCTCAGTGGTGGCGTCCAGGCCGAACGTGCTCACCAGGACGTGCTCGATCACCACCCGGGGCCCGGGCGCGCCGCCGGTGTCGAGCGGTCGCGACGGCGCGGTCTCCGTCGTGGTCATCTGCCCACCGGAGTACGAGGTGCCGAGCGTCACCGGGCTGCCGGTGGACATGCCGGTCGGCGCGGCGGCCAGCGACGTCTCGTCGACAGCGGCCCGGCCCCGGTGGGTGGCCTGCCGGCGGCGGCGCGGCGGCTCGTCGCCCTCGGCCGGGGCGTCGGCCGGACGCGCCGCGCGGTCCGTGCCGCCGAACCGCCCTTCACCGGAGCGGTTCGCGGCCGGGCGCACCACACCGGTACGCGTCGGCGTCTCGTCCCCGGCCGGTCCGGGCTCGTCACCGTTGCGGGGCGCGGGCACCGCCGTCCGCGTCTCGTCCGGCAGGGCGCGGGCGTGGATCGGCCCGGGTGAACGGCCCTCGCCCACCCGTGCCTCACCGGCCCGGTCCAGCCGGGCCGATCGGCGGCGCAGTGGGGCCGGCGGCGGCACGACCGGCGCGCCGGGCAGGTTCTGCGGCGCCGCCGCCAGGCCCATCCGCTCCTGGAGCAGCCGGGCCACCAGGCGGCTGACCTCTGCCGGGTCCGCGCCGTCGGCCAGGTCGAGCCGGAGGCTGTGCGCGCCGGCCGGGGTACGGCGCAGCGCCGCGTCCCGTACGCCGGCCACCTCGCGGACCGCGTCCAGGATCGCGTTGACGTCGAAGCCCTCCGGGCGCTCACGCAGCGGCGCGGGTTCGTCGTCCCGGCGCAGGTGGGTGGCGATGCGGGCGAGTTCGGGGGTCTCGGCGGACGGTTCCACTGCGGGCGGCTCCGGCACGACTGGCACGTCCGGCTCGGCGGGGACGCGCTGCGGCAGCACCACTGGGGCCGGTTCCTCCGGTCGGGGCTCGGTGGCCGCGTCGGCGGCCGGCACGGGTTCCGGCGCGGACCGGCGGGCGGCGTAGGGGGGCGCGCTCGCCGGCTGGGGCGCGGAGGTGCGGTCGGTGTGGGCCGCGCCGCTCGTGGCGGGGACGCCGGAGATCGGCCGCGCCGGCACACCGGAGATCGGCCCGGCCGGGACGCCGGACGTCGGCCGGGCCGGCACGCCCGAGATCGGCTGTGCCGGGAGGCCGGAGGCCGGCTGCGCCGGGACTCCGGAGATCGGCCGGGCAGGGGCGGCCGGCGGCTGCCGGGGATCGTCGGCGGTCTCACCGGTGGCCCGGGTCGCGGGGTTGGCGACGGGCGCGGCGGCAGGCGGCGGCCCGGCGGGCGCGGCGGGGTAGCCGGGGAACGTCGGCGTGTACCCGCCGGCCGGGGCGGGGGGGGGGGGGGGCGGGCGGGGGCGGGGGGCCGGGGTTCCCCGGGGGGGCGGGCCCCGGGGGCCCCCCCCCCCGGGGGGCCCGCCTCCCTGCCGGCGGCC
>NZ_JAAOLH010000011.1:0-226816 GCF_011602315.1 Micromonospora sp. CMU55-4
GTGTGTCGACCCCCGAATGGAGCCCCCATCATGAACACGATTCTGCGTAAGAGCATCCTGGGTATTGCTGGTCTGGCTTTCACCGGTGGCGTGTTCGCCGGCCCGGTCGCCGCCCACGCGGCCGACACCACCCACGCGGCAAAGCCGGTCACCGCCACCGTGCAGGGTGACAAGCTGATCCCGCACGGCGTGCAGGGCGCCCAGTCCCGCATCGACCTCAATGACGAGCAGACCAAGAACGTGAAGGCGATCATTGCCGCGACGAAGAAGGCCGGCATGGACGAGCGCGCCGCGGTCGTGTCGATCGCGACCGCGTTGCAGGAGTCGAAGCTGGAGAACCTCGGCCACCTCGGTGACCGCAACGACCACGACTCGCAGGGCCTGTTCCAGCAGCGCCCCTCCTCCGGTTGGGGCACGGTCGAGCAGATCACCGACCCCGAATACTCCACCACCGCGTTCCTGAAGGGCCTCAAGCAGGTCGACGGCTGGCAGGACATGCCCCTGACCAAGGCCGCCCAGACCGTCCAGGTCTCCGCCTACCCGGACCACTACGCCCAGTGGGAACAGCAGGCCGCCGACCTCGTCGCCAAGCACTGGAACAGCTAAGACGAGGTAAGACACAGCGAAAGGCCGGCACCCCGAACCAACGGGGTGCCGGCCTTTTCACGTCTCCGCTACCAGCTCGACCTCGTACCCCTGCCCGTCGGTGAGGTAGGCGGCGTAGCTGTCCGGGCCGCCCGCGTGCGGGTGCCGGTCCGGGAACAGCAGCGTCCAGCCGTACTCTCCGGCGGCAGTGACCAGGCGTTCGACGGCGGCCGGCGGGCCGGCGTGGAAGGCCAGGTGGTTCAGGCCGGGCGCGCGCCTGTCGTGGGTGCGGCCGGTGAGCGCCGGTGACTGCTCCAGCACGATGTACGTCGCGCCGAGCCGCCAGGAGCGGCCGGCGGGCCAGTCCTGGTAGAGCGTCCAGCCCAGCTCGCCGAGAAGCCAGCCCCACGAACGACTGGCCGCCGCCAGGTCGGGTACCCACACCTCCACGTGATGGAGGCCGCCGATGGTCAGCGTTTCCCGCCCGGAACCCATAGCACGTCGCCGTTCGGATTTGCCGTTCTTGACAGGATAAAGAGCAAATCGGAGAGCCGGTTGAGATACTTTGCCGGGAGGGGACTGGTCCGATCGGGGTCGTGTGCGACCAGCGCCCATGCCGCACGCTCGGCGCGCCGGGCGGTCGTCCGTGCCACGTGCAGCAGTGCCGCACCAGCGGTGCCGCCGGGGAGGATGAAGGAGTCGAGCTTGCTCAGGCGCGCGTTGTACTCGTCGCACCAGCCCTCGAGGCGCTCGACGTACTCCTCGGTCACCCGCAGCGGCGGGTACTTCGGGTCCGGCTCGACCGGCGTCGCCAGGTCCGCGCCGACGTCGAACATGTCGTTCTGCACGGACTCCAGCACGGCCCGCAGCTCGTCCGAGAGCTGCCCCAGGGCGAGCGCCACGCCGATCGAGGCGTTGCACTCGTCCACGTCCGCGTACGCGGCGATGCGCGGATCGGTCTTCGGCACCTGCTCGTTGTTGCTCAGCCTGGTCATGCCGGCGTCGCCGGCCTTGGTGTAGATGCGCGTGAGGTGGACGGCCATGACGCACAGCCTACGGATACCGGACCTGACCATCCCGGCCCGGCCGAGTCCGGTTGGGCCGGGGGACGCGAGCGATCCGGCGGTCAGCGACGTCGACGTCATCCGGGTACGCGGTGACGCCCGGCTCGACGGCACCGTGCACGTGGTGGGTGCGAAGAACTCCGCGCTGAAGCTGATGGCGGCGGCGCTGCTCGCGCCCGGCCGCAGCCTGATCACCAATGTGCCCCGGATCACCGACATCGCGATCATGGGCGAGGTGCTGCGGCGGCTCGGCTGCGGCGTACGTTTCGGGCCGGACGACCCGGTCGACCCGATGGTGGCCCACGGCGGTGTGGAGCGGTCCCGCTCGGTGCTCATCGACGTGCCGGAACGGCCGGGCGCGGAGGCCGACTACGACCTGGTGCGGCGGCTGCGCGCGTCGATCTGCGTGCTCGGTCCGCTGCTGGCCCGCCGGGGGTACGTGCGGGTGGCGCACCCGGGCGGCGACGCGATCGGCTCACGCGGCCTGGACATGCACATCGCCGGGCTGGCCCGGATGGGCGCGGAGATCTCCGGTGAGCACGGCTTCGTCATCGCCGAGGCCCCGGACGGGCTGCACGGCGCGGACATCGTGCTGGACTTCCCGAGCGTGGGCGCGACCGAGAACCTGGTGATGGCGGCGGTGCTGGCCCGTGGCGCCACGACTATCGACAACGCGGCCCGGGAGCCGGAGATCGTCGACATCTGCACCATGCTGAACCGGATGGGCGCCCGGATCGAGGGGGCCGGCACGTCGACGCTGCACATCGTCGGCGTACCCGGGTTGCAGCCGGTCCGGCACGCCACGGTGGGGGACCGGATCGTGGCCGGCACCTGGGCGTTCGCCGCCGCGATGACCCGCGGCGACGTGACGGTGACCGGCCTGGACCCGGCGTACCTGGAGGTCGCGCTGGACAAGCTGGTCGCGGCCGGCGGCCTGGTCGAGACCCGGGGTGACGCCTTCCGGGTACGGATGGACGACCGCCCGAAGGCGGTGGACGTGGTGACGCTGCCGTACCCGGGTTTCGCCACCGACCTGCTGCCGATGGCGATCGGGCTGGCGGCGGTCAGCGAGGGCGGCTCGCTGATCACCGAGAACATCTTCGACGGCCGGTTCATGTTCGCCAACGAGATGATGCGGCTGGGCGCGGAGATCCGTACCGATGGCCACCACGCGCTGGTGTGCGGCCGGGAGCGGCTGTCCGGCGCCCCGGTACGCGCGACGGACATCCGGGCCGGCGCCGGCCTGATCATCGCCGGGCTCTGCGCCGACGGGTTGACCGAGGTGTCGCACGTGCACCACGTCGACCGGGGCTACCCGGACTTCGTGGCGGATCTGCGGGCGCTCGGCGTCGAGGTGGAGCGCGGGACCGCGCCGGAGGAACCGGACCTGGCCATCTGACAGCCGGTGCTTATCCGTCGTTAAGTAGGGTTCTGGCAGACGTTGCAGAACACGGCGAGGGAGAAGCAGATGGCGGGTCGACTCGCGGTCGTCGGTGCCGGGCTGATGGGCTCGGGCATCGCCCAGGTGGCGGCGCAGGCGGGCTGGCAGGTGACGCTGCGCGACATCGACGACGCGGCCACGAAGCGCGGTGTGGACGGCATCCGGAAGTCGCTGACGAAGTTCGCCGAGAAGGGCAAGATCGAGGCGTCCGACGTCGAGGCGACGCTGGCCCGGATCACGCCGACCACCGACCTGGAGGCCGCCGCCGACGCGGACATCGTGGTCGAGGCGGTCTTCGAGAAGATCGAGATCAAGCACGAGGTGTTCCGCGCGCTCGACAAGATCTGCAAGGCGGACGCGGTGCTCGCCACGAACACGTCGGCCATCCCGGTGACCCAGATCGCCACCGCCACCGAGCGCCCGGAGTCGGTCGTCGGCACGCACTTCTTCTCGCCGGTGCCGATGATGAAGCTCTGCGAGCTGGTACGCGGCTACAAGACCAGCGACGCGACCATGGACACCGTCAAGTCGTTCGCCGAGGGGATCGGCAAGACGGTGGTGGTGGTCAACCGGGACATCGCCGGTTTCGTCACCACCCGGCTGATCTGCGCGCTGGCGATGGAGGCGGTCAAGCTCGTCGAGGCCGGCGTGATCTCCGCCGAGGACCTGGACACCGCCTGCAAGCTGGGCTTCGGCCACGCCATGGGCCCGCTCGCCACCGTCGACCTGACCGGCGTGGACGTGCTGCTCAACGCCACCCGCAACATCTACACCGACACCGCGGACGAGAAGTTCTTCCCGCCGGAGCTGCTCCAGCGCATGGCCACCGCCGGCGACCTGGGCCGCAAGACCGGCCAGGGCTTCTACTCGTACTGACCGGCCCGTCCCGCCCCCGGCCCGAGCGGCCGGGGGCGGTTCACGTCCGGGGCGGGCTGAGCGCGGCGCCGACCAGCGCGAACGCGTCCGGGATGACAGTGCCCCAGTAGCCGAAGTTGTGCCGCCCGTCGGCCCAGGCGGCGCGTACCGGCTCCTCCGGCAGCGCCCGGGCCAGCGCACGGACATCCTTGAGGAAGTTGTCCTGCCGCCCGCACCAGAGCCCGACCGGCGTGCCGCGCAGTTTGTCCACACCGGTGAAGACCGCGTCGCCGGGGCTCACCGCGGGGGAGAAGGCCGCCGCCATCCGCAGCCATTTCGGGTACGTCTCGGCGAGCAGCAACGCGCCGAAGCCGCCCATCGACCAGCCCCACACGGCCAGCCGGCTGCTGTCGAACCCGCGCCGGGCGCACCAGGTGGGCACCTCCTCGCGCACCATCCGCTGCGGGTCGTCGTCACCGGAGGCGCGCCAGGACAGCCGCCCGCCGGTGGCGCCCGCGAGCGCGAACGGCGGGGCGCCCCGGCGTACCGCGTCGGTGAGGAAGCGGGCCAGGCCGAACCGGCCGTAGTCGCGCGGGGTGGCCGACGCGCCGTGCAGCACCAGGCATACGGGCAGGCCGCGGCCGTCGCCGTACCCGTCGGGCACCGCCGTCCAGAAGTCGACCTCGCGGCCGCGCGCGCCGGAGGCGATGCGGATCAGACGTTCGTCGCCGGCCGGGGCGTCCGGCAGGGCCGGGGCCGGTCCCGGGCGGGGGCCGGCCAGTTGCCGGGCGGCCAGACCGCCGACCACCGCGGCGCCGGCCACGCCGGCGGCGGCGCCGAGCAGGGTACGCCGGGTCAGCGTGGGTGCCATGCCGGCGAGTGTGCCACCGCCGGGCGCGTGTTAAGAAGGGGCCCTTTCTCTACCGGAGGCGTTAAAAGGGGGCCCTTCCTTACACCTCAGCCGTCGCGTTTGGTGGTCCAGCGGAACGTGGTCAGGCAGAGCACCAGGCCGATGACGCACCAGGCGCCCAGCACCAGCGCGACGGTGCCCAGCTCGAACGAGCCGCCCGGCTCCCGCGCGCCGAAGCTGTCCGGCAGGAACACCGAGCGCAGCCCCTGGCACATCCACTTGAGCGGGAAGATCGCCGCGACCTGCTGCATCCAGGTGGGCAGGCTGGTGAAGACGAAGAACACGCCGGAGATGAACTGGAGCACCAGCGCGACCGGGGTGACCACCGCCGAGCCGCTGCGGGCGGTACGGGCCAGCGACGAGATGGCGATGCCGCAGAGCGTGCAGGCGGTGACGCCGAGGACGGAGACCCAGGCGAACGTCAGCCACTTGGCGGTGGTCTGCGGCAGGTCCAGGTCGAACATCGCCACCGAGACGGCGAGCAGCAGCACGGTCTCGGCGATGCCGATGACCACCACCATGATCACCTTGCCGGCGAACCAGACCCACTTCGGCATCGGCGTACCGCGGTAGCGCTTGAGCACGCCCCGGTCCCGCTCGATCGGGATCCAGATGCCGAGGTTCTGGAAGCTGACTGTCATCAGGCCGGTCGCGATCATGCCGGTGATGAAGTACTGGGTGTAGCTGACCCCGGGCGCGATCTCGTCGCTGAAGATCGCCGCGAAGATCAGAATCATGATGATCGGGAAGCCCATCGTGAACACGACGGACTCCCGGCTGCGCAGGAACTGGGTGATCTCCAGCCGCCCCTGGCGCAGCGCCAGCGCGCCCGCGCCGGGCCGCCGGGCCACGGCGGCGGTGACCGGGGCCGCGGGGTTCGTCGTGGTGGTCATGAGTGTCCGATCATCCGCAGGTAGACGTCTTCCAGGGTCGGCCGGGTCACGGTGAGGCCGGGCACCTCGCCGCCGAAGCGCGCGGCCAGGTCGTACACCAGCGCCGTCGGCGTCGCGGTCTCCGCCGAGGCCAATGTCCCGTCGGGGGTACGCCAGGAGACGGTCGCCAGCGACTCCTGCCGGTTGCCCAGCCGGTTGGGCGGCGCGACCTCGATCACCCGCCCGGCGGCGATCACGCCGACCCGGTCGGCGAGCGCCTCGGCCTCGTCCAGGTAGTGGGTGGTGAGCACGATCGTGGTGCCGGCGGCGGACAGGTCCCGGATCAGCTCCCAGAACTCGCGCCGGGCCTCCGGGTCGAATCCGGTGGTCGGCTCGTCGAGGAAGAGCAGCTCGGGGCGGCCGATGATGCCCAGCGCCACGTCCAGGCGGCGCTTCTGCCCGCCGGAGAGCGTGTGCGTACGCGCCTTGGCCTTGGCGCCCAGCCCGACCCGCTCGACCACCTTGTCCGGGTCGTCGGCGCCCGGGTAGAAGCCGGAGAAGTGCCGGACCACCTCGATGACGCTGAGCTCGTCGAACTCGCCGGTGCCCTGGAGCACGATGCCGACCCGGGAGCGCCAGGCGGCGTCGGGGTGGGCGGGGTCGGCGCCGAGGACGCGCACCTCACCGGCGTCGCGCTGGCGGTAGCCCTCCAGGATCTCGACCGTTGTGGTCTTGCCGGCGCCGTTCGGGCCGAGCAGGGCGAACACCTCGCCCCGGTGGACGTCCAGGTCCACCCCGGCCACGGCGACGTTGTCGCCGTACGCCTTGCGCAGCCCTCGCACGGAAATCGCGAGCTCGTTCTCCATGCCGTCAAGTGTGCGTCGTGCGGTGGCCCGTTCCGCTGCCGGGTCAGCTATATACGCGAGGTATACACCCGGTGTAGTCTCTGCTCATGACGGTTCCCCTGACCCTGCTCGGGCTGCTCGAACGCGAACCGAGCCACGGCTACGACCTCAAGCGCGACTACGACACCTTCTTCGGACGCGGCAAGCCGCTGCCGTACGGGCAGGTCTACTCGACGCTGAGCCGGCTGGCCCGCGACGGCAAGGTGGTGGTCGGCGACGTGGCTCCCGGCGCGGGGCCCGACCGCAAGCGCTACGTGATCACCGACCTGGGCGCCACCGAGGTGGAGCACTGGCTGACCGAGCCGGTCGAGCCGGAACCGCACCTGCAGACCCTGCTGTTCACCAAGGTCGTGCTCGCGCTGATGCTCGACCGCCCGGCCGAGGAGTACCTGGACACCCAGCGCGCCGCGCACCTGCGCCGGATGCGCGAACTCACCGAGATCAAGCGCAGCGGCGAACTCGTCGACGTGATGCTGGCCGACCACGGCCTCTACCACCTCGAGGCGGACCTGCGGTGGATCGAGACGACGGGCGCCCGGCTGGACGCCCTGAGAAAGGCGGTACGGCCATGAGCCCGATGATCGAGGCACGTGACGTCACGTACGCGTTCGGCGAGACACCCGCCCTGCGCGGCGCGAACCTCGCCGTGGCCGCCGGCGAGGTGGTCGCCGTGATGGGACCGAGCGGCTCCGGCAAGTCGACGCTGCTGCACTGCCTGGCCGGCATCCTGCGCCCCGACTCCGGCGAGGTCCGGTTCGACGGCGCCCGGATCGACACGCTCGGCGAGGCCGACCGGAGCACGCTGCGCCGCGACAGCTTCGGCTTCGTCTTCCAGTTCGGGCAGCTCGTACCGGAACTCACCGCGGCCGAGAACGTGGCGCTGCCGCTGCTGCTGCGCGGTGTCCGCCGCACTCCGGCGCTGCGCGCCGCGCGGGGCTGGTTCGAGCGGCTCGGCCTGGCCGGCATGGAGCACCGCCGCTCGGGCGAACTGTCCGGCGGGCAGGCCCAGCGGGTCGCGCTGGCACGCGGCCTGGTCGTGGAGCCCCGGGTGCTGTTCGCCGACGAGCCCACCGGCGCGCTCGACTCGCTCACCGGCGAGGAGGTGATGACGCTGCTGGTGGACGCCGCCCGTGAGAAGGGCACCACAGTCGTGCTGGTGACGCACGAGGCGCGCATCGCGGCGTACGCCGACCGCGAGGTCATGGTGCGCGACGGCCGGGTCAACGCGCCCGCCGGGGTCGTCTCGTGATCGGGCTGGCGCTCCGGCTCGCCGTCGCCGGTGGCCGGGAGGCGCTGCTCCGGCTGGTCGCCATCGCCGCCGCCGTCGCGGTCGGCACCGGGCTGCTGCTCACCACGCTTGCCGGTGTGAACGCCACCGACGCCCAGCTCACCCGCTACGCGTCGATGTACCCGCAGGAGACGGCGGGCGGGTCCGCCGACCCGCTGCTGTGGTCGACCCGGTTTGACTACTTCCGGGGCGACCAGATCGTCCGCGTCGACGTCGCCGCGACCGGTCCGGACGCGCCCACGCCGGTCGGCGTTCCCCGCGCGCCGGGGCCCGGCGAGTTCTACGCCTCCCCGGCGCTGCGGAAGCTGCTGGCCACCACCCCCGCCGACCAGCTCGCCGACCGCTACCCGGGCCGGGACCTCGGCGAGATCGGGCCGGCGGCGCTCACCTCACCGGACACCCTGCTCGTCCTGGTCGGCGGCACCCCGGAGCAGGTGGGCGGGCTGGACCAGGTCCGCAAGGTCACCCGGCTCGACGGCAACAGCGCTCCGCTGCCCGGGGCCGCGGTCGACCTCATCCTCGGCGTGGTGGCGGGCGGACTGCTGTTCCCCGTACTCGTCTTCATCGGCACGGCGACCCGGCTCGGCGCCGCCCGCCGGGAGCAGCGGTTCGCCGCGATGCGGCTGGTCGGGGCCACGCCCCGGCAGATCTCGGCGGTCGCGGCCGTCGAGGCCGCGCTCGCGGCGGCGGCCGGCGCGTCGGTCGGCTTCGCGGTGTTCTTCGCGTTCCGCAGCCAGCTCGCCGGCATCCCGTTCACCGGCATGCCGTTCTTCCCCGGGGACATGGCCATCGGTGCGCCGGAGGCCCTCCTGGTGGCCCTCGGCGTGCCGGCGGGCGCGGCGGCCGCGGCCTGGGTCGCGCTGCGCCGGGTACGGATCTCCCCGCTCGGCGTCACCCGCCGCGTCACGCCCCGGCCGCCCCGGGTGTACCGGCTGATCCCGCTCGCGCTCGGCCTGGCCGGGCTCGGCTTCGCCCTGGTGTACCGGCCGCCCACGTCGGACGGTCAGACCGCGTTGTTCCTGCCCGCGCTGCTGCTGGTCATGGTCGGGCTGATCACCGGTGGCCCCTGGCTGACCATGGTCGGCGCCAAGGTGCTGGCCGCCCGGGCCGGCCGCCCGGCCGCGCTGATCGCCGCGCGCCGGCTCGCCGACAACCCGGCAGCCGGTTTCCGGGCGGTCAGCGGGGTGATGCTCGCGCTGTTCGTCACCACGGTGGCCGTCGGTGTGATGGGGACGATCACGTACGAGCGCGGTCCGGCGCCCCGGGGGTCGCTGGAGGCCGGCCGGCTGTCGATGGTGCTCACTGACGACCCGCCGGTGCCGGGCACGCTGCTGGCCGACCTGGCGGCGGTGCCCGGCGTCCGCAACCCGGTGCTCGTCCGGGAGAACCCGGTACGCGGTGACGGCCGCGACTCCGGGGTGATCGCCTGCGCGGACATCCCGCCCGCCTACGGGCGGTGTGCCGCCGGGGCGAACGTCGCCGAGGTGCCGCCGGACCTGATCCCCTGGCGGGAGTCCGCCTCGGCCGACCGGATCTGGCCGTCGTCCCCGGTGGACCCGGCTGCCCTCGCGGGACTCCCGGCGGGTTCGGTGGCGGTCGAGGCGGAGGATCCGGTCGCGGTGGAGCGGGCCCGGACGGTCCTCGAAGCCGCGTTCCCGACGTTCTACGTGGCGCCGAACGTGCCCGGCGACTTCGAGGCCGACTTCGCCGACACCATGCGGGGCTGGCAGCGGCTGGCCGACATCGTCGTGGTGGCCGGTCTCGTGCTCGCCGGGTGCAGCCTGGCCGTGGCCGTGGCGGCCGGCCTCAGCGAACGGAAGCGGCCGTTCAGCCTGCTGCGGCTCAGCGGCGCCCCGGTTCGGCTGCTGCGCCGGGTGGTGGCCCTGGAGAGCGTGGTGCCGCTGCTGACCGTCGCCGTGGTGGCGGTCGGGATGGGACTGGTCGCCGCACACCTGTTCCTGCGCGCCCAGATGCAGTACGACCTGCGCGTACCGGGGATCGGGTTCGCCGCTGTGGTGGCCCTCGGCGTGCTGGGCTGCCTCGCGGTCATCGCGGCCACGCTGCCGCTGCTGGAACGGATCACCGGCCCGGAGACCGCCCGCAGCGAATGACCCTTACGGTGGGCCGGTGTGTGCGGCCGGCCCACCGTCGCGGGCCTGGGGTTGTGTGGTTTTCCACACTCTCTTTTACTAAACGGTAACTTAAACTCCGGCCATGGACGACGCGATGCCGGGACGGCTGCCCGAGCGGGACCGCCCGTGGGTGATGCGCACGTACGCCGGGCACTCCTCCGCCGCGGCCACCAACGCGCTCTTCCGCCGCAACCTGGCGAAGGGGCAGACCGGCCTGTCGGTCGCCTTCGACCTGCCCACCCAGACCGGGTACGACCCGGACCACGAGCTGGCCTCCGGTGAGGTGGGCCGGGTCGGCGTGCCGGTGGCGCACCTGGGCGACATGCGGGCGCTGTTCGAAGGCATCCCGCTCGCCGAGATGAACACCTCGATGACCATCAACGCCCCGGCCATGTGGCTGCTCGGCCTCTACGGCACCGTCGCCGCCGAGCAGGGCGCGGAGCTGAGCCGCTGCGCCGGCACCACGCAGAACGACATCATCAAGGAGTACCTGTCCCGGGGGACGTACATCTTCCCGCCGGCGGCCTCGCTGCGGCTGACCGCCGACGTCATCGCGTACACGCTGCGCGAGATGCCCCGGTGGAACCCGGTGAACATCTGCTCGTACCACCTCCAGGAGGCCGGGGCCACGCCGGTGCAGGAGGTCGGCTTCGCGCTGGCCACCGCCGTCGCCGTGCTGGACACCGTGCGCGACTCCGGCCAGGTGCCGCCCGAGCGGATGGGCGACGTGGTCCAGCGGATCTCGTTCTTCGTCAACGCCGGGGTGCGCTTCGTCGAGGAGATCGCCAAGATGCGCGCGTTCGGCGCGCTCTGGGACGAGATCACCCGCGACCGCTACGGCGTGGCGGACCCGAAGCAGCGCCGGTTCCGCTACGGCGTCCAGGTCAACTCGCTGGGCCTGACCGAGGCGCAGCCGGAGAACAACATCCAGCGCATCGTGCTGGAGATGCTGGGCGTCACGCTGTCCCGCGACGCCCGCGCCCGGGCCGTGCAGCTGCCCGCCTGGAACGAGGCGCTCGGTCTGCCCCGCCCGTGGGACCAGCAGTGGTCGCTGCGCATGCAGCAGGTGCTGGCGTACGAGTCGGACCTGCTGGAGTACCCGGACCTGTTCGCCGGTTCGCACGTGATGACCGCGCTGGTCGACGACATCGTCTCCGGCGCCCGCGTCGAGCTGGAGAAGGTGCTGGAGATGGGCGGCGTGGTCACCGCCGTCGAGTCCGGCTACCTCAAGAGCGCGCTGGTGGCCTCGCTCGCCGAGCGCCGTCGCCGGATGGAGTCCGGTTCGGACGTGGTGGTCGGCGTCAACCGGTTCACCGAGACCGAGCCGTCCCCGCTGACCGCAGCGGGCGCCGAGGCGATCGAGCAGGTGGACCCGGCCGTCGAGGAGGCGGCCACCGACGGCGTACGCCGGTGGCGGGCCGACCGGGACGCGGCGGCTGTCGAGGCGGCGCTGGACCGGCTGCGCGCCGACGCCGCCACCACGGCGAACCTGATGCCGGCGACGCTTACCTGTGTACGGGCCGGGGTCACCACCGGCGAGTGGGCGGGCGCGCTGCGCCAGGTGTACGGCGAGTACCGCGCGCCGACCGGCCTGGCCGGGGCGGTCGGGACGGCCGGTGACGCGACCCTCGCCGGGGTGCGGGAGCGGGTCGCCGCCACCGCGCGGGAGCTGGGCAGCGGCCGGCTGCGGCTGCTGGTCGGCAAGCCGGGGCTGGACGGGCACTCCAACGGCGCGGAGCAGATCGCGGTACGCGCCCGCGACGCCGGGTTCGAGGTGGTCTACCAGGGCATCCGGCTGACCGCCGGGCAGATCGTGGCGGCCGCCGTGGAGGAGGACGTCGACCTGGTTGGGCTCTCCGTGCTGTCCGGCTCGCATCTGGCCGCCGTGCCGGCGGTGCTGGACGGGCTGCGCGCGGCCGGTCGGGGCGACCTGCCGGTGGTGGTGGGCGGGATCATCCCGGCCGCCGACGCCGAGGCGCTGCGGGCCGCCGGGGTGGCCCGGGTGTTCACGCCGAAGGACTTCGCGCTCACCGGCATCATCGACGAGCTGGTGACGGTGATCCGCGAGGCCAACGCCCTGTCGTGAAAGGAAGGGCCCCTTATTAACGCCTCCGGTAGGGAAGGGGCCCCTTCTTAACACTCGCGCGCGAGAGCGGCGCCTCCATGCGGACGGCGCCTCCGGACGGGTGGGTCAGCGGCTCTGGTAGGTCATGCAGTCGGCCATGTCCATGTCGGGACCGACGGTGATGGCCGGGGCGTGGCACTCCAGGGCGGCGTTGTGCCGGCAGTCGGCGCGCGAACACGCGCCGACCTGGGCGACCAACTGGTCGAGGCCGCCGCGCACCGGCATCTCCACGAACGTGTGGCAGTGGGCGTGGTCGCTGCTGCCGATCGTGATGGCGAACGCGTGGCAGTCGTTCGTGTGGTTGTAGGCGCAGGACCGGACGGCGCACTCCTGGACCCGGGGCATCTCCAACGACGCGGTCATCTCCCGTACCTCCTTGGGTTTCTTGCCCCGATTTTAGAGGTTTCGGGAGCCCGCGCGGGTCAGACGCGGAAGCCGGCCGCGCGGGCCGCGGCGCGTTCCCGTCGCCGCTCCCGGCGGCGGCGGAACAGCCACGGTACGAAGAACACCAGGCCGAGCAGGAACACCAGGACCAGCACCGGCAGCAGCAGCGCCACCACCGACATGACGACGCTCGTCGCGTCCTCGGCGGTGCTGGCCACCGGCGCGCCCACCCCGGCGGTGGTCGCGTTGATGACCGGCCGGGCGGCGGCCTTGAGCAGGTGCACGCCGAGCGCGATGAGCACGCCGACCACGACCGGCACCCACTGGTGCGAGGAGAAGAACGTGTCCGGGTCGCTGACGGTGACGGTCTCCGAGCCGGCGCCCGCGCCGAACGCGAGCCCGCCGGCGGTCGGCCGGACCACCGTCTGCACCACGTCGTTTACGTGGTCGACCACAGGCACCTTGTCGGCCACCACCTCGACCGCGAGCAGGACGGCGAGGATCAGCACCACCCAGCCGTTGCCGAGCCACTGCCAGCCGCTGGGCAGCTCGACCAGGTCGGTGTAGCGGGACAGCAGCCCCATCAGCAGCAGCGGGATGTAGGCGTTCAGGCCCGCCGAGGCGGCCAGACCGGAACCGGTGAGGACTTCGAGCACGATCTCAATATGGCACCGGTACGCCAGTGGCGCTCGTCGGCGTCCGCCGGGGCCTCGGCTACCCTCGGCGGGTGCGGTTGGTGATTGCGAAGTGCTCGGTGGACTATGTCGGACGGCTCTCGGCCCACCTGCCCCCGGCGACCCGGTTGCTGATGGTGAAGGCGGACGGCTCGGTGTCGATCCACGCGGACGACCGGGCCTACAAGCCGTTGAACTGGATGAGCCCGCCCTGCCGGCTGGAGGAGGCGCCAGGCGTCTGGCGGGTGGTCAACAAGGCCGGCGAGGAGCTGCGCATCACCCTGGAGGAGATCTTCCAGGACACGTCCTACGAGCTGGGCGTGGACCCGGGCCTGCGCAAGGACGGCGTCGAGGCGCACCTGCAGGAGCTGCTCGCCGCGAACCCGGAGACGCTGGGGGAGGGCTTCACGCTGGTCCGCCGCGAGTACATGACCGCGATCGGGCCGGTCGACCTGCTCTGCCGCGACGCGGTCGGCGGCGCGGTGGCGGTGGAGGTGAAGCGGCGCGGCGAGATCGACGGCGTGGAGCAGCTCACCCGCTACCTGGAGCTGATGAACCGGGACCCGCTGCTCGCGCCGGTGGCCGGCGTGTTCGCCGCGCAGGAGATCAAGCCGCAGGCCCGGGTACTCGCCACCGACCGCGGCATCCGCTGCGTGGTGGTCGACTACGACAAGCTGCGCGGCATCGAACGCGACGAGCTGACGCTGTTCTGAGGCGCCGCCTCAGCGGCCCCGGCCGTACATCAGCTTGGCGATCTTGACGATGCGGGCGATGTCGGCCGGGGTGCGCTCGAACGTCATCGCCGGCAGCAGCGACCGGGCCCGGCGGCGGGTGACCGACTTGGGCCGGCCGAACTCGCGCAGCCCCTCCTCGCCGTGGATGCGGCCGATGCCGGACTCGCCGACGCCGCCGAACGGCAGCGTCGACATGCCGGCGAAGGTCAGCGCCGAGTTGACCGAGGCCATGCCGGAACGCAGCCGCCGCGCCACCGCCACCGCCCGCGCCCGGCCGAAGACCGAACCCCCGAGCCCGTACGGCAGCGCGTTGGCCCGCTCGACCGCCTCGTCCACGTCCCGGACGCGATTGACGACGAGCGTCGGGCCGAACGTCTCCTCCTGCACGGCGGCCGAGTCCTCCGGCACGTCGACCAGCACGGTCGGGTGCACGTACGGCGGCTGGACCGCCTCCGGGCCGCCCAGCACCGCCCGGCCGCCCCGGTTGAGCGCGTCGTCGATGTGCCGGCGGATGATGTCGATCTGCGACGGCATGGTGATCGGGCCGAGGTCGGTCCCGTCGGGGCCGACAGTCAGCCGCCCGGCCTTCGCCACCACCTTCTCGACGAAGGCGTCGTAGACCTGGTCGACGGCGTAGACCCGCTCGATGCCGATGCACGTCTGGCCGGCGTTGGTCATTCCGCCCCACACGCACGCGTCGGCGGCGGCGTCCAGGTCGGCGTCGCTGTCCACGATCATCGCGTCCTTGCCGCCGGCCTCCAGCAGCACCGGGGTGAGCGTCTCCGCGCAGGCTGCCATCACCCGCTTCGCGGTGGCGGTCGAGCCGGTGAACGCGACCTTGCCGACGCCGGAGCGGCACAGCGCCGCGCCGACCGCGCCGAACCCGTGCACCACCTGGAACACCGGCTGCTCCGGCACCACCTCGGCGAACCTGTCGACCAGCCACTGACCGACCGCCGGGGTGTACTCGCTCGGCTTGAAGACCACCGCGTTGCCGGCCGCGAGCGCGTACGCGGCGGAGCCGATCGGGGTGAAGACCGGGTAGTTCCACGGGCCGATCACGCCCACCACGCCGTACGGCTGGTATTCCAGGTGGCCGGTGAACTCGGCGAGGACCAGCCGGGAACGGACCCGGCGCGGCCCGAGCACCCGCTGCGCGTTGCGGGCCGCCCAGTCGATGTGCTCCAGCGCGGTGAGGATCTCCACGACGGCGTCACCGACCGGCTTGCCGCCCTCGGTGTGCATCAGGTCGGCCAGTTCCTCGATCCGCCGCGCGAGCACGCCACGCCAGCGCTGGAGACGGTAGCGCCGGCCGGCGAAGCCGAGCCCGGCCCACCAGTCGCCGGCCGCGCGGGCGCGGTCGACCGCGGCACGCACGTCCGCCTCGGAGGCCAGCGGGAAACTGCCTGCCTCGGCGCCGGTGGCCGGGCTGGTCGACACCAGCCGACCTTCGGAGATGAGCGGGGCGCCCGGCACATGCACAGCGGTCATGGCCGAAGTCTAGACCCGAGGATTACTCGCCGGTAGGCGTCGCACGCGCCGTACGCTGCGCGGACGATCAGCCCTCGCATCGACGGAGATGCCGTCCGAAACGGCGAACGGGAGATGACCGGCCGGGGTCGCGGGGGTGACCGCGCGGTGGTGCAAGCCACTACGGTGAGGTGGCAGGCTGACGCCGCGGGGCGATGTGGGGTGGAGGTCGACTGTCCATGGAGGAGCATCCTGAGCTGATGCCGTTGCTGACGGTGTCCGGCGGGGCGATGCGGGGGCTCACGTTCCGGGTCGGCCAGGACGCGCAGGTGATCGGCCGGGCGCCGACCGCCGACATCGTGCTCGCCGATCCGCACCTGAGCCGGCGGCACGCCACCGTCCGGGCCACCCCCGAGGGGGTGCTGCTCACCGACCTCGGCTCGACCAACGGCACCTGGCTCAACGACACCCGGGTCACCGGCAGCGTGGCGATCGCCGACGGCGACGTGGTCCGGCTCGGCCGCACGGATTTGCGCCTCTACGACCCGGGCGTGGCCCGCACCGACCCGGTCGGGATGAGCTTCGGCGCGCTGCGCCGCGACCAGCGTCCCACCCTGCCGCTGCCGGTCCCGGCGCCCCGCCGGCCGATCGAGGCGCGCGAGGCGCAGCCGGCCGACGTGAGCTAGACCTCGGGCATCCGCTGAACCCGCGGGCCACTGAGTGCCGCCGATTCCCGGGCCCCGCTGACCCCTCACGCCCGCGCCGCCCCCGGCCGCGCACCCACCACCCACCACCCACCACCCGCCACCTCCCCACCCTCCCCGCCCCACCCATTCGCGGTGATCAAGGAGTTTGGGTACGGAAACGGCTCCCGTGGTGACGCAAACTCCTTGATCACCGCCGCGCCGCGCGGCGCCCCGCCGCGCCGCGACCGCCGCGCCGCGACCGCCGCGCCGCGACCGCCGCGCCGCGACCGGCGGAGGGTGGGCTGGGGCGGGTTGGCGCTCCCAGGCCCGGTCGATCATGAAGTTGGCGGTGTTCTGCGTCCGATTTGTCGCCGCCAACTTCATGATCGACGCGGTGGCAGGGCGGGGGTGCGCGCCATGGTCGGGTGGGGCGGTGTGGGGGTGGGGGACATGGACCGGGGGCGGGCGGGCGTGCCAGCATGCGCGGATGCGCAGCGCACGGCTCACGGTCCAGGCCAACGGCATCACCCAGGCGGTCCGCGTGGCCGGTCCGCCGGACGGCGTACCGGTCCTGCTGGTGCACGGCAACGTCTCCTCCTCCGCCTTCTGGGAACCGCTGCTCGCCCGGCTGCCGGACACGCTCCGGGTGGTCGCCCCCGACCTGCGCGGCTACGGCGAGACCGACACCGCACCCGTTGACGCCACCAGGGGGCTCGACGACTTCGCCGACGACGTGGCCGCGTTGCTGGACGTCCCGGGGCTGTTCCCGCCCGGCGCCCGGCCGGTGGTGGCCGGGCACTCGCTCGGCGGCGGCGTGGCGATGCGGCTGCTCGTCGGCCACCCCGAGCGGGTATCCGGGCTGCTGCTGGAGGCGCCGGTGTCCCCGTACGGCTTCGGCGGCACCCGGGACCTCGACGGCAACCCCACCACGCCCGACTTCGCCGGGACCGGCGCCGGAGGCGCGAACCCGGACTTCGTGGCGCGGCTCGCCGCCGGTGACCGGAGCGCCGACGGCCCGACCAGCCCGCGGGCGGTGCTGCGCTCCGCGTACGTGGCCGACCCGGCCTCGCTGGGCGAGCACGAGGACCTGCTGCTGGACAGCATGCTGACCACCGCCACCGGGGACGACAACTACCCGGGCACCGCGGTGGCCTCGGCGCATTGGCCGGGGACCGCCGCCGGGCCGCGCGGCGTCCTCAACGCGTTGGCCCCGGCCCACTTCCGGCTCGCCGACGAGCTGGTCGCCGTGCCGGTCAAGCCGCCGGTGACCTGGGTACGCGGAGACGCCGACGTGATCGTCTCGGACACCTCGCTGTTCGACCTGGCGTACCTCGGTCAGCTCGGCGTGGTGCCCGGCTGGCCGGGCCCGCAGGAGTGCCCGCCGCAGCCGATGGTGGGGCAGACCCGCGCGGTGCTGGACCGGTACGCGGCGGCCGGCGGGACGTACCGTGAGGTGGTGCTGCCCGGGTGCGGGCACAGTCCGCACCTGGAGCGGCCGGCGGAGTTCGTCGCCGAACTGCTGGCGCTGGCCGGGGAGAACGCCACCGACTGAGGCGCGGTGCGTGAAATATCCCACGGCGTCTCGACAACACAGCGTCACGTGGCAGACTCCGGCGCATAACCTTAGCGGCCGTTCATGTCGCGGACGGCGGAGTCGAGCCAGGGGAGGCCGGTCGTGGCGCGGGAGTTCACCAGGGTGGGCGTGGTGGGTCTGGGCACCATGGGTGCCGGCATCGTGGAAGTGTTCGCCCGCAACGGCCTCGATGTCACAGCCGTCGAGATCTCCGAGGCCGCCCTGGAGCGGGGGCGGGTCACGCTGACCGGCTCCACCGACCGGGCCGTCGCCAAGGGCAAGCTCGCCGAGGCCGAGCGGGACGCGCTGCTGGCGCGCGTCGACTTCCGGGTCGGGCTGGACGCGCTGCACGACGTGGACCTGGTGATCGAGGCGGTGCCCGAGCACCTGGACCTCAAGCAGCGGATCTTCGCCGAGCTGGACCGGGTCTGCAAGCCCGAGGCGATCCTGGCCACCAACACGTCCTCGCTGAGCGTCACCGAGATCTCCGTCGCCACCTCCCGGCCCAACCAGGTCATCGGCATCCACTTCTTCAACCCGGCCCCGGTGATGAAGCTGGTCGAGGTGGTCCGCACGGTGGTCACCTCGGCCGACGTGGTCGCCGACGTGGAGGCGCTCTGCGAGCGGCTCGGCAAGGTCGACGTGACGATCAGCGACCGAGCCGGCTTCATCGCCAACGCGCTGCTGTTCGGCTACCTGAACCACGCGGTCGGCATGTTCGAGGCCCGCTACGCCACCCGCGAGGACATCGACGCCGCCATGAAGCTCGGCTGCGGCCTGCCGATGGGCCCGCTGGCGCTGATGGACCTGATCGGTCTGGACACCGCGTACGAGATCCTCGACACGATGTACCGGCGCGGTGGCCGGGACCGCCGGCACGCCCCGGCCCCGCTGCTCAAGCAGATGGTCACCGCCGGGCTGCTCGGCCGGAAGTCCGGTCGCGGCTTCTACACCTACGAGCGGCCGGGCTCGCCGAAGGTCGTACCCGACGAGTACACGCCGCCGGCCGGTGACGCCGCGCTCGCCGACGGCGCCCGCGCCATCGCGAAGGTCGGCGTGGTCGGCTCCGGCACCATGGCCACCGGCATCATCGAGGTCTTCGCGAAGGCCGGCTACGAGGTCATCTCGGTGACCCGGGGCGCGGAGAAGTCCGCGAAGGTCTGCGAAACGGTGAAGACCTCGCTCAACAAGGGCGTGGTGCGGGGCAAGCTCAGCGAGACCGACCGGGACGCCGCGCTGGGCCGGATCACCTGGTCCGCGACGCTGGACCACCTGGCCGACGTCGACCTGGTGGTCGAGGCCGTGATCGAGGAGCTGAGCGTCAAGAAGGCGCTGTTCGCCAGCCTCGACGAGATCTGCAAGCCGGGCGTCGTGCTCGCCACCACCACCTCGTCGCTGCCGGTGATCGACGTGGCGATGGCGACCCAGCGCCCGGCCGACGTGATCGGCCTGCACTTCTTCAACCCGGCGCCGATCATGCCGCTGGTGGAGATCGTGCGGACCATCCGCACCTCCGCCGAGACGTCGGCCACCGCCCGCGCGGTCTGCGCGACGCTCGGCAAGACCGGCGTGGTCTGCGGCGACCGGTCCGGCTTCATCGTCAACGCGCTGCTTTTCCCGTACCTGAACGACGCGGTGCGGATGCTGGAGGCCAGCTACTCGACCGCCGACGACATCGACTACGCGATGAAGCTCGGCTGCGGTTACCCGATGGGCCCGTTCGAGCTGCTCGACGTGGTCGGCCTGGACGTCTCGCTGGCCATCCAGCGGGAGCTGTACCTGGAGCTGCGCGAGCCCGGCTTCGCCCCGGCGCCGCTGCTGGAGCACCTGGTGACGGCCGGCTACCTGGGCCGCAAGTCCGGCCGCGGGTTCCGCGACCACACCCGGCGCTGACCGTCGTCAACAGCCGGGCCCGGTGACGGCGTCTTCGAGGTGTGACCTTCGAGGAGTACGTCGGCAGCCGCGGCCCGGCGCTGTTGCGTCTGGCCCGGCTGCTGACCGGCGACGCGCACCGCGCCGAGGACCTGACCCAGGACGTGCTGGCCCGCGCGTACGTGCACTGGCGCAAGATCGCCCGGGCCGACCGGCCCGACGTGTACGTGCGCCGGATGCTCGTCAACGCCAACACGTCCTGGTGGCGGCGGCGGTCCAGCCATGAGCTGGCCGTCGACACGTTCGCCGACCGGCCCGAACGCGGCGACCTCGGCGGCGAGGCGGCGGACCGGGACGAGATGTGGGGGCTGATCCGCGCCCTCCCGGACCGCCAGCGCGCCGTACTGGTGCTGCGCTACTACGAGGACCTGGACGACGCCACGATCGCCCAGATCCTCGACTGCTCCCCGGTCACCGTCCGCACCCACGCGATGCGGGCGCTCGCCCACCTCCGGGAGCGCTGCGGCGTCCCGATGACCAAGGGGAGCCGGCTGTGACCGACCTCGACCAGCGAATCGTCTCGGTGTTGCGGGAGCACGCCGAGGGCGAGACAGACACCGGACGCCTGCTGCGCCGCTCGCGCGCGCTCGGCCGGCGCCGGCAGGTACGCCGCCGAGTCACCGCCGGCACCGCGCTCGCCCTGGTCGGCGTGCTCGGCTTCACCGGCGTGGTACGCGCGGACGTGGGCGGGCTGGCCGGGCGGATGCCCTGGACGGCCGCGACGCCGGAGGTGGCGCCACCCCCGGTGCCGCCGCTCGCCGACGGGGTGCCCGGGGCGCTTCAGCGTCCCGATCTGGTCGGTACCGATCCGCAGGTGCTGCACCTGGGCGTCGACACCACCCGGGCCCGCTACCTGGGCTGGTCCGTCCACAGCTCGAACGCGGTCGAGTCGATCCGACTCAGCGCCGACGGCGGACAGCCGGTCCTGCTCGAGGTGAGTCCGGTGGCGAAGGCGCTCGACGACACCTCGATCGAGGGTTTCCCGGTGCAGGCCGTCAGCGGCCGGCTGAAATTCGACGGTGGCGTGCTGCGCGTCGCCGGTACCGACGGTCTGGTCAAGTCATGGCAGCCCTTCCCCGGTCTCTACGCCCGGGCCGCCACGCTTCGCGGTGACGTGGCCGCCTTGGACCGGGTCGCCGGCCTGGTGCGCTGGGACGAGGCCCGGCGATGCACCGGGCCGGTGCGGCTGACCACGTTGCCGGCGAACGCGGCGGTGACGGCATGCGCGGTGGACGCGGCCGCCTTTCCGAAGGGCCTCACGGTTCAGCTCACCGTCGCCCGGGCGCCCTCCTCGACCATGTGGTTGCGGCTGATCTACGGGGCGGAGATGGGGGAGGACAAGGGCCGCGCCAGCAACCGTGACCTGGGTGGCCGCCCGGGCTTCCGCTATCCGAACGGCAACCGCCTGGAACTGCTCGGCCTGCCCAAGGTGCGCTTGACAGTCGACTTCGCCTGGCCCTTCCCCGGCGAGGGACCCCCGGGGCAGGTGAACTTCACCGAGGCCGACGCGGCGGCCGTGCTGACCGGAGCGAAGGTGGCGGCAGACCTCACCCGTCCGCAGACCTGGCCCTGACCGGCCACGCGAGCGATCTTGGTACGGAACGGCCCTTGGAAGGGCGTACCCGTACCAAGATCGCTCGGGCCGGTCCGGCCGGCGGCCCGTACGCTTGGTGACCGTGAGCCCCCGTCGCAACCGGCCCCGCCGGGAAGAAGACCCCGGCCTGGACGCCGAGCGTGCCCGCCACGGCGTGCCGACAGTGCAGCAGTGGCGCGACGGCGACTGGCAGGTACGCGCGATCAGCGGCGGCGCATCGGTCAAGACGTACCGTTGTCCCGGCTGTGACCAGGAGATCCGGCCGGGCGTGGCGCACCTGGTGGCCTGGCCGGCCGACGACCGGGGCGACCTGACCGACCGCCGGCACTGGCACTCCGGCTGCTGGCGGGCCCGGGACCGGCGCGGCCCGAACCTCCAGCGCGGCCGGGGCGCCCCGCGCTACGGCTGAGCGATCTGGATCACCCGGTTCCCGTCCCACTGGGCGGCGGGGCCGCCGACACGGGAGACTGGCAGGCGTGAGCACTCCGATTCGCGCGTCGTCGATCCTGCCCGGCCGCCGGGAGGACATCGAGCTGCACACCGCCGACGGGCTGACGCTCGTCGGTGAGCTGGCCCGGCCGCTGGAGGGTGAGCCGTCCGCCACCCTGGTCTGCCTGCACCCGCTGCCCACCCACGGCGGGATGATGGACAGCCACGTGTTCCGCAAGGCGGCGTGGCGGCTGCCCGCGCTGGCCGGCCTGGCCGTGCTCCGGTTCAACACCCGGGGCACCAGCAGCGTCCGCGGCACCAGCGAGGGCGCCTTCGACGGCGCCGTCGGCGAGAAGTTCGACGTGGCCGCCGCGATCGAGTACGCCGAGTTCCACGAACTGCCGAACATCTGGCTGGTCGGGTGGTCGTTCGGCACCGACCTGGCGTTGAAGTACGGCTGCGACCCGGCGGTGGCCGGCGCGATCCTGCTCTCCCCGCCGCTGCGCTACTCCGCCCCGGAGGACCTGGCGGTCTGGGCCGAGACGGGCAAGCCGCTCACCGCGCTGGTCCCCGAGTTCGACGACTACCTGCGGCCGGAGGAGGCCGGGCAGCGGTTCGCCGCCGTCCCGCAGGCCGAGGTGGTCGGCGTGGACGGCGCCAAGCACCTCTGGGTCGGCGACGCGGAGAAGGTGCTGGACGAGATCGTCCGGCGGGTCGCCCCGGGCGTACCGCTGCCGCTGCCCACCAGCTGGGACGGCCCGATGGAGACCGGCGACGTCAGCGCGTACGCGGACCGCACTGTCGCCGCGTTCGCCGACACCCCGGTGCCCGGCCCGGCCCAGCGGCGCGCCGAGTAACGGCTCAGCGGGCGTCCTGGCGGGGTAGCACCACCTCGCGCAGGATCAGCTGCAACGCGGCCACCGTGGGAATCGCGATGAGCGCGCCCACCACGCCCAGCAGCGCCACCCCGAGCAGCGCGGCCAGCAACGCGGCCACCTCGTTCACCGAGACCGCCCGGCGCATGATCTTCGGGTAGATCAGGTAGTTCTCCACCTGCTGGTAGACCACGAAGAACACCAGGCAGGCGATGCCCACCGGCAGGTCGGTGGCGAGCCCGACGAGCGTCACCACCACCGCGCCCAGCGTCGCGCCGATCTGCGGGATCAGGTCGGTCACCGCGACCACCACGGCCAGGGCGAACGGGTACGGCAGGCCGACCGCCAGCGCGAACACGAACGTGCTGACCCCGGCCAGCACCGCGATGGCGAGCGCGCCCACCATGTACGCGCCGACCCGGGTCAGGATCTCGTCGCCGATCAGCCGGACCCGCTCCCGGCGCGAGCGCGGCACCAGCGCGTACCCGAGTTCGCGCAGCCGGTCGAAGTACGCCAGGAAGTAGATCGTCAGCACCAGCACGGTGAGCAGGCGGAAGAGCGTCCCGAAGATCAGTTGCGCGCCGCCGAGCACCCCGCCGAGCGCCCGCCCGACGTTGTCCGCGTTCGCCGCCGCCTGGACCCGCTCCATCACGTCGTAGCGGATCACCAGGTCGTTGACAGTGGGGTTGCGGCGCAGCTCCTCGACGTACCCGGGTAGCTGCTGGATGAACTGGCCGGACTGGGTCACCACCGGCGGCACCAGCGCCAGCAGCCCGGCGACGATCAGCAGCAGCAGGGTGAGTGTCACGACCGCCACCGCCAGCCCGCGCGGCAGGCCCCAGTTGCGCAGCCGGACCACCGCCGGGTGCAGGCCGACCGCGAGGAACAGCGCGATCACCACGAGCACCAGGATGCCGGCCGCGTTCCGCACGCCCAGGAACAGCGCGTACGCCAGCAGCACGCCGAGCGCGCCGGTGAAGCCGATCAGGAAGGCGCTGCGCCGTAGCGGGCGCCCCGGCACGCCGAACCGGCCGCTCGGCTCGAACTCGGCCGGCTCGACGTCGGTCGGCCGCTCGCTGTCCGTGTCCGTGCCGGCTCGCGGGTTGCCGACGGCGGTCGTGGCGTCGCGCGCGGGTTCCGCCTCGCCGGTGGGGTTCACGGCCGCCGCCTCGTCATCAGGGGCGGCGGAGACCTCCTGCGACACCCGTGCCTCCCGGCTTCCGCGCTGCCGGCTCGCCCGCCGGTGCCGTCCACGGCCGACGCGCGGCCCTCTGCCCGCAGGGTAGTCCTCGCCGTCCGCCCCGACCATCCCACCACCGCTTCCGGCCGGGCCGTCCCGCCGGGTGCGGCGGGTGGGTCAGTCCTTGTCGACCGTCACCGTGCTGGGCTTGGCGCTGCGCTCGTCGGTGGTCGGCTTGGTCGGGCGCTTGCCGTTCTCACCGGTGCTGGTGATCTTCGTGGGGGTGGCGCCCCGCCCGCCCTCACCCGGCACGGCGGCAACAGTGGGCTCGCCGTCGACGCCCGCCCCGCCGGGGGAGTCCATCGTGGTCACCGGCTCGCCGACCGGCTTCGCCTTGCCCGCCTCGGCGGGCTCGCCGTCACCAGTGGCCGGCCCGGCGCCGTTGGGGACCGCGGTGGCGGTGCCCTTCGCGGCCACCGGCGCACCTCCGCCGGCCGGGGTGTCGCCGGCGCTCTCCGCGCCGCTGGTGACCAACGTGCCCTCGGCGGCCGGCGTGCCGTCGTCCGTGGACCGGCCGGTGGAGGCGGCGGCGAGGTCGTCCGGGTCGACCGGGGTGGCCGTGATGCCGGCCGAGTCGGCGTCGCGCCGCAGATCCGCGAGCTGCCGCTGCAGGTCGTCGGACTCCTGCCGCGACTTCCACGTCTCGGTACGCAGGTCGGCCAGCTCCTGCTGCGCCTTGGCGATCTCCAGCATCACACCGGCGAGCTGCTGCCGGCCGGCGGCCACCTCCTGCTGGGTCGCGGCCAGGTGCTGCTGCGTCGTGGCGAGGTGCTGCTGGGTGGTGGCCGCGTACTCCTCGAACTGGCGGCGCGAGGCCGCGACGTGCTCGTCGGCCTTGCGGCGCTGCGCGCCGGCATCCGCCTCGGCCCGGCGCAGCAGCTCGGCGGCCTCCAGCTCGGCCTGCTGCCGCATGCTCAGCGCGTCGGCCTCGGCGGCCTGCCGGACGTCGGCGGCGGTGCGCTCGATCTCGTCGCGGCGCGTGGTGTACGCCTGTTCCAGCTCCTCCTGCCGCTTGGCGTGCTGCTTGTCCAGCTCGTCGCGGCGCTTGGCGAACTCCTGCTCGGCGGCGGCCCGGCGCTGGGCCAGCTCCTTCTCGGCGCTGTCCCGCCGCTCGGCGACCTCCTTCTCCACCCCGGCCCGCCAGGCGCCCAGCTCCTGCTGGGTCTGGGCGCGGGACTGCTGCACGTACGCCTCGGTCTCGGTGCGCATGCGCTGCACGTACGCCTCGACCTCGGCGCGGTTGCGCTTGCCGGCCTCGGCGGCCTCGGTGGTTAGCCGGTTGGCCTCGGTGCGGGCCCGGCCGCGGGTGGCCTTGGCCGCCTCCTCCGCGTCGTCCACGATCTTCTTGGCCTCGGCGAGCGCCTTGGCGTGCGTGGCCCGGCCGGCCTCGGCGGCGGCGTCGGTGAGCCGCTTGGCCTCCTGCTGGCCCTTGGCGTGCACCTCCTTGGCCGCCTCGCGGAGCTGGTTCGCCTCCTGCTGGGCCTTCGCCAGCGCCTCCTTGGCCGTCTCGCGCAGCCGGGCGGCCTCCTGCTGTGCCCGGGAGTGGATCTCCTTGGCGGTGTCGCGGAGCTGGGTGGCCTCCTGCTGGGCCTTCGCCAGCGCGTCCTGGGCGGTCCGGCGCAGCTTCTCCGCCTCGTCCCGGGCGGCGGCGCGCATCTTCTCCGACTCGTCCTGCGCGCTCTTGCGCAGCGTCGCCGACTCGTCCTTCGCGGCCTTCAGCGTGGCCTCGGCCTCGGCCTTGCGGGCGGCGGTGTGCCGCTCCTCCTCGCTCCGGCGGGCGGCCAGCGCGATCTCGAAGTCCTTCAGCGCCTGGGCGGCCTGCTCCCGGGCCTCCTCGACGATGTGCTCGGCGGCGGCCCGGCGGGCCTCGATCTCCTCGTTGGCGGCGGCGAGGATGTCGTCGGCCTGCTCCTCGGCCATGGTGAGGATCTGCTCGACACGCGGGCCCAGGTGCCGGAACGACGCCCGGTCCACCACCGCCGCCTGCTTGCGCACCTGGGCCAGGTCGCGCTGGAGCACCTCGACCTGACCGGCCAGCTTGTGGATCTGCGTGTACGCCTGTTCCCGCTCGGTCGTCAGCGCCGCGATCTCGTGCTCCGCGCGAGCGACGTAGCGGTCGACCTGCCGTTTCTCGTACCCCCGCAGGGCGGACTCGAAGCTGGGCTCCGTCGTCACGTCCCCGCCGAGCGCGAACAGTTCCTCGCCGTGCGACATGACCCCATCCTCACACGCATCCGGCTCTGCTGGGGCGATACGGACGCCCCTTCTGGGAGCTACTTCACCCTCCCGGCGAAACGGGCCCGCACAGCATGACGGCGCGAGGCGACACCGGTCACCCGGTGTCACCCCGCGCCGTGGCTCATGCCCCCGACAGCGGGTGTAACGGTCAGCCGGCCGACTCGGCCGTCACCTTCTGCCCGGAGGCGTCGGCCTTCGGGGTGTCGCCCTTGCCGCCGGCCGGCACGCCCGGCACGATGCCGGCCAGGCCGGACAGCATCTGCCCGAGCTGCGAGGTGACCGCGTCCTTCTGGCGGGTGAGGTCCTCGACCTCGCGGCGGGCCGCCTGCGTGGTCAGCTCGGCCTCGGTACGGGCCTCGTTGAGCACCCGCTGCGCCTCGGCGCGCGCCTCGTTGAGCGTCTTGTCGGCCAGCGCCTTGGCCTTGTCGACGGTCTCGTTGGCGGTGCGCTCGGACTCGACCCGGCGGGCCTCGGCCCGCTGCTCGATCTCCTTGGCCCGCTCCTGCGCGGCGCGGGCGCGCTGCTCGGCCTCGTTCACCAGCTTCTGGGTCTGCGCGACCTGGGCGGCGTGCCGCTCCGACTCCTCGCGCTCGGCCTTCTCCCGCCGCTCGGCGAGCTGGAGCTCCAGCGCCTGCAGGTCCTTGTCGCGCTTGTCGCGCGCGTCGGTGAGCAGCTTGGTCGCCTCGGCGCGCTTCTCCTCGGCCTCCCGGGCGGCCTTGGCCCGCTGCTGGGTGATCTCCCGCTCGGCGGTGGCGCGCAGCGTGGCGACCTCGCGCTCGACAGTCGACTTCAGCTCGGCCACCTCGTGCGCGGTGACCGTACGCAGCTGCTTGGTCTCGCGGTCGGCGTCGGCGCGCAGCGTGTCGGCCTCGCGGCGGGCCTGCACCCGGACCTCGGCGGCCTCGCGCTCGGCGGCGGTACGGACGCTGCCGGCCTCGCGCTCGGCGGTCGCCTTCATGGCGGCGGCCTCGGCGCGGGCCTTGTCGGTGATCTCACGCGCCTCGAGGCGGGCGGCGGAGAGGATGCCCTCCGACTCGCGCTTGGCCTCGTTGCGGTGGTCGTTGGCCTGCTCCTCGGCCAGCCGCAGGATCTGCTCGACGCGAGTGCCCAGGCCGGACAGGGTCGGCCGGCTGTTCTCCTCGAGCTGCTTGTTGGTCTCGGTGAGCTTCTGCTCGAGCGCGCTCTGGCGCTGCTCGGCCTGCCGCAGCCGGCGCTGAGCGTCGTTCATCCGCTGCTCGGCCTCGGCGCGGGCCTGCTCGGACTGGCTCAGGGCGGCGGTGAGGCGGCCGATGAAGTCGTCCACCTGGTTGGTGTTGTAACCGCGCAGGCCAACGGTGAAATCGGGCTGTGAGTTCGCGTTATCGAAGAACGCAAGAGGGGAGGACTGCTGCTGGGGCATTGGGACATACTGGCAGACGCCCCAGGGTGGTTCGCAAGAGCGGTCGGCACCTTTCGCGTCCTGTTTACATGGTCAACTCGGCCGCCCGGCGGGACCGGACCAATAGGCGATCTTGGCAGCTCCCGGGCGGGTCGGGCGGGTCGGGCTTCTGCGGGGAAGGCGGCGCGAAAAGGGCCGCGGGTTCGGCACCCACGGCCCTTTGTGCGTACGCCGGTCGAATGGCGCCCGGGTCGTCCGAAAGGCAATCCGGGACGACCGTACGGTCAGTGACCGCGGAAGCGGTTGATCGCGCTTTCGTGCCGCGCGCGCATCTCGGTGTCCCGGACGCCCAGTCCGTCGGCGGGGGCGAGGCACCGCACGCCGACCTTGCCCTGGTGCGCGTTGCGGTGCACCTCGTACGCGGCCTGACCGGTCTGCTCCAGCGCGTACGTCTTCGACACGGTCGGGTGCACCTTGCCGAGCGCGACCAGCCGGTTGGCCTGCCACGCCTCGTGGTAGTTGGCGAAGTGGCTGCCGACGATCCGCTTGAGGTGCATCCACAGGTAGCGGTTGTCGTACTGGTGCATGTAGCCGCTGGTGGAGGCGCAGGTGACGATCGTGCCGCCCTTCTTGGCGACGTAGACGCTGGCGCCGAACGTCTCCCGGCCCGGGTGCTCGAAGACGATGTCCGGGTCCTCGCCGCCGGTCAGCTCGCGGATGCGCTCACCGAAGCGGCGCCACTCGTCCTGGTCCTGGGTCTGCTCGTCGGACCAGAACTTGAACCCCTCGGCGGTGCGGTCGATGACCAGCTCGGCGCCCATCTTGCGGCACAGCTCGGCCTTCTCCGGCGAGGAGACCACGCAGACCGGGATCGCGCCGCCGTTGAGCGCCATCTGGGTGGCGTACCCGCCGAGGCCGCCGGACGCGCCCCAGATCAGCACCACGTCGCCCTGCTTCATGTTCGCGCCGTGGTGCGAGACGAGCTGCCGGTACGCGGTGGAGTTGACCAGCCCCGGGCTGGCCGCCTCCTCCCAGCTCAGGTGGCGCGGCTTCGGCATCAGCTGGTTGGCCTTGACGATCGCCAGCTCGGCCAGGCCGCCGAAGTTGGTCTCGAAGCCCCAGATCCGCTGCTGCGGGTCGAGCATCGTGTCGTCGTGACCGGCGGAGTCCTCCAGCTCGACCGACAGGCAGTGCGCGACCACCTCGTCGCCGGCCTTCCACTTGGTCACGCCCGGGCCGGTGCGCAGCACGACGCCGGCGGCGTCCGAGCCGACCACGTGGTACGGCAGGTCGTGGCGGCGGGTCAGCTCGGAGAGCCGGCCGTAGCGCTGGAGGAACTTGAACGTGGGCAGCGGCTCGAAGATGCTCGTCCACACCGTGTTGTAGTTGATCGCGCTGGCCATCACCGCGACGAGCGCCTCACCCGGGCCCAGCTCGGGGGTGGGCACCTCCTGCACGTGCAGCGCCTTGCGCGGGTCCTTGTCGCGGGTGGCCATGCCCTCGAACATGCGGGTGTCCTCGGCGCGCACCACCACGCCCCGGTAGCTCTCCGGCACGGGCAGGCCGGCGAGCCCGGCGAGCTCCCGCTCCGGCTGCGACGAACCCTCCGCCGCCATGATCGCTTCGAGGATGTCCTGCACGGTGACCTCCCGTTTGTCCGCACCCGCACACCGCGGGCAGGGGTGCTGCCATCGTCGGCGCCGATGCGACGGGACCGCCATGTCGGCAATCGACACATTCGGCACCGGTCGCCGCTGCTGTTCGGGCGGACGTTACTTAACGGTAGCTAAAGCAGGAACCCCTCTGTGAAAAACTGCATCGGCCGATGCGTGGAGGTGTACGTGGGAACGTGCAAGCGCGCACTGCCGCGCGCGTTCCCACTTGTTAGGAAGGGCCCCTTCTTAACAGACGTCTGTTAAGAAGGGGCCCTTCCTTGCGCGTCAGGCGGGCTGGACCAGTTCGATCAGCACGCCCCCGGCGTCCTTCGGGTGCACGAAGTTGACCCGGGAGTTCGACGTGCCGCGCCGCGGAGCGTCGTACAGCAGCCGCACGCCACGCTCGCGCAGCGCCGCGCAGGCCACGTCGATGTCCGCCACCGTGTACGCCACCTGCTGGATGCCGGGACCGCGCTTGTCCAGGAACTTGCCGATCGTGGTGTCCGGGGACAGCGGCGCGAGCAGCTGCACCATGCCGCCGGACGCGTCCGGCCCGACCGCCAGCATCGCTTCGCGTACGCCCTGCTCCTCGTTCGTCTCGGTGTGCACGCAGCGCATGCCGAAGGTGCGCTGGTAGAAGTCGATCGCGGCGTCCAGGTCGCCGACGGCGATCCCGACGTGGTCGATGCGGCGCAGCCCGATGTCTGTGACAAACTCGGCAGCGGGCTCGACGGGGGAGTTCTCAGCCATGACGCTAGTCTGACCGAACAATCGTTAAGGCGTACAGGTCGGCACCCCCTCGGAGGCAGGCAATGGCTTCGGTGATCGTCAGCGGCGCGCGGACCCCGATGGGGCGCCTGCTGGGCAACCTCAAGGACCTCCCCGCGACCAGGCTCGGTGGCATCGCGATCAAGGCGGCGCTGGAGCGCGCCGGCGTCGCGCCCGAGCAGGTCCAGTACGTGATCATGGGGCAGGTGCTCCAGGCCGGCGCCGGGCAGATCCCGGCCCGGCAGGCCGCCGTCGAGGCCGGCATCCCGATGTCCACCCCGGCGCTGACCATCAACAAGGTCTGCCTCTCCGGGCTGGACGCGATCGCGCTGGCCGACCAGCTCATCCGGGCCGGCGAGTTCGACGTCGTGGTGGCCGGCGGCATGGAGTCGATGACCAACGCCCCGCACCTGCTGCTCGGCCAGCGCTCGGGCTACAAGTACGGCGACGTGGCGGTCAAGGACCACATGGCGCTGGACGGCCTCACCGACGCCTGGGACTGCTGCTCGATGGGCGAGTCCACCGAGCGGCACGGCGCGAAGCACGGCATCACCCGCGGGGAGCAGGACGCGTTCGCAGCGGCCAGCCACCAGCGCGCCGCCGCCGCGCAGAAGAACGGCCACTTCGCCGACGAGATCACCCCGGTGGTCATCCCGCAGCGCAAGGGCGAGCCGCTGGTGATCAGCGAGGACGAGGGCATCCGGCCGGACACCACCGCCGAGTCGCTCGGGAAGCTGCGCCCCGCCTTCACCAAGGACGGGACCATCACCGCCGGCAGCTCCTCGCCGATCTCCGACGGCGCCGCCGCGGTCGTGGTGATGAGCAAGGCCAAGGCCAAGGAGCTGGGGCTCACCTGGCTGGCCGAGATCGGCGCCCACGGCAACGTGGCCGGCCCGGACAACTCCCTGCACTCGCAGCCGTCCAACGCGATCAACCACGCCCTGAAGAAGGGCGGCCTGAGCATCGACGACCTCGACCTCATCGAGATCAACGAGGCGTTCGCGGCGGTCGGTATCCAGTCCGCCCGTGACCTCGGCGTCGATGCCGACAAGGTGAACGTCAACGGCGGCGCGATCGCGCTCGGCCACCCGATCGGCATGTCCGGCGCCCGGCTCGTGCTCACGCTGGCGATGGAGCTGAAGCGCCGGGGCGGCGGCACCGGCGCGGCGGCGCTCTGCGGCGGTGGCGGGCAGGGCGACGCGCTGATCATCCACGTGCCGACCGGTGACGAGAGCTGATAGCTGATACCTGTGAGTGACGTACAGAACGCCCCGGCGGCGGCCACCGGCCCGGTGCGCCGCAGCCGGGACGTACCCATGCTTGTCGAGCGGGCCCGCGCGGGCGACCCCCGCGCGGTGGCCCGGCTGATCACCCTGGTCGAGTCCGGCGACGAGGTGCTGCCGCAGGTCGCGGCGGCGCTCGCGCCGTACGCCGGGCAGGCCCAGGTCGTCGGCCTGACCGGCTCGCCCGGGGTGGGCAAGTCGACCACCACGAACGAGCTGGTCCGGGCGTTGCGGGCGCGCGGTCACCGGGTCGGCGTGCTGGCGATCGACCCGTCCAGCCCGTTCACCGGCGGCGCCATCCTCGGCGACCGGGTCCGGATGCAGGACCACGCGACCGACCCGGGCGTCTACATCCGCTCGATGTCCAGCCGGGGCCACCTGGGCGGGCTCTCCGCGGCCACGCCGCAGGCGGTGCGGGTGCTGGAGGGCGCGGGCTGCGACGTGGTGCTGGTCGAGACCGTCGGCGTCGGGCAGGCCGAGGTGGAGGTGGCCTCGCTCGCCGACACCACGCTGGTGCTGCTCGCGCCGGGCATGGGCGACGCGATCCAGGCGGTCAAGGCCGGCATCCTGGAGATCGCCGATGTCTTCGTGGTCAACAAGGCCGACCGGGACGGCGCCGACGCCACGGTCCGCGACATCCAGGGCATGATCGCGCTCGGCGAGCGCGGCCCGGGGGAGTGGCGGCCGCAGGTGGTGCGCTCGATCGCCGCCCGCGCCGAGGGCATCGACGACATCGCCGCCGCGATCGACAAGCACCGCGACTGGCTGGAGCGCCACGGCGAGCTGCGCCGCCGCCGGGAGACGCGGGCCGCCGCCGAGATCGAGGCGATCGCGCTGGGCGTCCTGCGCGCGCGGATCGGCTCGCTGCGCGACGGTACGCAGCTCCCGACGCTCGCCGCCAAGGTGGCCGAGGGCGCCATCGACCCGTACGCGGCGGCCGACGAGCTGCTGGCCCAGCTAGGCTCCTGACCCGCCCCCGCCCCCGCCCCCGCTCCCGCCGAGATCTTGGTACGAATCGGCCCCCATAGGGGCCCTTTCGTACCAAGATCTCCACCGCTCCCACCTGGCGGAACACCGATCTCGCGTGACGGGAGGCGCTCGCCGAACCTCGGGCCCACGCCACCCCCACAACCCCGCGATCTTGCAGTTGCGGCCCCGGGAGCGCCTGTTTCGCGGCTTCTGTCGGGGCCGCAACTCCATGATCGACGGTCGATGTACGCTCCCCCGGACGAGGGAGGGTGGGGCGCGTGGAGCACGACGCTACTCAGGAGCTGCCGGTGACACCTGGCGTGGTCGCGGGCGGGAGCACTTCGGTGTCGGACGAGGTGGTCGAGAAGATCGCGGTGGCCGCCGCGAAGTCGGTGCCCGGGGTGGCCGAGCTGGGCGGCGACATCGCCCGCTTCTTCAACGCCGTGCTGGACCGGGTCGGGCTGGACCAGGTCGGGGACGCGCGGCGCGGCTGCTCGGCGCACGTCACCGACGGGTCGGCAGTGGTCAACCTCGTCCTCGTGATCGATGCCGGCCACCCGGTGCCGCAGGTGACGAACGAGGTGCGGGCCGCTGTGGCGTCCGCGATCGAGGCGTACGGACTGCGCGCCGCCGAGATCAACATCCGGGTCGACGACGTGGCGATGGGTACGCCCACCGTCTGACGAGCGCCGCCCGGCTCAGTCGTGTGCCGGGCGGGTCAGCTCCACCTCGTCGCCCGGCAGCAACTCCACGTCGCCCTCCGGGCCGTGGATCTCGAGCACCGGTACGCCCTCGTCCAGCAGCATGTTCCGGCGCTCGGCACCGGTAGGCATCCGCGCGACGACTCTCGCGCCCGCGGCCAGCTCCACCTGCCTGCGCTGCGGCGTCTCCCGGACCCGCGTGCCGAGCGGACGGCTGGTGGTGACGAGCCCTTCCGATCGCAGCAGCGAAATCGCCATCCGGACCGCGTCGCGGCCGATCTGGTGTTCCTGGCTGAGCCGCGACTCGCTGCCGACGCTCGCCCCGGGCGGCAGCGCGCCCGATTCGATCTGCTCCCGGATCAGGTCGGCGAGCTGGACGTAGACCGGCGTGTGCGAGCGCGGATCGATGGTCATGACGTAAGCCTTGTGCCCCGATAGATCTGATCCATCAAGGCTTTATGGCGATGATGGATTGTAGCCATGTTGGATTCTTGCTATGGTCGGAGCGTGTTCGCGCGGTAACCGGCGGACATGACTCCTTCGAGTGCGCTCAATCTCGTCTGCCCCGGTGCCGTACCGCGAAGTGACGCTGCGGTGGCGGGGCGGGCGGGTCCGCCCGCGCGCGGCGGGCGGGTGGTCCCGCCCTTCCAGTCCCTTCGACCACGAGAGGCAGGCGTTCGTGCGGTGGAACATCCGGTGGCCCGGTCGGCGCGCGCGAGCCGGTCGCGGCACCACCCAGCCGGGCTGCTACCGGGCGGCCAACTACACGCCGTTGCGCCCCTGGCAGGTGCGGGAACGGCGGTTCCGGACGACGCGGCTGGGCCGGCGCGGGCTCGACCCGGCCGAGGTGCACGAGTTCCTCGACCGGGTGGCGCTCGACCTGGCCGACGTCTACCGGGCGCTCGGCGTCAGCCGGGAGGAGACCGCGCGGGTCCGGGACGCGCTGCGGCGCTGGCAGTCCGAGCAGGCGCAGATGCGGATGAACGCGGGAGCGTACCGTCGATGAGTCCCCGCGAGCGGTTCGTCATCCACCTGCCGGTCGTCGCCGGTGACCTGGCCGGCGCCGTACGCCTGGCCCGGGTCGTGGCCCGCTGGTCGGGCGTGCTCGCCCAGGCCGACCCGGGCGAGACCACCGTCTCGGCCGAGGACGAGCAGGGCGTACGCCATCGGGTCTTCTGTGATCTGCGGATGGGCGACGGCCGGCGCTGCCTGCTGCGGGCCGACCACGACGGCCCGTGCGCCCGCCGGCCGCTCCGGTGACCCGCCGCCCGGCCTGCGCACTCGTCGCGACGGGCGGGGGCTGACCGCCGCACGGGTCGATGCACCGTACCGTTGTTCCCAGCGGCGCGAGGCCGCCGTGCGTCGGGAGGTTCGCCATGCCGAAGGGTGTCTCGTTCGCTCCAGTGCGAACCGTGAGGGCGTACGAGGGGATCGTCCGGCAGGTCGAGGAGCGGATCGCCGCCGGGGATCTGCGGCCGGGGGACCGGCTGCCGAGCGAGCGCGAACTGACGACGCAGTTCGACGTCAGCCGGTCCACTGTGCGTGAGGCGCTGCGCGTGCTGGAGAGCAGCGGCCTGATCCGTTCGCGTCCCGGTGACCCGCTCGGGCCGCAGGTGATCGCCTCGACCGCCTCGGCGATGCGCAAGCTGTTCGCCCGGGTCGTGGACAGCCGGCGGCTCGGCGTGGCGGAGTTGCTCCAGTTCCGGATGATCATCGAGTCGGCGGCCGGTTCCGTCGCCGCCCGGATGGCGTCACCGTCCGAGCTGGACGAACTGGAGCAGGCGTTGGCGGGCATGCGGGACGCGGTGGCCGACGGTTACGAGGCGTTCAGCGCGGCCGACGTGCGCTTCCACGAGCACGTCGCCCGGCTGTCCGGGAACGAGTTGCTCGTGCTCTGCCTCGACGCGGTCCGGAGCATGGTGCTGGACCTGATCTCCACCAAGCTCGCCGAGTCGCCGGACCGCGAGGCCCTGATGGAGCGCACCCTGGCCCACCACCGCCGCGTTCTCGACGCGATGCGCGCCGGTGAGGCCGACGAGGTCACCCGGCTGACCCGCGAGGAACTGCACCGCTACTACGCCGAGTACGTGCCGGAGGCGCGCCGCTCGATGGTGGACGTATTGCTCTGAATCCGCCTGATGTGGCCTGACCTCGGATTATGAGAGTCGGCCATCAGCTGAGCAGGCTCTTCCCTTCAACTGGTCTGACCAGTAGCCTCCCCCACATCTCGTCGTGTACCACGGGGGACCACCAGTTGCCCAATGCATCGACCGCCCCGGATTGGGGCGGAGGTCGCACCGCTTCACATGGGAGAAGCTGCATGAAGTCGTCCAGATTCGCCGCGATCGCCGCGGCAGCCCTGGTCTGTCCGGGACTCGTGCTCGTCGGGTCGCCCGCGTCGGCCAACCCCGCCGCCGGCGCCCCGGGCGCCCACAACGCCATCACCGACGTTCCCGGCATCCAGGTCGGCCAGGTCCAGTCCGACACCGCCCCGTACCTGACCGGCACCTCCGTCGTGTACATGCCGCAGATGTCTGTGGCCAGTGTGGACCAGCGTGGCGGCGCCCCCGCCACCAAGGAGACCGACCTGCTCAGCCCGCTCAACTCGAACCCGGGCGTCAACGCGATCCAGCTCGGTGGCAGCAGCATGTACGGGCTGTCCGCCACCAACGGCATCATCCGCTGGCTGGAGGACCGTGGCGAGGGCGTACGCGTCGGCGCCGGCGGTGTGGCCCCGATCGTCCCGGCCGCGGACATCTTCGACCTCGGCCGCGGCGGTGACCCGAAGGCGCGCACCTCCGCCGAGTGGGGTTACCTCGCGGCGCAGGCCACTTCGGACGGTCCGGTCCGTCAGGGCGGCGTCGGCGGCGGCACCGGCGCCCGCGGCGGCGGCCTGCGCGGCGGCGTCGGCACCGCCAGCGTCCACCTCGGCGACGGCATCTACGTCGGCGCGATGGTGATCGTCAACCCGGCCGGCTCCCCGGTCGACCCGGCCGACTGCACCCTGTACGGCGTCAAGTTCGGCATCGGCAACGAGTTCGCCGGCTACAAGGCTCCGAAGAAGCAGGAGTGCAACCCGCCGAGCACCGCCGCGCAGCAGCCGGCGAACACCACGATCGCCGTGGTCGCCACCAACGCGCCGCTGGAGAAGGCCGCTGCCCAGCGGATGTCCGGCAACGCGCACGACGGCATGGCCCGCGCGATCAGCCCGATCCACACGCTGGGCGACGGTGACACCGTCTTCGCCGTGTCCACCGGCAAGGGCGAGGCGCTGCAGATCAACGACCCGGCCGACACCCGTCAGCTGAACGCCATCTTCAACGCCGGCGCCAGCACGCTGGCCCGTGCCATCGCCAAGGCCGTTCTCTCGTCCGAGAGCATCGGCAACACCACCAGCTACTGCGACCGCTACCCCTCGGCCTGCAAGGGCATGAAGCAGCTCAAGCAGTGGCGTACGCAGGGCAACGCCCCGGACGTGACCCCGGAGACCTTCGCCCAGGCCACGCAGGCGCTGGCGCAGACCCCGGTCCCCGCGCCGGCCGGTGCCGACAACGGCAAGCCCAAGCCCAAGCCGAAGGCCGCTCCGGCGGGCAACACCACGCAGCAGGAGTCGCAGAACGGCATGGTCCTCGCCTCCGACAACACCGGCGGTCCCACGCTCTCCACGGGCGTGACCACGGGCCTGCTGGCCGCCGGCATCCTGGGCGTCGGCCTGCTGGGCATGCACCTGCGGGGTCGCCGCCGGGGGCAGGCTTCCGACCAGCTCGCCTGACACGCACGCCGTCTCACCCTCGCGCCGGTAGTTAGGCGCGTGTGAACGATCGAGGCGGGTTCCGTCCACCCCGGACGGGACCCGCCTCGCTGCGTTCGTCAGCCCGCCGCCCCGCGCGGCGCGCCCGGCGTGCGCCCGGCGTGCGCCTTGCCGATCTTGGAATTGTGGTGGCTCACAAAAGTCGCCACTCGGGCATCCTGGGCGCCACAACTCCAAGATCGGCGGAGTGGGCCGTCACGGCCCGCGCACCTCGAAGCAGGGCAGATGCTGGGCGCGCCGGACGCAGCCGGCCAGGCGTGGGGAGCGTGCCGCCTCGGCGGGTTGCTGCGCAGCGCTGTCGCCGGACTCCAGGGCCGGGCGTACGCAGTTCAGCCCCGGCTCGGCGACGATCGTCGACGTCCCGCGTCCGGGCAACGCGAACCCGGCTCGGCGATGCTCGTGCTGGTGCCCCGGGCGTTGCCCTAGAGGCCGTCGGCCGGCCCGAGCCGCTGCCGGGCCAGTCGGTGTCGGGGCGACCCGAGGCACGCCTGCACCATCACCTCGACCTCCTCGCGCACTGCGGGCCGCCACGCCGACTCGCCCGCCCCGAAGCCCGTCGCCCCGCTGCGCCGGGAGGACCCCGGCTCCCGGGATCCTCCCGGGCCGTCGATCTTGCACCTTGTGCCCTGACGAAAGGGGTGAATCCCCCACGCCGAGGGCCGCAACTGCAAGATCGCGGGTGCAGGCACACGTAGAAGGACCTGGTGGGCGGAGCCCACCAGGTCCTTCTACGTCGTGGTGCTGGTTACTTCTTGGAGACCTTGGTGACGTCGAACGACTGGGTCACCGCGTCCTTCGGGTAGCCCTCGACGCCGTCGCGGATCACCGCCAGGTTCGGCAGCAGGAACAGCCAGTCGCTGGCCGCCTCCTGCGAGATGACCTTCGCGGCCTCGGCGAACTTCTTGTCCCGGGTGGCTGCGTCCAGGGCCGTGTCGGCCTCGTTCATGAGCTGCGTGACGGCCGGGTTCTTGTACCGGTAGTAGTACTCCGGCTGGCCGTAGCGGACCAGGTCACGGGGCTCGACGTGGGCGATGATCGACATGTCGTAGTTGGCCTTGCCGAGCACCTTGTCCAGCCACTGCGGCATCTCGACGTTGTTCTGGGTCACCTTGATGCCGACCTCGGCGAGCTGCGAGGCGACGAACTGCGCGGAGGCGCGGGCGTAGCCGGGCGGCGGGACGTCCATGGTCAGGGTGAGCCCGTTCGCGTGACCGGCGTCGGCGAGCAGCTGCTTGGCCTTGGCGGGGTCGTGCGGGAAGTCACCGGTGCGGTCCTCGTACCACGGGTCGCTCGGCGGCACCATGCTGCCGATCTTCGTGCCGTAGCCGGACCACACGGTCTTGATCAGCGCGTCGTGGTCGATCGCGTGGCGGATCGCCTGGCGCACCCGGACGTCGGCCAGCGGGCCCTTGCTGTTGTTCATCGACAGGACGACCTCACCGGTCGTCTTGCCCTCGATCACCTGGAACTGCTTGTTGCCCTTGAACACCTCGAGCAGCTGCGGCGCCTGGATGTTCGCCACGATGTCGAGCTGGCCGGAGAGCATCGCGTTGTTCAGCGCGTTCGCGTCGGTGATGTAGCGGAAGACGGCGGTGGCGACCTTCGCCTTCTCACCCCAGTAGCCGTCGTTGCGCACCAGGGTGATGCTGTCGCCGCGGTTCCACTTGTCGAACTTGAACGGGCCGGTGCCGTTCGGCTTGGTCCCCAGGTCGGTGGCGTTCTCCTTGAGCACCACGCCGACGCGGCCGGCGACGTCGAACAGCCAGCTCTGGCTCGGCCGCGACAGCGTCACCTCCACGGTGGACGCATCCGGCGCCTCGACGGTCTTCACGACCGTCATCTGGGACTTGAACGGGTTCGTCGAGCCCTCCGCGGTCACCCGCTTGAAGCTCCACACCACGTCCTGCGCGGTGAGCTTCTGGCCGTCGTGGAAGGTCACGCCGTCGCGGAGCTTGAACGTGTACTTGGTGCCGTCGTCGGACATCTTCCATTCGCTGGCCAGCAGCGGCTCCACCTCACCGGTGTCCGCGTTCTGGCGCACCAGGCCCTCGTACACGTTGTAGAGCAGGACCTGCGGGATCGCGGCGCCGGCCTCGGCGGTCAGGTCGAGGCTCACCGGCTCGAGGTAGGCACCGAGGGTGACCGTACCGTTGCCGGAACCGCCACCGCCGGTGGTGGTCTCGGAGTCACCATCGCTACTGCACGCGGTCAGAGCCAGCGCCGTGGCGAGCAGCACGGCGGGCAGCGTTATCTTCAGCCGATTCATTCGTGTGTCCCATCGCGAAGAACGCCAAGGGCGCTCGTAGCCTGTGAGGCGGGACACTAGGAGTGTGGTACCCGATGCAAAAGGGCCAGTTCAGCGGGGTCGGCAGGTACCAATCGGCGTCTGACTACCGGGCCACCCGGAATCCGGTGTTGCCACTTGAGGAGTCAACGGTGGTCCGACTCCGTGCGGCCACGCGGTAACGGTTGCAATAAGAGTCGTGGCAGAGGTACGAACCACCCCTGATGACGCTCTCACCTGGTGAGACGTGTCCTCGGCGGTCGCGCCAGGGTTCGGCCGTGAGTTCCCAAACGTTGCCCGCGACGTCGTACAGGCCGTAGCCGTTCGGCGGAAACGCGGTCACCGGAGAGATGCCCACGAACCCGTCGTCCGCCGTGTTGACAGCGGGAAAGGCGCCCTGCCAGATGTTGCACAGGTGCCGCCCGCCCGGGGTCAGCTCGTCGCCCCAGGCGTAGCGGGCCTGGGACAGCCCGCCGCGTGCCGCGTACTCCCACTCGGCCTCGGCCGCCAGCCGCGTCCCCGACCACTCGCAGTACGCCTCGGCGTCCCGGTGGGAGACGTGGACGACCGGATGCCGCTCGCGTCCGGACAGGCCCGAGCCGGGCCCGTCCGGGGCCGCCCAGCGCGCCCCCTCGACCGCCAGCCACCAGGGCGCGCCCGGCACCGTGGCGTCGAGCACCCACTGGCGTGCGGACGGCGCGAGCAGCAGGTGGAAGACGAAGGACCAGCCGTACCGTTCCGCGTCGGTGCGGTAGCCGGTGGCCTCGACGAAGCGGGCGAACTGCCGGTTCGTCACCGGTGTCGCGGCGATCTCGAACGGGGCCACGGTGACCGCGCGGACCGGCCCTTCCAGGTCCTCCGGGAAGCCCTCCGGATCGTCGGTGCCCATGAGGAAGGTACCGCCGGGCAGCGCGATCAGGTCGTCCGTACCGGCGGGGCCGGCGCGGACGGCACTGGGGCCGGCCGTCGATCCGGCGGCGGCGGGCGGGCGTTTCGGCGCGCAACACGGCGACGGCGGAGGGCTTCCTCCGCCGTCGTCCGGTTCAGCCGATTCGGTGCTCACATCCGCGCTACGCCGGCAGGGCGTCCGCCTGGTACGCGTCCTCGCTGATGGCGGCGGCGACGGCGTCCCCGAAGTCCTCCGTCGACATGCCCATCTCCGGCCCGCGCATCGCGCCCAGGCGCGGCAGCACCGCCTTCACCCCGTCCTCCAGGCTGCGGGCCGCCTCCGGGTGGCCCAGGTGCTCCAGCATCAGCGCGGCGCTGAGGATCGACCCGGCGGGGTTGGCCCAGCCCCGGCCCGCGATGTCGGGCGCGGAGCCGTGCACCGGCTCGAACATGCTCGGCGCCGACCCGGTCGGGTTGAGGTTGCCGCTCGCGGCCAGGCCGAGACCGCCCTGCACGGCCGCGCCGAGGTCGGTGATGATGTCGCCGAACAGGTTGTCGGTGACCACGACGTCGAACCGCTCCGGCTGGGTGACCAGGTAGAGGCACATCGCGTCGACGTGCACGTACTCCACCGAGATCTCCGGGTACTCCGCCGCGACCTCCTCGAAGGTCCGCTGCCACAGGTCGCCGGCGTACGTGAGGATGTTCGCCTTGTGCACCAGGGTCACGTGCTTGCGGCGGGTCAGGGCCAGCCGGAAACCGTGCCGGATGAGGCGTTCGACCCCCTTGCGCGTGTTGACCGACTCCTGGGTGGCGATCTCGTCCGGCCCGCCCCGGTGGATGAAACCGCCGGCACCGACGTAGGCGCCCTCGGTGTTCTCCCGCAGGATCACCAGGTCGCACTGCTCCGGACGCAGCCCGCCGATGGGCGAGGGCACACCTGGTAGCAGCTTGACCGGCCGCAGGTTGACGTACTGGTCGAAAGCGGTCCGCAGATGGATGACCAGGCCGCGTTCCAGCACCCCGGGTGGCACCGAGGGGTCGCCGACGGCGCCGAAGAGAATGGCGTCCGCCTTGGCCAGTTCCCGCTCCACGTCCGGCGGCACGACCTGGCCGGTGATCCGCCAGTAGTCCGCGCCGAGTTCGTAGTCTTCCCAGACCAGGTCCAGCCCGAACCGCTGGGCGGCGGCGTCGCACGCCTTGACCGCCTGCGCGGTGACCTCCGGTCCGATGCCGTCGCCGGGCACCAGCGCGATTCGCTGGGCGCTCATTAGTCCACCTCTGTCCGCGTGCAGGAGACCCTCACCTGCCATCGTCGGCCAAGAGTGGCGGGATCGGGCCCTCCGCAACAGGTCCAGGTCTCCGGCTAGGCTGGTACCAGCGGGATGCGGATGGTGTGCGCAGGAGTGCGACGACGGGACGAGGCGAGATCCCCGCGAGAGGTGGGGAGGTCGAGATGGCGGATTTTCTGCTGCCGGTCAACCCGCAGAGCACGGTTCCGCTCTACGAGCAGATCATCACGGGGCTCGAGGACGCCATCCTCGCGGGGCAGTACGACGACGGCCCGCTGCCCAGCACCCGCCGTCTGGCCGAGGCGCTGGGCGTCTCCCGGAACACGGTGCTGACCGCGTACGACCGGCTCATGGAGCAGGGCCTGATCGCGACGATTCCCCGGCGCGGCCTCTACGTCTCCTCCGAGGCGGTGGTCCGGATGCGGGCCGCGCGCCGGACCTCCCGCTCCGCGACACGGCCCATCGACTGGGAGGCACGGCTGCCCGAGCCGCCGCCCACCCCCGTACACCGGGACCCGGCGTGGTCGCGGGCGCCGTTCCCCTTCGTCGTCGGCCAGCCGGATCCCGGCATGTTCCCCACCGGCGCGTGGGAGCGGGCGCAGCGCGAGGCGGTACGGCAGGACGGGCTGTCCCGGGTGATCGGGGACGCCGGCCAGGCCGACGACCCGCAGCTCGTCCGCCAGCTCTGTGAGCACGTGCTGCCGTCGCGGGGCATCTCGGCCGAGCCGAACCAGGTGATGATCACGCTGGGCTCGACGCACGCGCTGCACCTGCTGGCGAGCGTCCTGGTCCGGCCGGGCAGCGTCGTGCTGGTGGAGGACCCGGGCTACCCCGACGCGCGGACGATCATGCAGATGGCGGGCGCCGACGTGGTGCCCGGCCGGGTGGACGAGGACGGCCTCGTCGTGGAGGACCTGCCGGCCGACCTGCACGGCGCGGAGCTGGTGTACGTCACGCCGAGCCACCAGTACCCGACCGGCGCGACGATGTCGGCGTCCCGGCGTGAGGAGCTGCTGCGCCGGGCCGGCGCGGCGGACGCGGTGGTGATCGAGGACGACTACGACCCGGAGATGACGTTCCGGGGCATCCCGGCGGTCGCGGTGCGGGCGCTGGACGACGAGGACCGCGTGGTCTACCTCGGCAGCTTCAGCAAGCTGCTGGCGCCGGGCCTGCGGCTCGGTTACGTGGTGGCGTCCCCGGCGCTGGTGGAGGCGATGCGGGCCCGCTCCCGCTACGTGCTGCGCCACCCGCCCGGACCGATGCAGCGCGCCCTGGCCCGGATGATCGCCAGCCGGGACCTCGCCCGCCACGTGCGGCGTATCCGCGCCCACTACCAGGGGCTGTACGAGGAGATGACGCGCGCGATCGAGCGCCACGTGCGCTGGGGGCCGCAGCCGGTGCCGCGCGGCGGCCTGGCCCGGTGGATCACCGGCCCGCCCGGTCTGGACGCCGGGCAGCTCGCCGTCGACCTGCGCCGCCAGGGTGTCCTGCTCGACCCGGGCGAGCCGTACTGGACCACCCGCCCCACCCCGCGTCACCACTTGCGGCTGGGGTACCAGGTGATGCCGCTGGACCGGATCGACGAGGGGGTCCGGCGGGTCGCCGCGGCCGTAGAAGACCAGGTCCGGCCACGGCTGGTACCCCCACCGACCCGGAAACTGGACGTTCCCCTCCGGGGTCGGAGTTCGTAACCTCCGACGCCATGACGTCGGACACCCATGCCTCCCTCCGCGCCGGCCATCTCGTGGACGAGCAAGCCGTCGTGTCGCTCACCCAGGACCTGGTCCGCATCCCCTCGACCTGGGACGCCGCGCAGGGGCGGAGCGAGCAGCCAGTGGCGGAGCTCGTCGCGCAGGTCATGCGGGGCTTCGGCTGGCGGCCGGAGGTCACCGAGGTCGTCCCCGGGCGGCCCAACGTGGTGGCGGTGGTGGAGGGCGGCCTGCCCGGTCCGACGCTGATGTTCGAGGGGCACACCGACGTCGTAACCGAGGGTTCTCCCGAGGAGTGGACGGTCGACCCGTTCGGCGGCGACATCGTCGACGGGCGGCTGTACGGTCGCGGCTCCGCCGACATGAAGGCCGGCGTCGCCGCGATGATCCACGGGGCCCGGGCCGTCGAGCTGGCCGGACCGTTCCCGGGCCGGATCGTGGTGGCGGCCCTGGTGGACGAGGAGGGCCAGATGCTCGGCGCGAAGCACTTCACCACCACCGCGCTGGCCCGCGAGGTGGACGCCGCGATCATCTGCGAGCCGGAGGCGGAGGAGATCTGCGCGGTCGCCAAGGGCGCGGTCCGCCTGCTGGTCACCTGCACCGGCAAGATGGCGCACGGCGCGATGCCGCAGCACGGCCGCAACCCCGTACCGGCGGTGGCGGAACTGGTGGCCGCGCTCGGCCGGTACCAGAAGGAGCTGCAGGCCGACCCGGGGGAGCACGAGCACCTCGGCCTGACGTTCCTGACCCCCACGGTTCTGAGCGCCGGCTCCGCCGACCAGCTCAACGTCATCCCCGGCCGCGCCGTGCTCGGCGTGGACTGCCGGACCGTCCCCGGTGTCGACCACGCCGCGCTCGCCGCGCGCGTGCGCTCCGACGCCGACGAAATCGGCGCCCGGCACGGCGTCAGCTTCGCCGTCGAGGTCGTCGACGACCGGCCGTGCGCGGTCACCCCGGAGGACCACCCGATCTCGCTGGCGGTGGCGCAGGCGCACAGCGCCGTCACCGGTACGGCGCCGGTCTTCGGCGGAGTGCCCGGCGCGACCGACGGCACCATCCTGTGGCGCGACAGCGGTATCCCGAACGTGGTGTACGGCCCCGGCCCGAAGTGGATCGCCCACCAGCCCGACGAGTACGTCGAGGTCGACGACATCGTCCGCAAGACCAGGGTCTACGCCGAGGCGGCGCTGGCCTTCCTCACCGGCGCCGCGACGGGTGCGGCGTCGTGACCGCGCAGGAGCTGCTGGGCGCGCTGCCCGCCGGACTGCCGATCGGCGCCGGCTGGGCCGCCACCGCGCAGACCGCGCCGGTCCGCTTCCCGTACGACGGCAGCACCGTGACCCAGGCGCCCTGGGGTGACACCGCCGACGCGGAAGCGGCTGTCGACGCCGCGCACGAGGTCGCCGCGGAGATGGCCGGCCTGCCCGGTCACCGGCGGCGCGCCATCCTCACGACAGTCGCCGCCGAGGTCCGCGCCCGCGCCGACGACCTCGCCGAGCTGCTGGTCCTGGAGACCGGCAAGCCGCTTGTCGACTGCCGGGTCGAGGTCGCCCGCACGCTCGTCACGCTGGAGACGGCGGCCGAGGAGGTCGGACACCTCACCGGCGAGACGGTGGCACTGGACATGCAGCCGGCCGGCGAGGGCATGCTCGGCTTCTGGGTACGCCGTCCGGTCGGCGTCGTCGTCGGCATCACCGGGTTCAACTACCCGCTGCTGCTGGCCGCCCACAAGGTCGCGCCGTCGGTGGCGGCGGGCTGCCCGGTGATCGTCAAGCCGGCGCCGAACACGCCGCTGGCCACGCTGGTGCTGATCGACCTGTTCCGCCGGGCGGGCTGCCCGGCCGCCGGCGTCCAGCTCGTCACCGGCGGTGTCGAGGTCGGCAAGCTCCTGACCACCCACCCGCGCGTCGCCGCCGTGTCGTTCACCGGGTCCGCGCAGGTCGGCCACCAGATCGCCCGCGCCGCGGCCCCGCGCAAGGTGCTGCTGGAACTCGGGTCCAACGCGGCGCTCGTCGTCGGCCGCGACGCCGACCTCGACCGGGCTGCGGAAGCGGTCGTACGCGGCGGGTTCTACGCCTCCGGCCAGGCGTGCATCAGCGTGCAGCGGGTGATCGTCGAGGAGCCGGTCCGCGAGGCGCTGCTGGACCGCCTCCGGCCGCTGCTGGCCGGCGTCACCACAGGTGATCCCCGGTCCGCCGACACCCGCGTGTCCGCCCTGGTGGACGAGGCGTCCACCGAGCGGGTCCACTCGTGGGTGGACCGCGCGGTCGCCGCCGGGGCGCGCTGCCTGGCCGGCGGTACGGCGCAGGGCCGGGTGCTGCAGCCGACGGTGCTCGTCGACGTCCCCGAGGACGCCGAGTGCTGGGCGGAGGAGATCTTCGGGCCGGTGGTCTGCGTCCGGTCGGTGCCGGACATGGACGCAGCAGTCGAGCTGGTCAACCGGTCCCGCTACGGGCTCCAGGCCGCCGTCTTCACCCGCGACCTGGCGGTGGCCCTCGACGTGGTGCGCCGCCTCGACGTCGGTGGCGTGCTCGTCAACGAGGTGCCCGGCTTCCGCGCCGACAACATGCCGTACGGCGGCGTCAAGGACTCCGGCATCGGCCGGGAGGGACCGCGCTTCGCCATGGAGGAGCTGACCGTGACCAAGATGGTGATGATCAGGCCATGATTCGGAGTGGGAGCACACAGGCATGGTGATCTACTTCGTCCGGCGGCTGGCCATCCTCGCGGTATCCCTGTTCGCCGCGTCGATCCTCGTCTTCACGATGCTGTCGCTGCTGCCGGGCGACCAGGCGCAGGCGATGCTCGGCGTGAACGCCACCCCGGAGGCGCTGGAGGCGCTGCGGGAGCAGTTCGGGACGAACCGCCCGTTCACCGAGCGGTACCTCGACTGGGCCGGCGGCCTGATCCGCGGTGACTTCGGCATCTCGCCGCTGAGCGGGGTGTCGGTCGGCTCGGAGATCGGCGACAAGCTCGGCGTCACGGTGCCGCTGATCCTGGCCGGGATGACGCTGGCGCTGCTCATCGCCGTACCGCTGGGCATCCTCGCCGCGGTGAAGAGCCGGACCGCGATCGGCACGGCGCTGTCCGCGCTGAGCCAGGTCGGCATCGCCGTTCCGTCGTTCTGGCTCGGCATCCTGCTCATCACCGTGTTCGCGGTGAAGCTGCAGTGGCTGCCCGCCGGCGGGTTCACCGGATGGGACGACTTCGGCGGCGCTGTCCAGGCCCTGCTGATGCCGGCGCTGGTCCTCGGCGTGGCCCAGGGCGCGATCCTGATGCGCTACGTCCGGTCCGCGGTGGTCGAGGTCATGCAGGAGGACTTCATCCAGACCGCGCGGGCCAAGGGACTCAGCCGCTCGCAGGCGCTGACCCGGCACGCGCTGCGCAACGCGGCCATTCCGGTCATCACCGTCCTCGGTCTGCAACTCGCGACGCTGCTCATCGGCACCGTCGTGATCGAGAACGTCTTCGGCCTGCCCGGTCTCGGCCGGATGCTGCTGCAGGACGTGGGCAACCGCGACCTGCTGAAGGTGCAGGGCACGGTGATGGTGCTGACCGCCGCGGTGCTTCTGATCAACTTCGTCGTCGACGTGGTGTACCACGCGGTCGACCCCAGGCTGAGGAGCAAGGCATGACATCAGTCGCCGACGCCCCACCGGACGCCACCGCCGACGTCGTCGCGGCCGGCCCGGTCAAGCCGCGCCGCCGCTGGAACCTCACGCTGGTGATCGGCGCCGGCCTGGTGGGCCTGGTCGTCCTCACCGCGCTGGTGTCGTTCCTCTGGACGCCGTACGACCCCACCCGGGTCGACCCGTCGCAGACGCTGCTCTCCCCGGGCGGCGACCACTGGCTCGGCACCGACCACTTCGGCCGGGACATCGTCAGCCAGCTCCTCGTCGGCGCGCGGACCACACTGTTCGTCGGCGTCGTCGCGGTGGCGATCGCGGCCGTCGTCGGCGTACCGCTGGGTCTGCTCGCCGCCACCGGGCACCGCTGGCTCAGCGAGCCGGTGATGCGGGCGCTGGACATCGTGTTCGCGTTCCCGGCCATCCTGCTGGCGATCATCCTGGCCGCCGGCTTCGGCGCGTCCACGCTCACCGGCATGATCGCGATCGGCGTCGCCAACGTCCCGGTGTTCGGCCGCCTCACCCGGGCCGGCGCGATGCAGGTGCTGCAGAGCGACTTCGTGCTGGCCGCGCGCAGCTACGGCCGCCGGGGCGTGGTGCTCATGGTCCGGTACGTGCTGCCCAACATCGCGGCCCTGCTGATCGTGCAGGCGTCGGTGTCGTTCGCGCACGCGGTGCTCGCCGAGGCGGCGCTGTCCTACCTCGGGTACGGCACCCCGCCGCCGACCCCCACCTGGGGCCGGATGCTCCAGGAGGCCCAGAACTACTTCGTCGTGCAGCCGATGCTGGCCGTCTGGCCCGGTCTGGCCATCGCCCTGTCGGTGCTCGGGTTCAACCTCATGGGCGACGGGCTGCGCGACGCCCTCGACCCGCGGCTGAGAGGACGGTGACCGGCGTGAGCGGGCTCGTGGTGGAGGACCTCGTCGTCAAGGTCCACGACATCCAGGCCGTCAAGGGCGTCTCGTTCGAGATCGGGCGGGGCCGGCGGATGGGGCTCATCGGCGAGTCCGGCTGCGGCAAGTCCCTGACCGCGCTCGCGCTGATGGGCCTGCTGCCGCACGGTGTGACGGCGTCCGGCCGGGTGCTGCTCAACGGGCGGAACCTGCTCGACCTGTCCGACAAGCAGATGTGCGCGGTCCGCGGCAACGACATCGCCATGGTGTTCCAGGAGCCGATGACCGCGCTGAACCCGCTGATGCGGGTCGGCAACCAGGTCGCCGAGTCGCTGCGGCTGCACAAGGGGATGAGCCGCGCGGCGGCCTCCGCCCGCGCCGTCGAACTGCTCGAACGGGTCCAGCTGCCCGAGCCCGACCGGACCGCGCGCAAGTACCCGCACCAGCTCTCCGGCGGTCAGCGCCAGCGCGTCGTGCTGGCCATCGCGCTGGCGTGCGACCCGGCCGTGCTGGTCGCGGACGAGCCCACCACCGCGCTGGACGTCACGGTGCAGGCGGAGATGCTGCGGCTGATGGACACGCTGGTGCGCGAGGAGGGCGCGTCGCTGCTGCTCATCACGCACGACCTGCCGGTGGTCGCCAGCATCTGCGAGGAACTGCTCGTCATGTACGGCGGCTCGATCGTCGAGCACGGCGACGTGACGACCGTCTTCGACTCGCCCCGGCACCCGTACACGGCGGGCCTGCGGGCGTCGACGGTGCTGGAGAGCACCGACGGCAGCGGCCGGCTGTCGACGATCCCGGGCCGCGTGCCGTCGCTCGGGTCGTTCCCCACCGGCTGCGTGTACCGCAACCGCTGCCCGCGCGCCGACGACGTCTGCGGCACCGTGCCGCTGCTGACGGCGCCGCCCGGCAGCACCCAGCGGGCCGCCTGCCACCACCCGATCGAGAGCGACCAGCCCCTAGGAAGCGGGAAGGCCAGCGCATGACCACCACCCCGTTGCTGGAAGCCGTCGACGTGGTGCGCGAGTACCGCGCCCCGCGGCGGTCGCTGCGTACGCCGGGCCAGCCGATCCGCGCGCTGGACGGCGTGAGCGTGCAGGTCCACGAGGGCGAGGCGTTCGGCATCGTGGGGGAGAGCGGCTCCGGCAAGTCGACGCTGTCGCGCATCCTCATGGCCCTCGACCAGCCGACGTCGGGCACCGCGTTCTACAACGGGCAGCGCATCAGCGGCGTACCGGAGCGGAAGCTCGCGTTCCTGCGGCGCGACGTGCAGATGGTGCTCCAGGACCCGATGTCGTCGCTGAACCCGCGGATGCGCGTCGCGGACATCATCGCGGAGCCGATGCGCGCGCTGCGCCTGCCCGGCGACCACCGGGCCCGGGTGGCCGAGCTGATGCACTCCGTCGGCCTGCCCGAGGAGGCGGTGACCCGCTACCCGCACCAGTTCTCCGGCGGTCAGCGGCAGCGCATCGCGATCGCCCGCGCCCTCGCGGCCGGGCCCAAGGTCATCGTCGGGGACGAGCCGGTCAGCGCGCTCGACGTGTCGGTGCGCGCGCAGATCCTCAACCTGCTCACCGACCTGGCCGAGCAGTTCAAGCTGACCCTGATCCTGGTCTCCCACGACCTGTCCGTGGTCCGGTACCTCTGCGACCGGATCGCGGTGATGAACCAGGGCCGGATCGTCGAGACGGGTGACACCGAATCGATCTACTCCGACCCCCAGCACCCCTACACCCAGAGGCTGCTGTCCGCGGTGCCCACCCTGAGCGGCGACCTCCTGGACCGATTCAACAGGAGCAGCACATGAGGTTGGTTGACCGCGTCGCCGTCGTCACCGGAGGCGCCAGCGGCATCGGACTGGCCACCGTCGGCCGGCTGGTCGAGGAGGGCGCGCGCGTCGTCATCGCCGACCTCGACGGCGACCGCGCCGCCGAGGCGGCCGCCGGCTTCGGGTCCGCCGTCGTCGGCGTGGCCTGCGACGTCACCCGGGCCGCTGACTGCCGCGCCGCCGTCGAGACCGCCGTCGAGCGGTTCGGGCGGCTCGACCTCATGCACGCGAACGCCGGTACGCCGTTCACCGGACCGGTCGACGAGGTGGACCAGGCGACGCTGGACCGCGTGATCGACGTCAACCTCAAGGGCGCGTTCTGGACCGCGCAGGCGGCCACGCCCGCGCTGATCGAGGCCGGCGGCGGCTCGATCGTGTTCACCGCGTCCCTGCAGGCCGTCATCGCCCGCCCCCGGTACGCGCCGTACACCGCCGCCAAGCACGGCGTCATCGGCCTGATGAAGGCGCTGGCGCTGGAACTCGCGCCGCACGGCATCCGGGTCAACGCGATCGCCCCGGCGGCGACCGAGACGCCGATGCTGTCGGCGTTCCTCGGTGGCATGGGCGACGTGCCGGACAGCGCCCGGGAGAACTTCCGCGCGTCGATCCCGCTGGGCCGCATGGCGACGCCACGGGACTCCGCCGACGCGGTGGTGTTCCTCGCCAGCGAGGAGGCGCGGATGGTCACGGGCCACACGCTCGTCCTCGACGGCGGCACGACGGCCGGCTGAGGCGTACCGTGACCAGTTCGCTGGCGGACCCTCCGTACGAGGGCACGATCGGACGCACCTACCACGACTCGACGGAGCACTGGAGCGCGCCGCCGTCGGCCGCCCCGGGCACCCCGAACGTGGTGTACGTGCTGCTGGACGACGTCGGGTTCGCCGACTTCGGCTGCTTCGGCGCCGAGATCGACACCCCGACGATCGACCGGCTGGCCGCGTCCGGGCTGCGGTACACCAACTTCCACACCTCGCCGCTGTGCTCGCCGACCCGGGCCAGCGTGCTCACCGGCCGCAACCACCACAGCGTCGGCATGCGCATGCTGTCCAACTTCGACAGCGGCTTCCCCAGCGGCCGGGGCCGGATCACCCACGCCGCCGCCACCGTCGCGGAGATGCTCGCCGACGCCGGGTTCAACACCATGGCGGTCGGCAAGTGGCACGTCGCGCCGCTGGAGCACACCACGCCGTCCGGGCCGTACGACCAGTGGCCGCTGGGCCGTGGCTTCGAGCGGTACTACGGCTTCCTGGAGGCGGAGACCGACAACTTCTATCCGGAGCTGGTCCACGACAACCACCAGGTGGACCCGCCGGCCACCCCGGAGGAGGGCTACCACCTCACCGAGGACCTGACCGACCGGGCCATCGGATTCGTCCGGGACCAGACCTCGTTCACTCCGGAGAAGCCGTTCTTCCTCTACCTGGCGTACGCCGCCGCGCACGCGCCGCACCAGGCCCCGCCGGAGTACCTGGCGAAGTACCGGGGCCGCTACGACAGGGGCTGGGACGTGATCCGCGCGGACCGGCACCGGCGGCAGATCGGGCTGGGCATCGTCCCGCCGGACGCGCCGCTGCCACCGCACAACCCCGGCGTCGTGCCGTGGGACGACGTGCCGCCGGAGCAGCGCCGCCTGTTCGCCCGCATGCAGGAGGCGTACGCGGCGATGGTCGACCACACCGACGCCCAGCTCGGGCGCCTGGTCGACTTCCTGGAGCGGATCGGCCGCCTCGACAACACGATCTTCGTGGTCATGTCGGACAACGGGGCGAGCCCCGAGGGCACGCCGCTCGGCACGCTCAACCCCACCGCGTTCCAGAACCGGGTGCCGGAGAACCTCCAGGACAGCCTGGACCGGATCGACGAGATCGGCGGCCCGCGGGCGCAGAGCAACTACCCGCTGGGCTGGGCGCAGGTCAGCAACACCCCGTTCCGCCGCTACAAGCAGCACACCCACGAGGGCGGGGTCCGGGTGCCGTTCGTGCTGAGCTGGCCGGCCGGTGACGTGCCCGGCGGGGAGGTGCGCACGCAGTTCCAGCACAGCATCGACGTCACCGCGACGGTGCTCGACCTGGTCGGCGTGCAGCCGCCGGCGGTGCGCCGGGGCGTACCGCAGATGCCGCTGCACGGCCGCAGCTTCCGCGACGGGCTGCGCGACCCGGCGGCGCCGCCGTCGCGGGACCGCCAGTACTTCGAGATGTTCGGCCACCGTGGCATCTACCACCAGGGCTGGAAGGCCGTCGCGTTCCACGAGCGCGGCACCTCGTGGGACGAGGACCGCTGGGAGCTGTACCGGATCGACGAGGACCCGACCGAGAGCCGCGACCTCGCCGCCGAGTACCCGGAGGTGCTGCGGCGTCTCATCGAGGAGTTCTGGATCGAGGCGGCCCGCTACGACGTGCTGCCGCTGGACGACAGGGGATTCGCGGTCCGGGCCCGGGTGCCACGCCCCGGGTCGGTGCGGGACCGGCTTGTCTTCACCTACCTGGCGGGCGTACCGACTGTGTCCGGCGCGGCGGTGCCGCCGACGATGAACCGCTCGCACGCCATCACCGCGCGGGTGCGCCGCACCGACGCGGCGCAGGGCGGCGTGATCGTGGCGCTCGGCAACGTCAGCGGCGGCTACGTGCTGCACATCAAGGACAACCGCCTGGTGTACGAGTACAACTACCTCGGCGAGCACCACGTGCTGCGGTCCGAGGGCGAGCTGCCGCTGGGCCCGGTGGAGCTGACCTTCGAGCTGACGAAGACCGCCGACTGCCAGGGCGTCGGCCGGCTGTACGTGGACGGCGAGGCGGCGGGCGCGGCGCTGTTCCCGCGGTTGCTGCCGTTCTTCCACGGGTTCGCGGGCATGGACATCGGGCGCAGCATCCACTCGCCGGTGTCGCCGAGCTACCCGGCCCGGCACGAGTTCTCCGGCGAGCTGGAGTACGTGCGGTTCCGGCTGGCCGCGTCCGAGGAGGTCGGCGAGCCCATCGCGGCGGCGGACGACGTCGCGCCACGGCCGTCGGCCGGCGTGGGGTTCGAGGTCGTGGACTGACGCGCGCGGCGCGTACGGCGACGGCGCGTGGACGGACCTCGTTGTCCGTCCACGCGCCGTCTGTCTGCGGGGGCCTCAGCGCAGGGCCAGGCCCCACAGCGGGTCCTCCAGGAACCGCCCGACGTGGGCGAGCACCCGGCTGCCCAGCTCCCCGTCCACGAGCCGGTGGTCGAACGACAGCGACAACTGCACCGTCCACCGGGGAACGACCTGCTCGTCGACGACCCACGGCATGCGGCGCAGCGCGCCGAGGCAGAGGATCGCCGCCTCACCGGGGTTGAGGATCGGGGTGCCCGCGTCCACTCCGAACACCCCGATGTTGGTGATGGTGACGGTGCCGCCGGCCAGGTCGGCGGGACGGGTGCGGCCCTCCCGCGCGGTGGCCGCCAGCTCGTTCAGCGCGACCGCGAGGTCCCGTACCGGAAGGGTCTGCGCGGCCTTGACGTTCGGCACCAGCAGGCCGCGCGGCGTCGCGGCGGCGATGCCGAGGTTGACGTCGGCGAACCGGACGATCTCCTGGTTCTCCTCGTCCCACCGGGCGTTGACGTCCGGGTGCCGGCGGATCGCGTCCAGCAGCGCCAGCGACGCCACGAGCAGCGGGCTGACCTTGATGCCCTGGAAGGACGGGTCCTGCTTGAGCCGGTCCACGAACTCGACGGTGCCGGTCATGTCGACGGTGAGGAACTCCGTGACGTGCGGCGCGGTGAACGCGCTGGCGACCATGGCGGCGGCCGTCGCCTTGCGCACCCCGCGTACGGGCAGGCGCTCGTCCCGCCGGGCGTCGGTCGCCGCTGCCGGGCCGGTGGTGTGGTCGAGCAGGTCCTGGCGCGTGATGCGGCCGCCGGGGCCGCTGCCGCGCACGTCGGCCAGTTCCACGCCGAGGTCCTTCGCGAGCTTGCGCAGCGGCGGCTTGGTGAGCACCGGCGGCCGGGACGTGTGCGGCTGGCGGGCGGGCTCGGCCGGGCGGACCGACGGCGTGGCGCGACGGGGCCGGCGGGTCCGCGCCTGGGCGGACACCCCGTAGCCCACGAGCACCGCGGTACGTTCCTCGGCGGGCGGCGATGCGGCATCCGGCGCGGCGTCCGCGTCACCGCCGGTCCGGATCGCGATGATCGGCGCGCCGACCTCGACGGTCTGCCCCTCCTCGGCGAGCAGGCGGTCCACCACCCCGGCGTACGGGCTGGGCAGCTCGACGACAGCCTTTGCCGTCTCGATGTCCACCAGGATGTCGTTGAGGCCGACCGGATCGCCCGGAGCGACCCGCCAGGTGACGATCTCGGCCTCCGTGAGGCCCTCGCCGACGTCGGGCAGGCGGAACTGCTGAACGCTCACTGGTACCTCTCCCTTCACGCGGCCAGGACGCGGTCGACGGCGTCGAGGATCCGGTCCAGGTCGGGCAGGTACTCCTCCTCGACCTTGGCCGGCGGGTACGGCAGGTTGAACCCGCCGACCCGCTCGACCGGCGCCTCCAGCGAGTAGAAGCACCGGCTCGTCACCTGCGCGACGACCTCGGCGCCGAACCCGGCGAACGTGGGGGCCTCGTGGACCACCACCGCCCGGCCGGTGCGGCGGACCGACTCCTCGACCGTCGCCACGTCCAGCGGCGAGATGGACCGCAGGTCGATCACCTCGATGTCGCGGCCCTCCTGTGCCGCGGCCTCGGCGGCGGCGACGCAGGTGGCGACGGTGCCGCCGTACGTCAGCAGCGTGACGTCGGCGCCGGGGCGCACGACGCGGGCGCGGTGAAGCGGCATCGGCGGCCCGGCGTCCTCCGGTGTCACCTCGCCCTTGACCCAGTAGCGGCGCTTCGGCTCGTAGAAGATCACCGGGTCGTCACCGGCGATGGCCTGGCGGATCATCCAGTGCGCGTCGTCCGGGCTGGCGCAGTAGACGACCCGCAGCCCGGCGGTGTGCGCGAAGTACGCCTCGTTCGACTCGCTGTGGTGCTCCACCGCGCCGATGCCGCCGCCGACCGGGATGCGCACCACCACCGGCAGGGCGGTACGGCCGCCGGTGCGGGCCCGCATCTTGGCGAGCTGGGAGACGATCTGGTTGAACGCGGGGTAGACGAAACCGTCGAACTGGATCTCGCAGACCGGGCGGTACCCGCGCAGCGCCAGCCCGATGGCGGTGCCGATGATCCCGGACTCGGCGAGGGTGGTGTCCACCACCCGGGCCTCGCCGAAGTCCTTCTGCAGACCGTCGGTGACCCGGAAGACGCCGCCGAGCCGGCCGACGTCCTCGCCCATCAGGAGGACCTTGTCGTCGTCCTCCATGGCGCGGCGCAGGCCGCTGTTCAGTGCCTGACAGAGAGTGAGCATGAACGAGTTCTCCGATCGGGGCGGACGTCAGTCGAGGAAGGAGCCGCGGTAGGCGACGAACGCGTCGCGCTCCTCCCGCAGAAGCTGGGGCACGTCGGACAGCACCGTGGCGAAGGCGTCCGCGAGGTCCGGCGCCGTCAGGGCCAGGCACTCCCGGCGGGTCCGGTCGGCGAGTTCGTCCGCCTCGGCCTGGATCTGGCCGAGGAACGTCTCGTCGCTCCAGCCCTCGGCGCGCATCAGCGCCTCGACCCGGGCCAGCGGGTCCCGCGCCCGCCAGGCTTCCAACTCGTCGTCGGTGCGGTACCGGGTCGGGTCGTCGGACGTGCTGTGCCCGCCCATCCGGTACGTGGTGGCCTCGACGATCGCGGGGCCGCTGCCTGCGCGGGCGTGCTCGGTCACCGCTGACGTCACCGCGTACACCGCCAGCACGTCGTTGCCGTCGACCCACTCGCTGCGCAGACCGAACCCGGCGCCGCGCCGGTGGATCGGGGTACGCGTCTGCGACGCGGTCGGCGTGGAGATGGCCCACTGGTTGTTCTGGCAGAAGAACACCATCGGGGCGGCGTTGACGGCGGCGATGTTCATGGCCTCGCTCGCGTCGCCCTCGCTGGCCGCGCCGTCACCGAAGTACGTCACGACCACCGTGTCGCTGCCGTCGCGCTGCACGCCGAGCGCGTACCCGGTGGCGTGCAGCAGTTGCGCGGCCAGCACCAGCGTGTAGATGTGGAACGAGTACGGCTCCGGGTCCCAGCCGCTGTGCGCGACGCCGCGCCACTGCCGGAGCAGGTCGGCCGGGCCGATGCCGCGCCACAGCGCCGCCGCGTGCTCGCGGTAGCTCGGGAAGACGTAGTCGTCGGCGCGTACCGCCGCGACGGAGCCGACCTGTGCGGCCTCCTGGCCACGGCACTGCAGCCACAGGCCCAGCTCGCCCTGTCGCTGCAACGCGAACGCCTCGTCGTCGAGGCGGCGGGCCAGCCGCATCCCCCGGTACAGGTCGCGGGTGAGGCGGCCGAGGGCGTCTCGATCGACGTCCACGTCCGGGTGCAGGCGTCCGTCCGGGGTGACGAGCTGGGTCCAGCCCTCGGCGGCGCGCGGAAGGTCGGTGGTGCCGGTGAAGGGGTTGGTGACCGGTGGGTCGGCGAGATCTACGGTAGTCATTCGTCACCTTCTGGGTGCGTCGGTCTCCGCGTCACCGGGGTCGCCGGCCGTCTCGCGGATCTCGGATATGGGACCGCCCGCCGGGGTGGACCCGGCGGGCGGTGATGGGCGTACGTCTAGACCGTGTGCCGGTCGGCGAGTGTCAGCGCCTCGTCGAGGACCGCCAGTCCCGCCTTGGCCTCCGTCTCCGACACGGTGCAGGGCGGCACCACGTGGATCCGGTTGAAGTTGGCGAACACGACCAGGCCGCCCCGCTTGCACTCGGCCAGCACGTCGTTCATCTCCGGCGACGAGGCCCCGTACGGCGCCAGCGGTTCCCGGGTCTCGCGGTCGCGGACCAGTTCCAGCGCCCAGAAGACGCCGAGCCCGCGTACGTCCCCGACGCTCGGGTGCCGCTCGGCGATCTCGCGCAGCCCCGGGCCGAGCACGTCCGCGCCGATCCGGGCGGCGTTCTCGACGATGCCCTCGTCCCGCATCGCGTTGATGGTCGCGACGGCGGCGGCGGTGGCCAGCGGGTGGCCGGAGTAGGTCAGCCCGCCGGGGTAGGGGCGGGTGGCGAACGTGTCGGCGACGTGGTCGGCGATCACCACACCGCCGAGCGGCACGTAACCGGAGTTCACGCCCTTGGCGAAGGTGATCAGGTCGGGCGTCACGCCGTAGTGGTCGATGGCGAACCAGGCGCCGGTACGCCCGAACCCCGCCATCACCTCGTCGGCAATGTAGAGGATGCCGTGCCTGTTGCACAGCTCGCGTACGCCGGCCAGGAAGCCCGGCGGCGGCGGCATGATGCCGGCGGTGCCCGGCACGGTCTCCAGCACGATCGCGGCGATGGTGGACGGGCCCTCCATCTCCACGACGCGTTCGAGGTGGCGCAGCGCGAGCCGGCTCTCCTCCTCCTCGGTCGTGGCGCCGAACTCCGACCGGTACAGGAACGGGCCGAAGAAGTGCACGACCCCGGCGGTGCCGTTGTCGCTGGGCCAGCGACGCGGGTCGCCGGTCAGGTTCACCGCGGTCTGGGTGCCGCCGTGGTAGCTGCGGTACTGGGACAGCACCTTCGGCCGGCCGGTGTGCAGGCGGGCCATCCGGACGGCGTGCTCGATCGCGTCCGCGCCGCCGTTTGTGAAGAACACCTTCTCCAGGCCCGCCGGGGTCCGCTCGGCGATCAGCCGGGCCGCCTCGCTGCGGGCGTCGTTGGCGTACGACGGCGCGATGGTGCACAGCTTGGCGGCCTGCTCCTGGATCGCCGCCACCACCGCCGGGTGCTGGTGGCCGATGTTGGTGTTGACGAGCTGGGAGGAGAAGTCCAGGTAGCGGTTCCCGTCGCCGTCCCAGAAGTACGAGCCCTCGGCGCGCTCGACGACCATCGGGTCGAGCAGGGCCTGGGCCGACCAGGAGTGGAAGACGTGGGCGCGGTCGAGTTCGTAGGTGCGGCGTGCGCTGGTGCTCATTGTCGCGTCTCTCCCGCTGCTCAGACGTTCTCGGGGAAGCCGAGGTTGATTCCGCCGTGGCTGGGGTCGAGCCAGCGGGAGGTGACGACCTTGCCGCGGGTGAAGAAGTGCACGCCCTCGGCGCCGTGGGCGTGGGAGTCGCCGAAGAGGCTGTCCTTCCAGCCGCCGAACGAGTAGTAGGCCATCGGCACCGGGATCGGCACGTTGACGCCGACCATGCCGACCTCGACCTCGTTCTGGTACCGGCGGGCCGCGCCGCCGTCGTTGGTGAAGATGGCGGTCCCGTTGCCGTACGGGTTGGAGTTCACCAGCTTGAGCGCCTCGTCGTAGCTGCCGACCCGCACCACCGACAGCACCGGCCCGAAGATCTCGTCGGTGTAGACGCTCATCTCCGGCGAGACCCGGTCCAGCAGGCTCGGCCCGAGCCAGAACCCGGACTCGTCGCCGTCGACCTGCACCTTCCGCCCGTCCACCACCAGTTCGGCGCCGGCCTCGACGCCCGCGTCCAGGTACGACGCGACCCGGTCGCGGTGCTCCCGGGTGACCAGCGGCCCCATGTCGCAGGAGCGGCGGCCGTCACCGATCTTCAGGCCGGCGATGCGCTCGCGGATGCGCGCCACCAGGTCGTCGGCGACGGGCTCGACGACCACCAGGGCGGAGATCGCCATGCACCGCTCGCCGGCCGAGCCGAACCCGGCGTTGACCGCCGCGTCGGCGGCCAGGTCGAGGTCGGCGTCCGGCAGCACCACCATGTGGTTCTTCGCGCCGCCGAGGGCCTGTACGCGCTTGCCGTTGCGGGTGCCGATCTCGTACACGTACCGGGCGATCGGGGTGGAGCCGACGAACGACACGGCCTTGACCTCGGGGTGCTCCAGCAGCCGGTCGACAGCGACCTTGTCGCCGTGCACCACGTTGAACACGCCGGCGGGCAGGCCGGCCTGCTCCCAGAGCCGGGCGACGAGCAGCGACGCGGACGGGTCCTTCTCGCTGGGCTTGAGCACGACGGCGTTGCCGGCCGCGATGGCGATCGGCACGAACCACATCGGGACCATCACCGGGAAGTTGAACGGGGAGATGACGGCGCAGACGCCGACCGGCTGCCGGATGGAGTAGACGTCCACGTTCGTGGACACGCCCTCGGAGTAGCCGCCCTTGAGCAGGTGCGGGATGCCGCAGGCGAACTCCACGACCTCCAGGCCGCGGGTGACCTCGCCCAGGGCGTCCGAGACGACCTTGCCGTGCTCGGCCGTGATCAGCTCGGCCAGTTCCTGCTTGTGCTGGTTCACCAGCTCCCGGAACGCGAACAGCACCTGGGTGCGCTTGGTCAGCGACGAGTTCCGCCAGGAGGCGAACGCGGCGGCGGCGGAGGCGACCGCCTGGTCCACCTCGTCGACGGAGGCCAGCGGCACCTCCGTCCGGACCGTGCCCAGCGCCGGATCGTAGACTGGGGCCGTACGCTCGGTGACGCCGGCGAACGCCTTGCCGTCGATCCAGTGGGTCACCCGCTCCAGCGGGACGGGAGCGGGCACGGTGCCGGGTGCTGTCTGGGTCATGCCCGGATCATCTGCGCTTCCCCAGGCCCGGGCAATGGGCACTGTGTCGTTCCCGCCCGGGAGAAGCACACATACTGTGCGCCGGAGCGAGGAGGGAGACGGTCTGATGCCGATGACGGTTCGCGACGTGCTCGAACTGCCGGCGTTGCAGCAGGCCGGGCCGCGTGTCATGGCCGGGCGGGACCGCCTGGACGCTCCGGTGCGCTGGGTGCACGTGGCCGAGATCCCGGAGATCGCCGACCTGCTCCGCGGCGGGGAGCTGGTGCTGACCACCGGTATCGGCCTGCCGCCGGACGACGACGGGCTGCGCCGGTGGATCGACGGCCTGGCAGCGGTCGGCGCGGCCGGGGTCGTGGTCGAGCTGGGCCGCCGGTTCGGCGGGACGCTGCCGGCCGCGCTCGTCGAGCAGGCCCGCAGCCGGAACCTGCCGCTCGTCGCGCTCCAGCGGGAGATGCGGTTCGTGGCGGTGACCGAGGTGGTCCACTCGGTGATCGTGGAGGAGCAGACCGCCGAGCTGCTCGCGAAGGACGAGATCCACCGGATCTTCACCGAGCTGTCGGTGGAGGGCGCGGAGCCCCGGCAGGTGCTCCGCGAGGTCACCCGTCTGTCCCGGCGTCCCGTGGTGCTGGAGAACCTCTCCCACCAGGTGCTGGCGTACGAGACCGGCCCGCTGTCGGCCGAGGAGCTGCTCGACCGCTGGGAGACCCGCTCACGCGCGGTCGAGGTCCCGTCCGGCACCGGCTACGAGCCGCGTTCGGGCTGGCTGGTGACCGGCGTGGAGGCGCGGGGCAACAGGTGGGGGCGGCTGGTGCTGCTGTGCGACCAGGAGCCGCCGGCCCGGACGAGCGTCCTGCTGGAGCGCGCCGCGTCCACCATCGCGCTGAACCAGCTCGTCGCCCGGGACGACTCGTCTGTCGAACGGCAGGCGCGCAGCAGCCTGCTGTGGAGCATCGTCAACCACTCCGCGCCGACCCGGGACGTGGCGCTGCGGGCGCGCGGACTCGGTGTGCCGCTGGAACAGCGGCGGCTGCTCGGGGTGGTGGTCCGCCGGCGCCGGCCGGGCCCGGGGCCCGGCGCCGAGATGAACGCGCGCCGCCGGGAACTGCTGGACGCGGTGGAGACGGCGGTGCGCGACTGCGGGCTGGCGGCGCTGGCCGGGGACGTCGACGGGCTCGGTGGTGCGGAGGTCACCGTGCTCGTCGCCCTCACCGACGCCGAGTCCGACGAGGCCGCGTTGCTCGGCCTGTCCACCGCGCTCACCCGGGCGGGCCTGCGGGCCGGGTCGGACGTCGTGGTCGCCGCCGGATCAGTGGTCGGGTCGCTGGACCTGGCGCGGCGCTCGCTGATCGAGGCGGCCCAGGTGGCCGACGCCACGGCGCACACCGCCGAGCCCCGGCCCTTCTACCGGCTCCTCGACGTCCGCCTCCGGGGCCTGCTGTACCTGCTGCGCGACGACGTGCGTCTGCAGACGTTCGTCGAGCGCGAACTGGGCCCGCTGCTCTCCTACGACGAGCGGCACGGCACGAACCACGTGGCGCTGCTGGAGGCGTACCTGGTCGAGGGGCGCAACAAGCGGCGTGCGGCGGAGGAGATGTCGCTGTCCCGGTCCGCGCTGTACCAGCGGTTGCAGTTGATCGAGCGGGTGCTCGGCGTCGACCTGGATTCGAGCGAGCGGCGCCTGTCGCTGCACGTGGCGCTCACCGCCCGCGACGTCATGCGCGGCGGCGGCATCTCCGGTGCCGCGGGCTGACTGTCACCTGCCGCGACGGGCCCGGGGGCGCCGCACACCGTCGCGGGTGGGCGAGGTGTGCACGCTGACGCTGACGACCGGGATCGCCCTCGCGACGCTCTTGCGTACCGTCTCCAGCGACGCCGTGGCGGGGGAGCACTCCACGATCATCACCGCCGACCGGTCCGGGCACTGCACGTACTGGACGTGCGTCACCGCGACCCGGCGTGAGTGCAGGACGGACAGCACCTTGAGCAGGCCGGTGGTGGAGTGCCCGGCACCGAGGTGCACCACCATCGTGCACGCGCCGGCGGGGGAGTCGTCGTGCGGCCGGACGGCCGGGCCGGGAAGCTGGCGATCGACGGTGTCGGGGGGAAACGGGAACGTGGTCACGGGAGCCTCACAGTGTCGAGCCGACAGGGTGGCTTGGCCGGCGACGCACGCGAAGGCGTACGCCGCCTAGGTAATCGGCCCGATCGCGATGTGCATGCCCACGGCGGGGAGTGTGGCACGTCTCCGGGCGGCCGGGGAGGCTCCGGCGGCAAGCCGTCCGGCACGTGAGACAGCGCTCTGACCTGCGGATCGACGATCGTGGTGGGGCTTCGCGCCGGGCGCCTGCGAGTTACCGGCCGGTACGCATGCACTTAAGGATCGTTCAGGATCTCGCTCTACACTCGGGCTTGGGACGACGACTTGAGAAGGAGCTCCGCGCATGGACGCTGACGAGATCGCCGCCGGTCGGGCCCGCTGGCAGGCCCGCTACGACGCCGCCCGCAAGCGCGACGCGGACTTCACCACGCTGTCCGGCATGAGCGTCGAACCGGTGTACGGCCCGCCGGAGGGCGCGGCGTACCCGGGCTTCGACCGGATCGGCTGGCCGGGCGAGTTCCCGTACACCAGGGGTCTGTACCCGACCGGCTACCGCGGGCGGACCTGGACCATCCGGCAGTTCGCCGGCTTCGGCAACGCCCGGCAGACGAACGAGCGCTACAAGATGATCCTCGGCGCCGGTGGCGGCGGGCTCTCCGTCGCCTTCGACATGCCGACGCTGATGGGACGCGACTCCGACGACCCGCAGTCGCTCGGCGAGGTCGGCCACTGCGGTGTCGCCGTCGACTCGGCCGCCGACATGGAGGTGCTGTTCGACGGCATCGACCTGGCCGGCGTGACCACCTCGATGACCATCTCCGGCCCGGCCGTGCCGGTCTTCTGCATGTACCTGGTCGCCGCCGAACGGCAGGGCGCCGATCTGTCCACACTGGACGGAACGCTCCAGACGGACATCTTCAAGGAGTACATCGCGCAGAAGGAGTGGCTGTTCGACCCCGAGCCGCACCTGCGCCTCATCGGCGACCTGATGGAGTACTGCGCCCGGGAGATCCCCCGGTACAAGCCGCTGTCCGTCTCCGGCTACCACATCCGCGAGGCCGGCTCGACCGCCGCGCAGGAGCTGGCGTACACGCTCGCCGACGGGTTCGGGTACGTCGAGCTGGGTCTGTCGCGCGGGCTCGACGTGAACACGTTCGCCCCCGGCCTGAGCTTCTTCTTCGACTCCCACGTGGACTTCTTCGAGGAGATCGCCAAGTTCCGCGCCGCCCGCCGGATCTGGGCCCGCTGGCTGCGCGACGTGTACGGCGCCACCAGCGAGAAGGCGCAGTGGCTGCGGTTCCACACGCAGACCGCCGGAGTGTCGCTGACCGCGCAGCAGCCGGTCAACAACGTGGTACGCACCGCCGTGGAGGCCCTGGCCGCGGTGCTCGGCGGCACCAACTCGCTGCACACCAACGCGCTCGACGAGACGCTCGCCCTGCCCACCGACGAGTCGGCCGAGATCGCCCTGCGTACCCAGCAGGTGCTGATGGAGGAGACCGGGGTGACCAATGTGGCCGACCCGCTCGGCGGCGCCTGGTACGTCGAGGCGCTCACCGACCGGATCGAGGCCGAGGCGGAGGAGATCTTCGCCCGGATCAAGCAGCTCGGCGGCGAGGGCCCGCACGCCATCGGCCCGATGACCTCCGGCATCCTGCGCGGCATCGAGGACGGCTGGTTCACCGGGCACATCGCCGAGTCGGCGTTCGCCTACCAGCAGGCGCTGGAGAAGGGCGACAAGAAGATCGTCGGCGTCAACTGCCACACCGGCACCGTCGCCAAGGACCTGGAGATCCTGCGCATCTCGCACGAGGTGGAGCTGGAGCAGCGCCGGGTGCTGGCCGAGCGCAAGTCGGCCCGCGACGACGCCGCCGTCACCGCCGCCGTGGCGCGGATGGTCGAGGTGGCCCGCAGCGGCGAGAACATGATCCCCGCCATGCTCGACGCGGTCCGCGCCGAGGCCACCCTCGGCGAGATCTGCGACGCCCTCCGCACCGAGTGGGGCGTCTACCGCGAGCCCGCCCGCTTCTGACCGCCGCTTTGTAAGGAAGGGCCCCTTGTTAACAGCTGCTGTTAACAAGGGGCCCTTCCTCTACCGCAGGCGTTAACAAGGGGCCCTTCCTTGCGGGCGGGCTGAGCTGGGGGAGAGTGGTGACTGTCGCCGTCGCGGCTGGTCGGAGATCCGTCGCGTACGTGCGAGACTAGACAACCATGAGCGACCCACGGATCACCTCGTCGATCTTCACCCGCGGCGCGGTCGACCTCAGCGCGCTGCGCACCCCCGCACCTGCCGACACCTCCACCGCCACACCGTCTCCGGGCGGCACGCCCGCCGGGCTGCCGGGCAGCCCCGCCGGCTCCGCCGCCGTGATCGACGTGACCGAGGCGAACATCCAGTCCGAGGTGCTCGAACGCTCGCTCACCACACCGGTAGTGGTCTTCTTCGGCGCCGCCGGTTACCCGGAGAGCGACCAGTTCGCCCCGGTGCTGGAGAAGCTGGCCGCCGAGGGCGGCGGAGCGTGGCTGCTGGCCCGGGTCGACGTGCAGCAGCAGCCGCGGCTCGCGCAGATGTTCCAGCTCCAGGCGCTGCCCACCACGTACGCCATCGTCGGTGGCCGCCCGATCGACGCCTTCCCGGGCCCGGTGCCCGAGTCGCAGTTGCGACAGTGGCTCCAGGCCGTGCTCAAGGCCGGTGGCGTCACCGTCGCCGAACCGGAGGACCCGCGCCTCGACGCCGCCGACGACGCGCTGATGAGCGGTGACCTCGACGCGGCCGAGGCGGCGTACCGGAAGATCCTCGCCGAGTCCCCGGCCGACGCGGCGGCGGAGGCGGGCCTGGCGCAGGTCGGGCTGGCCCGCCGGGTCGCCGGCGCCGACCCGCAGGGCGCGCTGGACGCCGCGGCCGCCGCCCCCGACGACGTGGACGCCCAACTGCTGGCCGCCGACATCGAGGTGCTCAGCGGCCTCGCCGACCAGGCGTACCAGCGGCTCGTCGGCCTGGTCCGGCGCACCGCCGGGGACGACCGGGACCGGGTACGCCAGCACCTGCTCGGCCTGTTCACCATCGCCGGCCCGGACGACCCCGCCGTGGCCTCCGCCCGACGCGCCCTGGCCAGCGCGCTGTTCTGAGTCAACCCGCGCGGGCCGGCGCACCGCCGGCCCGCCCGACCACCGAGGACGGGAGCCCATGATGCGCCGGATCGCCGTCCTCGACGCGCCGACGAACCTCGGGCTGCGCCCACCCACCGCCAGCTCCGTGCCCGGATGCGCCAAGGCGCCGGGCGCGCTGCGCGACCACGGCCTGCTCGCCCGGCTGCGGGCCCGAGACGCCGGCTGCCTGACCCCGCCCCGGTACGACCCGGGGGACTGGCGACCCGGCGACGGCGTCTGCCACGCGCCGGAGATCTCCGCGTACTCGCTGGCGCTCGCCGACCGGATCGGCGCGATCATCGACCGGGGCGAGTTCCCGCTGGTGCTCGGCGGGGACTGCTCGGTGCTGCTCGGCTCCGGGCTGGCCATGCACCGCCTCGGCGAGGCGGTCGGCGGGCGGATCGGCCTGGTCTTCGTCGACGGCCACTCCGACTTCCGGCACCCCGGCAACGCCTCCTACGTCGGCGCGGCCGCCGGGGAGGACCTGGCGCTGGTCACCGGGCGGGGGCAGCCCGACCTGGCGGCCATCGAGGGGAGGCGGCCCTACTTCCGGGACATCGACGTGGTGGTGCTCGGCATCCGCGCGCAGGACGAGTACCGCCTCGACCTGCAGGCCGCCGGCATCACCACCCGGCCGGTGCCGGCGCTGCGCGCCGAGGGCGCGGCCCGGACCGCCCAGTGGGCGCACGAGCAGCTCGTCGACTGCGCCGGCTACTGGGTGCACATCGACGTCGACGTGCTCGACCCGGCGGTGATGCCCGCCGTGGACGCGCCCGACCCCGGTGGCATCGCCTTCGCCGAGCTGGAGATCCTGCTGGCCGGGCTGGTCGACACCCCGCACTGCCTCGGCGTCGAGCTGACCGTCTTCGACCCCGACTACGACCCGGACGGGGCGTACGCGGCCGAGATCGTGAACACGGTGGTGGCCGGGCTCGCCCCGGTCGTCGCGCCGGGCGCCGTGCCGCCCCGTCTGCTGCCGCCCGGGCCGGCCGCGCCGGCGCCCCGGGCCGCCGACAGCCGGCCGGAGCCCGAGCCGCTGCCCGCCCCGGCGGCGGTGCCGGCCCCGGCGGTGGCGGTGGAGCCGATCGGCCCCGACCCGACCTCCGACGGCGCCGTCGACGACCTCGGCACCGACCCGCTCGGGCCCGGCCTGCTGCGCCGGGCGTCCGCCGGGGACGAGCCGGACCCGGCCCGCTCCGGCATCGACATCGCCTGACCGGTACGCCTCAGCTCGGGGTCACGCGGCGCAGGACCCCGCTCAGCTCGCGGCGAGGCCCCGCAGGAACTTCTCGGCGATCGGCGCCGCCACCTTCGAGCCCGCCCCGCCCTGCTCGACGAAGACGGCGAAGGCCACGTCACCCTGCCACCCGACGAACCAGGCGTGCGTGTTCGCCGGGTTGTTGTCGTACTCCGCGGTGCCGGTCTTGCCGTGCACCGGCTCGCCGGGCACATCCGCCAGCGCGCTGCCACTGCCCGCTGTGACCACCCCGCGCATCAGCGACTTCAGCGCCGCCACCGACTCCGGCTTGAGCGCCTCGCCGGCCGGCGCGGGCTTGGCCGGCGCCGGGTCGAGCAGCAGCTTGGGCTGCTCGAACTTGCCCCGGGCCACGGCCGCGGTGGCGCTCGCCATGGCCAGCGGGCTCACCAGCGTGGTGCCCTGGCCGATCGCGGCGGCGGCCTGCTCGGTGGCCGGGCCGTTGGCGGAGACCTTGCCGGTGAACGCGTCCGCGCCGAGATCCCACGCGGCCTCCAGGCCGAGCGTACGGCCGGCCTGCGCCAGCCCGTCCGGGCCGAGCTTCGGCGCCAGCGCCACGAACGCGGTGTTGCAGGACTTGGCGAAGTCGGTGGCGAACGGCACCGCGCCCAGCTCGAAATTGTCCGAGTTCTTGAAGCTGCGGCCCTCGACCGTCGCCGTCTTCGGGCAGTTCACAGTGGTCTGCGGGGTCACCGCGCCCCGGTCGAGCAGGCCGAGCGCGCTGACCATCTTGAACGTCGAGCCGGGCGGCACCTGGGCGGTGAACGCGAGGTTCTCGCCGGCCGCCCCGGGACCGTTCGCGGCGGCCAGCACCGCGCCGTCGCTGATCCGCAGCGCCACCAGCGCGGAGCGGCGGGTCTGCCCGCGCAACGCGGCGTCGGCAGCGTTCTGGGTCGCCACGTCGATGGTGGTCTTCACCGGCTGACCGGGCTTCGGGTCGGCGCGGTACAGCTCCGTGCCGGTCGGCTCGACCTTGCCGTCCGGGGTGGTCCGCTCGGTGATCACGGTGACGCCGGTGACGCCACGCAGCCGCTCGTCGTACCGGCCCTGGAGGCCGCCGTGGCCGACCAGGTCGCCGCGCGCGTACCGCTCGGGGTGGGCCTGCAGGTCGTCGGCGGTGGCCTGGTCGACCGAGCCGAGCAGCGCCCGGGCGAACTCGCGCGTCGGGGCCAGCATGAGCTGGTCGGTCGCGAACCGGGTGCCGGGCAGCTCGTAGATGCGTGGCTTGATCTGCCGGTATGCGTCCTCACGCAGCGTCACCACCTCGACGAGCCCGTCCGGCTTCGCCTCCTTGAGCCGCTTGGGCAGGTCGCCCAGGTCGACCGGCGGGCTGAGCGCGGGCCGGATCGCCTTGAACGCGGCGTCCAGCTTCTTGACCAGGCCGGGCACGTCGGTGACCTCGCCGGGAACGACCTGCACCCGGACCACCGGGCGCGGCGCGACGATCGGCTGGCCGGCGGCGTCCAGCACGCCGGCGCGCTGCGCCGGCTCCCGCCGCAGCGCGATCCGGTCGCCGCTCTCCAGCTTCTCGTGCACCACAGCCGGTTCCCAGATCACCTGCCACTGGTCGTCGCCGCCGCGCTTGAGGCGTACCGGGTTCTCGTAGGCCCAACGGGCGCCGCCGGGCAGCGCCCAGCTCACCTTGACCCGGGCGGTGGCGACGTCGCCCTTGGTGGTGATCTCGCCGGTGCGCGTCAACTCCGGCGGGTTGGCGGCCAGCTCACCGGCGAGCGCCTGGAGCTGCTTGGTCACCTCGCCGGCCGCCACCCGCCCGCCGGCCGGCTGGATGAAGCCGACCGCCTGCAGGTCGCCGGAGCGCCAGCCGCCGAGGAACGCCTCGACGGCCGCCTCCGGGCCGTCGTCGCCGGAGCATCCGGTCAGCGCGCCCGCTGTGACCAGGGCGGCGGCCAGCCCCGCGAGGAGGCGACGACGGGTGTGACGGCTGGGGCGGACGGGGTACGACACGGGCATGAAGCGGTCCCTCCGGTGCTCAACTGCCCTGCACGCTAGTACGGCCCGGCGCTCGCCACCGCCCCGCCACGGCCTCCGGCAGCGCGGAAAGCCCCGTGTGGCAGTGTGATGAACATCGCCAGTCGGGGTACTCCGCGGGCGGCCGACCACGAACCCGCAACGGGTGAAAGGACAGAGTCCCGATCCGGACGTCCGGCCGGTGGTCCGCCGCGGGAGGTACCACGCGGTAGGGCCTAGGCTGGGCGGCAGAGTGACCCACAGTGCGGTGGGTCGAGGGGAGTGGCACCGATGGACCGGCGTCCGGCGATCAAACCGGGACCCGACCTCCGGCAGGCTGACACCGGCCGGGACGACGACAGCTTCGATTCGGCGACCGACGGGGACGGTTTCAGCCGTCTCGACACAGGAGTGACCGGGATGACCGGTTCCAGCATCGACACCCTCTACGACCTGGGCCTGCCTACGCAGGCACTGGCCGACGAGTCGGAGGACGCCGAGCTGGACGAGCCCGTTCCCAACGCGGAGCGGCTGGTCGCCCAGGCGGTCGCGCTGGCCGGCGACGACCACGACGCGGCCACACTCGTGGACCGCTTCTGGCGGTTCGCGCCGGACGAGGAGCTGATCGGCTTCACCGCCGAGGAGATGCTGGAGGCGGCCCGGGCCCACCGGGACCTGGCCCAGCAGCGGGTTCCGGGCGAGCTGAAGCTGCGCATCCACGAGCCGGACGCCGAGCAGCACCACACGGTCGTCGAGATCGTCACCGACGACATGCCGTTCCTGGTCGACTCGGTGACCGCCCTGCTCAACTCCCGTCACCTCGACGTGCACCTGCTGGTGCACCCGCTGGTCGTGGTGCGGCGCGAGCCGCTGGGCCGGCTCACCGAGGTCTCGGCGGACGTGGAGCCGGACGACGCCATCGCCGGTGACCTGGTCGAGAGCTGGATGCGGATCGAGATCGACCCGGTCCGCGACCCGGCCGAGCGGGAGGCGCTGCGCCGCGAGTTGCAGCGGGTGCTCACCGACGTGCGCGAGGCGGTCGAGGACTGGCCGAAGATGCGGCAGCGGGCCCTCGCGCTCGCCGACGAGCTGGCCGCCGCCCGGACGTCGGACAACCGCCCGCCGGTGCCGGAAAAGGACATCACCGACTCGGTGGAGCTGCTGCGCTGGCTGGCGCACGACCACTTCACGTTCCTCGGCTACCGCGAGTACCGCCTGGTCGACGCCGACGGCGCGCGCGGCAGCGGGCAGGCCCTGGAGGCGGTGCTCGGCACCGGCCTGGGCATCCTGCGCTCCGACTCGCCGGAGGCCCGGTCGCTGAACTCGATGACGCCCGAGGCGCACGAGAAGGTGCTGGAGAAGCGCCTGCTCATCATCACCAAGGCCAACTCGCGTGCCACCGTGCACCGCTCGGCGTACCTCGACTACATCGGCTTCAAGATCTTCAACGAGGCCGGCGAGGTGGTCGGGGAGCGGCGCTTCCTGGGCCTGTTCTCCACCGCCGCGTACCGGACCAGCGTGCAGGAGCTGCCGGTGGTCCGGCGCAAGGTCGCCGAGGTGCTCGACCGCTCGGGCCTGAGCCTGCGCAGCCACTCCGGCAAGGACCTGTTGCAGATCCTGGAGACGTACCCGCGCGACGAGCTGTTCCAGATCAAGACCGACGACCTCTACCACGCGGTGATCGGCGTGCTGCGGATGGCAGGCCGCCGGCAGCTGCGGGTGTTCCTGCGCCGCGACGCGTACGGGCGGTTCATCTCCTGCCTGATCTACCTGCCGCGGGACCGGTTCACCACGCAGAACCGGCTGCGCATGCAGGACATCCTGCTGCGCGAGCTGAACGGCGTCGGCGTCGACTACACCACCCGGGTGACCGAGTCGATGCTGGCCCGCGTGCACTTCATCGTGCGGACCGACCCGAACAACCCGCCCGGTGACATCGACGCCGACCTGCTCGCCGAGGAGCTGGCCGACGCGACCCGCCTCTGGGACGACGACTACCGGCTGGTGCTGGAACGCAAGCTCGGCGACGAGCAGGCCAAGCACCTGTTCGCCCGGTACGCCGACGCGTTCCCGGAGGGCTACAAGGACGGGCACACGCCGTACGAGGCGATGAAGGACCTGGCGAAGCTGGAGCTGCTGGAGGAGCCCGGCCAGCTGGAGATGCACCTGTTCCGCAAGCAGGCGCCGCCGCGTCCGTACGCCGCCCGCGCCGCCGACGCCGACGAGGCGATGGACGTGCGGTTCAAGGTCTACCGGTACGGCGAGCCGATGATGCTCTCCGCCGTGCTGCCGGTGCTGCACTCGCTCGGTGTGAAGGTGGTCGACGAGCACCCGTACGAGGTGGAGCGCGTCGACGGCCGGATCTGGCTCTACGACTTCGGTCTGGAGCTGCCCGAGCGGCACCAGGACCTGGCCGAGGTACGTCCGCACGTGGAGAACGCCTTCGCCGCCGCCTGGCGGGGCGAGGCCGAGGTGGACGGCTTCAACGAGCTGGTGCTCCGGGCCGGGCTCACCTGGCGGCAGGTCGTCGTGCTGCGCGCGTACGCGAAGTACCTGCGCCAGGCCGGCACCGTGTTCTCCCAGGAGTACATGGAGCAGACGTTCATCGCGTACCCGCAGATCGCCGAACTGCTGGTGAAGCTGTTCGAGACCCGGTTCGCCCCGGGCGCCACCACGCTCGACGAGCGGCGGCAGCGCAGCGGTGAGCTGGTCGACGCGATCGGCGAGGCGCTGGACGAGGTGGCCAGCCTCGACCAGGACCGCATCCTGCGGGCCTACCTGACGCTGATCCAGGCCACGCTGCGCACCAGCTTCTACCAGAAGCCGGTGGGCGGGCGGCCCAAGCCGTACGTGGCGTTCAAGCTGGACCCGCAGGCCATCCCGGACCTGCCCGCGCCGCGGCCCAAGTTCGAGATCTTCGTCTACTCGCCCCGGTTCGAGGGCGTGCACCTGCGCTACGGGCCGGTGGCCCGCGGCGGCCTGCGCTGGTCCGACCGGCGCGAGGACTTCCGGACCGAGGTGCTCGGCCTGGTCAAGGCGCAGATGGTGAAGAACGCCGTGATCGTGCCGGTCGGCGCCAAGGGCGGCTTCGTGCTCAAGCAGAAGCCGGGCGACCGGGACGAGGCGGTGATCTGCTACAAGGAGTTCATCTCCGCGCTGCTGGACGTCACCGACAACATCGTCAGCGGCGAGATCGTGCCGCCCGAGGACGTGGTCCGGCACGACGGCGACGATCCGTACATGGTGGTGGCCGCCGACAAGGGCACCGCGACGTTCTCCGACATCGCCAACGAGATCTCCGAGGCGCACAGCTTCTGGCTGGGCGACGCGTTCGCCTCCGGCGGCTCGGCCGGCTACGACCACAAGAAGATGGGCATCACCGCCCGGGGCGCCTGGGAGTCGGTCAAGCGGCACTTCCGGGAGCTGGGGCACGACACCCAGACGCAGGACTTCACTGTGGTCGGCGTCGGTGACATGTCCGGCGACGTGTTCGGCAACGGGATGCTGCTGTCGAAGCACATCCGGCTGGTGGCCGCGTTCGACCACCGGCACATCTTCCTGGACCCGGATCCGGACTCGGCCCGGTCGTGGGAGGAGCGCAAGCGGCTGTTCGACATGCCGCGCTCGTCGTGGGAGGACTACGACCGCGAGCTGATCTCCGAAGGCGGCGGCGTCCACTCGCGTACGGCGAAGTCGGTGCCGATCTCGCCGCAGGTCCGCGCGGTGCTCGGCCTCGACGAGGACGTCACGCAGCTCAGCCCGCAGGAGCTGATGAAGGCGATCCTCACCGCGCCGGTGGACCTGTTCTGGAACGGCGGCATCGGCACCTACGTCAAGGCGTCCAGCCAGACCAACGCCGAGGTCGGCGACAAGTCCAACGACGCCATCCGGGTGGACGGCAAGAGCCTGCGCTGCCGGGTGGTCGGCGAGGGCGGCAACCTGGGCTTCACCCAGCAGGGCCGGATCGAGTACGCCTCGACCGGCGGCCGCATCTACACCGACTTCATCGACAACGCGGCCGGTGTGGACTGCTCCGACCACGAGGTCAACATCAAGATCCTGCTCAACACGGCGGTGGCCGACGGGGAGCTGGACCGGCCGGAGCGTGACGAGCTGCTGGCCCGGATGACCGACGAGGTCGCCGAGCTGGTGCTGCGGGACAACTACGACCAGGCGCGGGCGCTGAACAACGCCCAGGCCCAGGCCGCCTCGCTGCTCCCGGTGCACCGGCGGATGATCAACGACCTGGAGCGGTCCGGCGCGCTGGACCGGGCCCTGGAGGCGCTGCCGTCGGACGAGGAGCTGGCGGTCCGCACCGAGAGCGGGCTGACCGCGCCGGAGTTCGCGGTGCTGCTCGCGTACGTGAAGATCGTGCTGGAGCGCGAGATCGTCGGCGAGGGCCTGGCGGACGAGGAGTGGACGACCGACATCCTGGTCAACTACTTCCCGACGCCGCTGCGGCAGCGCTTCGCCGACCGGATGGGCCGGCACCGGCTGCGCCGGGACATCGTCACCACTGTCCTGGTCAACGAGGCGATCAACCGGGGCGGCATCTCGTTCGTCTTCCGGGTGGTCGAGGAGACGGCCGCCTCCGCGGCGGACGTGCTCCGGGCGTACGTGGTGGTCCGCGAGGTGTTCGGCCTGCGTGACCTCTGGGACGCGGTCGAGGCGCTGGACAACAAGGTCTCGCCCGAGCTGCAGACCGCCGTCTACCTGGACACCCGGCGGCTGCTCGACCGCGCGGTGCGCTGGCTGGTCACCAACCGCCGGTCGCCGATCGACGTGCCGGCGGAGATCGACCGGCTGCGTGGCGGCGTGGCCCAGCTCCTGCCGGACCTGGAGCACCGGTTCTGGGGCACCGAGCGGGAGGCCATCGCGGCGCACATCGAGTCGCTCGTCGACCGGGGGCTGCCGCGTGACCTGGCCGAGCAGGCGACCCGCCTGATGTACAGCTTCGGCCTGCTCGACATCGTCGAGACGGCGCAGGCGACCCGGCGGGACGTGGGCGAGGTGGCCTCGGTCTACTTCGTGCTCTCCGACCGGTTCCGGGTGGACGCGCTGCTGTCGAAGATCTCCCTGCTGCCGCGCGAGGACCGGTGGCAGACGCTGGCCCGGATGGCGCTGCGCTACGACCTGTACGCCGCGCTGGCCGCGCTCACCGCCGAGGTGCTCGGCTCCACCCCGGACGACGTGCCGCCGGTGGAGCGGGTGCAGGAATGGGAGCAGGCGAACGCCACCTCGATCCACCGGGCGCACCGGGCGATGGGGGAGTTCGACGAGTCCCGCGCCGACCTGTCCGCGCTGTCGGTGCTGCTGCGCCAGATCCGTACCCTGGTCCGGACCTCGGCGGCGGCCTGACCGTTCAACCGAGCGTGGCCCGGTGGTCGGGGAACCGACCACCGGGCCACCGCCGTTTCCGCCTCAGCTCGTCATCGGGGCGTAGACGACGATGTTGTTCAGGTAGCTTCCGGCCGTGCGGTCGAACACCCCGCCGCAGGTCACCACGCGCAGGGCGGGCACGGCCGACGGACCGTAGACCTGCGCGGCGGGAAAGGCGGTCTTCGGGTACGACCCGACCTCGCGCACCGTGAACGTGGCGGACCTGCCGTCCTGCCGGGTGACCACTATCGTGTCGCCGGCCACCAGCGCGCCGAGGTTGAAGAACACCGCCGGGCCGAGCTGGGCGGAGTCGACGTGGCCCACGATCACCGCGTTGCCGGCCTCGCCCGGGCTGGCGCCGGGGGAGTACCACCCGGCCTTCATGGCCTGGTCCAGCGGGGGCACCTGGACCGTGCCGTCCGGGTTCGTGCCGAGCGACATGATCTCGGCCCGCACCCCGATACGGGGGATCGAGATGGTCGTCGGCGCGGACCGGGGCAGTGGAGCCGGGGCGGCGCCGTTCGGGCTCGTCGCGCCCGCTGGGCCCGTTGCTGCCGGAGCGCCCGGGACCGCTGCGGCCCCCGGGGCGGCTGCGGTGCCCGGGGCGGCCGCGGTGCCCGGGGCGGCGCCGGGTGGGCCGGTCGTCGGGCCGGGCGTCGCGGGGCCGACGGCGCCCCCGGCGGCGTCCGCCGTCGGCAGGCCGGTGCCGTCCGGCGTCAGCTGACCCTCGGCGTCCGGCCCCGGTTGGCCCTCGGCGTCCGGGTCTGCTTGGGGGCCGGTGGTGACCGGGGCCGCCTGCCCGAGCGGCTGCGGCGGGGACGGTGGCGGGACGGTCCGGACGGACGCGCCGATCAGACCGGCCCCGGCCATGGCGAGCAGGACGACGACGGCCGTGCCGGCGGCACGCCACGGACTTCCGTGACGGCCGCCGGCCCGGGTCGTCGTCCGGTCAGACCAGGTCACCGGCCCGCCGCCGGCGCAGCAGCACCAGGCCGCCCAGCGCCGCGGCGCCGATCATGCCCGCGCCACCGGTGGCGAGGGTACGGTCCACGCCGGTGGTCGTCATGCCGCCGTCGCCGCCGTCGACCCCACCGCGCGGCAGGACCACCAGCTCGCCCTCACCGCAGGAGCCCCGCAACTCGTACCGGCCCGGCCGGGCGTCGTGCGAGACGGTGGCCTCGCCGTAGTAGACGAAGTCCTTCCCGTGCTCCCAGCCGTCCTTGCCGTAGTCGCGCTCGGCGTCCTTGCCGTAGTCGCCCTTGTCGTCCTGCCAGGCGCCTCCGCTCGCCTGCCAGTCGTCCTTGTCGCCCGGCCAGTCGCTCTTGTCGCCCGGCCAGTCGTTCTTACCTTCCTGCCAGTCGTTCTTGCCGCCCTGCCAGGAGCCGTGCTCGTCCTTGCCGTCCTTGCCCTTGTCGTCCGGCCGGCCGCCACGGTCGTCCTTGCCGTGCTCGTCCTTGGCGTCCTTGCCGTGCTGTTCCTTGCCGTCGGGGCCGTGCGCGTCCTTGGTCCAGTCCGGCCCGCCCGGCTTCTCCTTCTCCCAGCCCGGCTCGGCGTCCTGGCCGTACTCGTCGTGCCCCTGCCAGTCGCCGGGGTCGACGGCCGCGCCGGCCCCCGCGCCGCCCGGCTGCGGCTGCCCTTCCGGCTGGCCGGCCGGCGGCTGGGGCTGGTCCGCCGGGGGCTGCGGCATGCCGTCGCCACCCGGGCCGTTGCCGCCGGGCCCGTTGCCACCCGGGCCGTTGCCGCCCGGGCCGTTGCCGCCCGGCCCGTTGCCGTCGGGCCCATCTCCGCCCGGCCCGTGTTCGTCCCCGCCCGGCTCGCCGCGGCCGTCCGGGCCCTTGCCGTGGTCGTCCTTGCCGTCCGGGCCCTTGCCGTGCTCGTCCTTGCCGTCCGGGCCCTTGTCGTCCCAGCCCCAGTCCTGGTCGCCGCCCCAGTCACCGCCCCGGTCGGCCCAGTCGCCGTGCTCGCCGTCGCGGGCCGGGCGCAGGTCGACCTTGCCGGTCACCTTCGACCAGACGGTGGCGTGCTGCTGCGGCTCGGAGCAGATCGCGAGCAGTTCGACGGTGTCCCCCGCCTTCACCACGTGCGGCTTGGCGATGACCTTGCCCTCGTCGTGCCCGCCCGCGTAGGCCATTCCCGGGGTGAACACGAGAAGGCCGGCGCCGCCGAGGGCAGCGCCCGCGACCACCTTCCCGAGCATCTTCTTAGCCATGACCAGCGTCTCCATCCCTGTTCGTCCTGAGCCCGACGTCAGTCGAGCTAAGGCCGACGCTAGACCTTTTCGCGACTTATTCGGGGAAAGATTCGCTTTTAGGAGTTTGTCGAGATCGGGCGTGTCCGCGCTGTCCCCGCCTCCGCGCGCCGATCGGCCCGACTTCGGCGACCCCGCGACCCGGATCCCGCTCGTACGGTTCCCGACTGTCTCGCCTCCGCCGGTGGGTGGAACGCCATGGGTGTCATTTGGCCGTTTTGACACCCATGGCGTTCCACCCGGCGAGGCGGAGGCGGGACGGTCCGCCGCCCGGCGTGAGGGGGCGCGGCGAGGTGGTGGCCGCGGGTGGTTGCCGGCGAGCCCGGCTGGTGTAGCGGGGTCCGGGCGCGCGGTGAGCGGGGCGGGGTCGGGGCGGGCGGTAGGGTGGGCCGCGAGGCGCATCGAGGCATTGCCATGGAAGCGCTCCCATGCAAGAATCGCTGCACGCGGTTCGGGGAGCCACACCGCGAGCTCAGGCGTCGAGGGCAGCCGGTTGACCGGCCGACGTCCGGCTCCATCGGCCGGTCCTGCGGACCGGTCGGCACCACCACCCCCAACGCCCGTCCGGGTCGGGCGTCCCCCGAAGTAACCAGTGGCGCGCACGGTCGTTCCCGCAGGGCGACCGCCGCCGCCATTTGCGCCGGGCCGTACGCGGATCCGGTCTCGCCCAAGGAGATCAGTGGCATGAATCTGTGGAGAAGGCTGTCCGGCCGGAACCGGGCGCTCGCGCTGACCAGCGCCGGCGTCCTGGTAGCCGGTGGACTGGTGACCCTCCCGGTCACCGCGGCGCAGGCCGCCACCCAGTGCAGCGTGACCTACACGACCAGCGACTGGCCCGGTGGATTCACCGGCACCGTGACCATCAAGAACATCGGTGACGCGCTCACCTCGTGGAACCTCGGCTTCACCTTCCCGAACAGCTCGCAGCGGGTGGTGAACGGCTGGTCCGCGCGGTGGTCCCAGAGCGGCCAGAACGTCACCGCGCAGAACGAGTCGTACAACGGGGCGCTCGCCAGCGGCGCCAGCACCACCATCGGCTTCAACGGCTCCTGGAGCGGCAGCAACCCCAAGCCGACCCAGTTCACGCTGAACGGCACGGTCTGCAACGGCGGCACGCCGACCACCAGCACCCCGCCGACGAGCACGCCGCCCACCAGCACGCCGCCGACCAGCACCCCGCCCACGAGCACGCCGCCGACGTCGACCCCGCCGACGTCGCAGCCGCCGCCCGGGCAGCGGGTCGACAACCCGTACGCCGGGGTGAAGGGGTACGTGAACCCCGAGTGGAAGGCCAAGGCCGAGTCGGTGTCCGGCGGCAACCGGGTGTCGAACAACCCGACCGCGGTCTGGATCGACCGGATCGCCGCCATCAACGGCACGCCGGACAGCAGCTCCAACGGCGCGATGGGCGTCCGTGACCACCTGGACGCCGCGCTCGCCCAGGGCGCCGGCTACATCCAGTTCGTCATCTACAACCTGCCCGGCCGCGACTGCTCGGCGCTCGCCTCGAACGGCGAGCTGGGCCCGGACGAGCTGCCCCGCTACAAGGCCGAGTACATCGACCCGATCGCCGCGATCCAGGGCGACTCGAAGTACCGGAACCTGCGCATCGTCAACATCATCGAGATCGACTCGCTGCCCAACCTGGTGACCAACACCTCGGGCAACGCGGGCGGCACGGTCATGTGTGACACGGTGAAGGCCAACGGCGCGTACGTGAACGGTGTCGGCTACGCCCTGGCGAAGCTGGGTGCGATCGGCAACGTCTACAACTACATCGACGCCGCCCACCACGGCTGGATCGGCTGGGACAGCAACTTCGGCCCGGTCGCCGACCAGCTCAAGGCCGCCGCGGTCGCCTCCGGCAGCACCGTCGCCAACGTGGCGGGCTTCATCGTCAACACGGCGAACTACTCCGCGCTGAAGGAGCCGTACGTCAAGATCACCGACACGGTGAACGGCCAGACCGTGCGGCAGTCCAAGTGGGCCGACTGGAACCAGTACCTCGACGAGCTGTCGTTCGCCCAGGCGTTCCGGCAGAAGCTGGTCTCGATCGGCTTCGACAGCAACATCGGCATGCTGATCGACACCTCCCGCAACGGTTGGGGCGGCTCCGCCCGGCCGACCGGCCCCGGCCCGTCGACCAGCGTGGACGCCTACGTCGACGGTGGCCGGGTCGACCGCCGCTTCCACACCGGCAACTGGTGCAACCAGGCCGGCGCGGGTCTCGGCGAGCGGCCGCAGGCCAACCCGGAGCCCGGGATCGACGCCTACGTCTGGGTGAAGCCCCCGGGTGAGTCGGACGGCTCCAGCAAGGAGATCCCGAACAACGAGGGCAAGGGCTTCGACCGGATGTGCGACCCGACCTACACCGGTAACGCCCGCAACGGCAACAGCATGTCCGGTGCCCTGCCGGACGCGCCGATCTCCGGCGCGTGGTTCGCCGCCCAGTTCCAGCAGCTGATGCAGAACGCGTACCCGCCGCTCTCCTGAGCCGCGGCCGTACCACCCGCGGCGGCGGGAGTGAGGCACCGCCCGCGCGGGTTCCCCGGGCCCCTGGTCGACGCCCACGTCGACCAGGGGCCCTCGGGCGTCCGGGTCAGGGAACCGTACGCTCGATCGCGGCCCGGCCCAGCTCGTGCAGGTCGTGGCGGGCCCGTTCCAGGTTCTCCGGCGTCATGTCCTGGCCCCGGGCCATCACCAGGTCCTCCGGGTCCCAGGGCTGCTCGGCGCCGGTACGGATGCCGTCCGGCGCCGCGCCCGTGCCGGTGCCGGTCGCGCCGGTCCCGGCCGCGTACGGGTCACCGATGATGTTCGGCGAGCCGGTGTCGGCCACCGCGCCGTCGGGCTCGGTGAAGGTGGGGTTGTCCGGGTCGACGCCGCCGGCGCGCAACTGGGGCACCGTGCTGTCGTCGTCCACCGCCGCGGCCACCTCGGGGGTCTCCTCGAGCGGCCGCTCGCCACCGCGGTCACGATCGGTCATGCTGCTGCCCTCCTGTCCCTTCGCGTGATCCCCTGGGCGTACCCGGTGCGGGCCGCGCCATGCGGACGGTCAGGCGTCGTCGTGGCCGGGCTCCGGCGTCTCGGTCGGGCTCAGCCGTTGCCAGAGCAGCATCAGCAGGCCGAACACCAGCATCGCCGCGCCGGCCCACAGGTTGATCCGCAGGCCCTGTGCCTTGTCGATCTCGGCGGACGTGTCGAAGAGCCCCATCAGGCCGACGATCAGCCCGTACGCGACGAACAGGCCGCCGATGACCCGGCGGATGTCGAACAGCCGGGCCGCCGCCGAGCGGGCCTCGCGGGCGTCCTCGGTCTCGTCGACGAGCGGGTCGTGCGCCTCGCCGCCCTGGTAGTTGCGGTCCGCGTCGTCTGTCATGGCGTGCGTCCCCTCCTCTAGAAGACCGGGATGTAGAACAGGGCGGCGAGGATCACGGCGACGACGCCGAGCAGCACCGGGGAGCGGTACCAGGCGGCGTCGCCGGCCAGCGAGTCGTCGGCGAGCGCGGTGTCGCTGAGGCCGTACACCAGCCCGGTCAGCTGGTCGTCGGTCTTCGGCCGGGTCAGCGGCGTGACGATCGCGGCCACCACCGCGACGGTGGCGAAGGCCAGGCCCGCGCCCCAGAAGCTCTCCTCCAGGTCCGAGTTGAAGCTGATCACGCCGCCCTTGTAGAGCAGGTACGTGGCGGTGGCCACGACGGTGCCGGACAGCAGCGACCAGAACCCGGCCAGCGGCGTCATCCGCCGCCAGAACATGCCGATGATGAAGGTGCCGAAGAGCGGGGCGTTGAACACCGAGAAGAGCGCCTGGATGTAGTTCATGATGTTGCTGAACCCGGCCGCGATGAACGCGGTGCCGATGCCGATCACCACCGCGCCGACTGTGGCGAGCCGGCCCACCTTCACGTAGTGCTCGTCCGACTCGTTGCGCCGGAAGTACGCCTGCCAGATGTCGTACGTGAAGACGGTGTTGAACCCGCTGACGTTGGCCGCCATGCCGGCCATGAACGAGGCCACCAGGCCGGTGACCGCGATCCCCAGCACGCCGTTGGGCAGCAGGTCGCGCATGAGCAGCGGGATCGCGTTGTTGTAGACCAGGTCGCCGTCGTCGGCGCCCAGACCTTTGACGGTGACCAGGGCGATCAGGCCGGGGATCACGGTGACCGCGGGGATGAGCAGCTTCGGGTACGCGGCGATGATCGGCGTACGCCGGGCGGCGCTCATGTTCCGCGCGGACAGCGCGCGCTGCACCTCGGCGAAGTTCGTGGTCCAGTAGCCGAAGGAGAGCACGAAGCCGAGGCCGAACACGATGCCCAGCCAGTGCGCGCCGAGCGGGTTGCCGGTGCTGCCGGTGCCCTCCCAGGCGTGCAGGCCGGCCTCGCCGAGCCTGGAGTCGCGGACCGCGTCCATCAGACCGCTGACGCCGCCGACCTTGACCAGCCCGATGACCGTGATCGGCACCAGACCGGCGATGATCACGAAGAACTGGAGCACCTCGTTGTAGATCGCGCCGGAGAGCCCGCCGACGGTGATGTACGCCAGCACGATCACCGCGCCGACGATGATCGCGAACCAGAGCGGCCAGCCGAGGAGCGCCTGCATGATCAGCGCCAGCGCGTAGAGGTTCACGCCCGCGATCAGCACCTGGGCTACCGCGAAGCTGATCGCGTTGAGCAGGTGGGTGGGGCGGTTGAAGCGCAGCCGCAGGTACTCGGGGACGCTGCGGACCTTGGAGCCGTAGTAGAACGGCATCATCACGATGCCGAGGAAGACCATCGCCGGTACGGCGCCGATCCAGTAGTAGTGCACGGTCATGATGCCGTACTGGGCGCCGTTGGCGGCCATGCCGATGATCTCCAGCGCGCCCAGGTTCGCCGAGACGAACGCCAGGCCGGTGACCCAGGCGGGCAGCGATCGGCCGGAGAGGAAGAAGTCCACGCTGGTGCGGATCGCGCGCCGGGCGGCGAAACCGACGCCGAGCACAGTGACGAAATAGAGCGCGAGGATCAGGTAGTCCACCGCGTTCATGTCCAGACGCAGGCCGCCGCCGCCCATGCCCGTGCTCCCCTCGTGTGCACCGCTGCCCGCACGTACCCCGTTTGCGAAGTTTCATGCCTGCTGGCCGGTCCGGGCGCGACGGAGCCCCGGCCGGGTCGCCGGCCGGGGCTCGGTGGGGCCCTGCGGCGGGCCTCAGCGCCCCAGTACGCGGTCCAGGAAGTCGCGGTAGCCGCGCACGGCCACCCGGAGCTGCTCGGTGTCGGTGGAGCCGGACTCCTGCCACGCGCCGAGCCGGGTGCGCTGCTCGCGCAGGGCGGTGGAGAGCGCCTCGATCGCCTCCTCGACGAGCGACTCGGCCTCGCCGACCGCGGCGCGCGGGTCGTCCACGAAGCGCAGCTGCACGTCGCGCCAGCGGTCCCGGAAGCCCTGCGCCGCCTCCGGCGCGAACAGCGTCGCGGCGTCGGCCGGTACCGCGCCCGGCGTGGGCCGGTCCGCCCCGCCCAGGGCCGTGCCGGCCGCTGCCGCGCCCGCCGCCGCGGTGCCCGCGTCGACGTGGTCGTGGCGCCGGTCGGCGTCCTCGTCGGCCGCGGGGACCGGCTCGGCGTCGGGGTCGACCAGGCCCGGCTCGGCGCTGCCGTACCCGACCGCGCCGTCGGCCGCCGCGTCGCCGTCGGCGTGCTCGGCGTCCCAGCGGTCGCGGTCGTGCAGTCGGTCCCCGGCCGTCGGATCGGCCCGCTCGTCGTCCAGCGGGTCGGTCCGGCCCGGCGCGCCGTCGCCCGGCACCGCGGTGTCCTCGTCGCGGGCGTCGCGCTCGTCCTGCGGACGGCCGCTCGCCAGCGCCGACGCGGCGACCGCGTCGCCCACCGTGGCCGCGCCGAACGCCGTCGGCAGCGGCGCCGGCTCGTGGAACGGCGGACGCCCGTCGTCGTCGCGCCCGTCGTCGGTACGGTCGGCCGCGTCGCTCAGTTCGCCGGCGTCGTACGCGCGGGTCTCGTCGACCTCGTCGTCGTGCCGGGCCCCGGTCCCGTCGTCGTGCCGGTCGTCGGCGACGGCCGGGTCGTCGAAGGTGCCCCGGTCGTCGAGCGCGTCCTCGGGCACGTCGGCCCGGTCGGCGTCGTGCCGGCCGGGGCCGGCGTGGTCGCCCGGCTGCGGCACCGGTACCGGCGCGGACCGGACGGCCTCGGGGTGGTCCTGCGTGACCTGCTGCTCTTCCTGGCGCATGGCGGCGGCCTCCTCAGCGGCTCGTGACGTCGTGGTCGTGGTCGGGGTGGCGCTGCTCCGGCTGCTCCCGCTGCTCCGGCTGCGGCGTCCACGTGGGCACCGGGTCCTCACCGAGCAGGTCGGCGAAGAGGGCCCGGTAGTGCACGAGCGCCTGCCGGAGGTCCTCGGTGCCGGCCTCACCGCGCTCGTTGCGCTGCCGGATCTCGTGGGCGTCGCGGTAGTGGGTGAGCGTGCGGGCGTGCTCGACGGAGAGGTGGGCGATCTGGTCCGAGAAGTCCCCGGTGGGGTATCCGCGCTCGGCGATCAGGCGGCTGACCAGCTCGTCCGCCTCGCCGACGGTCTCGGCGGGCGAGTCGACGAAGCGCACCTGCAGCTCTTCCCAGGCGGCGGCGTAGCGGGCCCGGGACTCCGGGCTCAGCGGGGTCAGCTCCAGTTCGGCGTGCCGGCGCTCGCGCTCACGCAGCTCGCGTTCGGCCGCGCCGCGGCTGTCCTGCTCGGCGACGACCCGGTCGTACTCCGGGCCGAAACGCTCCCGCAGCGCCCGGCGGCGGCTGGCGACCACGGCGAACGCGGCGAGCGCGGCGATGACGAGGACGACGATGACTATGACGATTACCTGGGTGGACGACATGGCTCCTCCTTCGCCCGCTGGTATTCCCTCATGCGGGTGATCGCCAATCCCGTTGCGCGGCACTTTCCGCCCCGGTCGGGAAATAAGGAGCGGTGTCGCGACCGCCGTCCGGTGCCGGTCCGGTGTCCGACTGCGCCCGCCGTGCCCGTCTCGGACCGTAGTGAGAGCCGAGACGGCCGGTAGTGCATCCGCCCCGGATTACGTATCCTGCCCAAGGCGTCCGGGCCGGGGCCCGGCGTCGTGGCCGGCGAACGTGACGGCCGCTGCCGGCGCCACCGAGCGACACCTTCCCGGGCGAGGTCTGATTGAACACCCGTGACTGGCCGATCCGCGCCAAGCTGACCGCGCTGGTCATCGGCCCGGTGACCGGGCTGCTGGCGTTGTGGATCTTCGCCACCACGCTCACCTTCGGGCCCGCGCTCGATCTGCTCTCCGCCCGTACCCTTCTCTACGACCTCGGCCGTCCCGGCGAGCGCGTGGTGGCGGAGCTGCAACGGGAGCGACGGCTGTCGGTGGTCCAGCTCGCCGGCCGCAGCGCCCTGCCGGCCCTGGCGGAACAGCGCGTACGCACCGACGACGCGATCGTCGAGCTGCGCCGCAAGGTCGACGGCAAGGCCCTGCGCGACGTCGCCGACGAGCAGCTCGACGGCCGCCTCGACCAGCTGGTCTCGGCACTGGACGCGCTGCCCGCCGGACGCGCCTTCATCGACGACCGGAAGGTGGACCGGTCCGGTGCCGTCGGCCTCTACAGCGGGATGATCGGTTCGGCGTTCCAGGCGTTCGGCGCGATGGCAGCGCTGCCCGACGCCCAGCTCAACCGGGAGGCCACAGCGCTCACCGCGCTGGGCCGCTCCCGCGAGCTGCTCGGCCAGGCCGACGCGCTGCTGGCCGGCGCGGTCATCGCGGGCCGGTACGCCGACGGCGAGCACGAGCAGCTGGTCCGGACCTTGGAGAACCAGCGTTTCCTGGCGGAGACGGCGGTCGCCGAGCTGCCGTCCGAGGAACGGACCTCGTACCAGCGGTTGACCGAGGGCGCCGGGTTCGTCAAGCTGCGCGCGCTCCAGGACACCCTGATCCGCTCGTCCGCGTTGCCGGCCCGGTTCGACATGGCCGGCTGGGAGGCCGGCCACGCCGAGGTGTGGCAGAGCCTGCGCGACTTCGAGCTGCGCGGCGCGGACGCCCTGGCCGAGCGGTCGGTGCCGATGGCCACCCGGATCCTCGTCCAGCTCGCCGCCGCCGGTGTGCTGGGTCTCGTCGCGATCGTCGTCTGCGTGCTGGTGGCGCTGCGGGTCGGCCGGTCGCTGGCCCGGCGGCTGACCGGCGTACGCACCGCCGCGACCGAGGTCGCCGAGCAGCGGCTGCCCGACGTGGTCGCCCGGCTGCGCCGCGGCGAGGAGGTCGACGTCGCCCGGGAGGCGCCCGAACTGGACCACGGCGGCGACGAGATCGGCCAGGTGGCGCGCGCGTTCAACGAGGTGCGGCGTACCGCGGTGCGCGCCGCGATCGACGAGGTCACCCTGCGCCGGGGGTTCAACGAGGTGATCCTCAACCTCGCCCGGCGCAGCCAGGGCCTGGTGCACCGGCAGTTGGCGCTGCTGGACCGGCTGGAACGGCGTACCGAGGACCCGGACGAGCTGGCCGGACTGTTCCAGGTCGACCACCTGGCGACCCGGCTCCGGCGGCACGCCGAGGACCTGGTCATCCTCGCCGGCGCCGCGCCCGGGCGGGGCTGGCGCCGGCCGGTCGCCGCGGTCGACGTGATGCGCGGCGCGATCTCCGAGGTCGAGGCGTACGACCGGGTCGACGTGGGTGAGGTGGCGTCGGCCGGGGTGCTCGGCCGGGCCGTCGGCGACGTGATCCACCTGCTCGCCGAGCTGATCGAGAACGCCACCGCGTACTCCCCGCCGGGCACCCGGGTGGACGTCACCGGCCGGACCGTGCCGGGCGGCTACACCATCGAGATCACCGACCGGGGGCTGGGCATGTCCGCGCCGGCCCTGGCCGCCGCCAACCGCAAGCTGGCCGAGCCGCCCGAGTTCGACCCGGCCGGCAGCGCCCGGCTGGGGCTGTTCGTGGTGGCGCGCCTGGCCGCACGGCACGGCGTGCGGGTGGAGCTGCGGCCGGCCCGTCCGGCCGGGATCGTCGCCGCGGTGTTCGTACCGTCGGATCTGATCACCGACGAGCCGCCGGTGGGCACGGACGGCCCCGCCGGGCCGGAGCGGCGGCGCCTGGCCAAGGTGACCCGGTTGACGACGGTGCCGCGTCCGGGGCGCCCGAACCGGCCGGGACGGGACCGGTCGGAGAGCACCGTGGTCCCGTTGCAGTCCGCGCGCGCCTCGACCGTGGAGCCTCCCACCGACGGCGACGGCCTGCCACGCCGGATCCGGCGGCGCGGCGCGTCCGCGCGTCCGCGCGCGGCGGTCGTGGACGCCCCGGCGTACCGCACGCCGGAGGAGGCGCGCCGGGCCATGTCGGCGTTGCAGGCGGGCACCGCGCGGGGTCGCCGGGACGGCGCCCGCGCCACCGACCCGGCCGGTGACGCCGATCCGGCCACCACCGAAAAGCCTGACACCGGTACGCCGTCCGCCACGTCGGGGCCGGCCGTGGAGCCCGCCCTGCCGGTGGCGGAGGACCGAACCGCGACTGAGAGGGACGCCTAGTGGTGTACACGACGCGGCAGAACGCCGATCTCGACTGGCTGCTCGACGACCTGGTGGAGCGGGTGCCCGCCGCACGCCGGGCGGTGGTGCTCTCGGCGGACGGGCTCCTGCTCGGCGCCTCCGGCGACCAGGACCGCAGCGAAGCGGAGCACCTGTGCGCGCTGGCGTCCGGCTTCTCCGGCCTGGCCAAGGGCGCCACCCGGCACCTGGGCGGCGGCGCGGTCCGCCAGACCGTGGTGGAGATGGAGTCGGCCTATCTCTTCGTGACCGCCGCCGGACAGGGCGCCTGCCTGGCGGTGGCGAGCGACGCCGACGCCGACATCGGCCTGGTGGCGTACGAGATGGCGATGCTGGTGATCCGGGTCGGGGAGAACCTGGCCGCGCCGGCCCGCAGCGGCGGGGGGCCGGCCGATGCGCGCTGACTCGCCCGGGCCGCAGCACGAGTGGCTGGACGCCGACGCCGGTCCGGTGGTGCGCCCGTACACGCTCACCGGGGGCCGGGTGCGCCCGCCGGTGGACGGCTTCGACCTGCTGGCTTTCGTGCTCGCCACGCCGGACGCCGAGCCGACCGGCACGCCCGGCCTCCAGCCGGAGCATCGCCGGCTGATCGAACTGGCCCGCCGGCCGAAGGCCGTGGCCGACCTCGCCGCCGACCTGGACCTCGCCGTGGGCGTGGTGCGGGTGCTGCTCGGCGACCTCCTCGCCCATGGCTTCGTCGCGGTGCACCGGCCACCGGCCACCGCGTACCTGCCCGACGACAACATCCTCAAGGCGGTGGTCAGTGGACTCCGTGCGTTATGACCGGGAGCCGGGGGCGCCCCAGGTGCCGCTGGCTCTGAAGATCCTCATCGCCGGTGGCTTCGGGGCCGGCAAGACGACGCTGGTCAGCGCGTTGAGCGAGGTCCGGCCGTTGCAGACCGAGGAGGTCCTCACCGGCGCCGGGCTCGACACCGACGACGTCTCCGGGGTGGAGCAGAAGGCGACCACCACGGTGGCGATGGACTTCGGCCGGATCACCATCAACGACGACCTGCAGGTCTACCTGTTCGGCACCCCGGGTCAGGACCGGTTCTGGTTCCTCTGGGACGAGCTGGCGTTCGGCGCGCTCGGCGCGGTGGTGCTCGCCGACACCCGGCGGCTGGCCGACTGCTTTCCCTCCATCGACTACTTCGAGCAGCGGGGCATCCCGTTCGTGGTGGGCGTCAACTGCTTCGAGGGCTCCCGGCGGTTCGGCCTGGAGGCGGTGCGCGACGCCCTCGACCTGGACCCGGACGTCCCGCTCGTGCTCTGCGACGCCCGGGACCGGCAGTCCGGCAAGCTGGTGCTGATCTCGCTGGTCGAGCACGTGGCGCGGCAGCGCGGCGAGCCGGTGCCGGTGGGCTGAGCCGCCCGCGGCGAATCTCGTCGGCCGTCGCGGGACTGATCGGACGCCTGACCGGGAAGCCTCTGGTTGGATCTGGCGGAGACAGGACCGACGGAAGGTGGGAGCGGTGACCGGGCAGGACGAGATCGTCCACATCGGCGGCTACACGGCGGAGACGGGCGGGCGGGGTGAGGGCGTCGTCGCGGCCCGGCGGGACCGGGCGACCGGCGGGCTGACGCCGCTGGGTGTCGTGGCGGTCACCCCGTCGCCGTCGTTCCTGGCCCGGCATCCGGCGCTGCCGGTGCTGTACGCGTGCAACGAGCTGCCGGACGGCCGGGTCGGCGCGTTCCGGGTGGCGCCGGACGGCGACCTCACGCCGCTGGGCGAGCGCCCGTCCGGCGGGGCCGAGCCCTGTCACGTGGCGGTGGCCCCGGACGGTCGGCACCTGTTCGTGGCGAACTACGGCGGCGGCAGCGTGGCGGTGTTCGGCCTGGACGCCGAGGGCGTGCCGGGGGAGCGCGCCGACCTGGTCCGGCACGAGGGGCACGGCCCGGACACCGACCGGCAGGAGCACGCGCATTGTCACATGGTCTCGCCGGATCCGGCCGGCGGCGCGCTGCTCGCCGTCGACCTGGGCACCGACTCGGTCTACCGGTACGACGTCGACGCCGGCTCCGGCCGGCTGACGCCCCGGGAGCCCCGGGTGAGCACTCCGCCCGGCACCGGGCCCCGCCATCTGGCCCGGCACCCGGACGGGCGGCGCGCGTGGCTGGTCGGCGAGCTGGATGCCACTGTCACCGCGTACGACCTGACGCCGGACGGGCCGCGGGAGCGGGCGCGCGTCGACGCCAGCGGGCGGGCCGGGCATGTCCAGCCGTCCGAGGTGAGCGTGGGACCGGGTGGGCGTTTCCTCTACGTGGGCAACCGGGGCGTCGGCACGGTGGCGGTCTTCGCGCTCGACGGCGAAGCGCCGGAGCTGGTGGCCGAGGTCGACACCGGCGGTGAGTGGCCCCGGCACTTCGCGTTCGCCGGTGAGCACCTGTACGTCGCCGACGAGCGGGCCGACATGATCAGGATCTTCCGGGTCGATCCGGTCAGCGGCGTGCCCGAGGTGACGGGGGAGCCGGTGCCGGTGGCGAGCCCGACCTGCTTCTTGCCGTGAGCGGACGGTCACCGAAACGACCGTCCGCAGTGGACTTCATCACTCTGAAATGACTGACCAGTAACTTAGCGTATGAGTTAGGTGATCAACTGTTTCTGCTGCGTAACTTTCGTCCGAACGGTTGTGGTGGTAACCCCACGAGGTACGCAAGATGGTCACCGTGTCTGGCCGCCATCGCATGCGTTCCAACCTCCGTGGAGCAGGCGCCGCCGCTGTGGCGGTAGCCCTGGTCGCCGTCGTGGGCGGCTCCTGGTTCGGCTACCAGCAGCTGGCCGGCCCGAACTGTTCGGGCCGGATCGAGCTGTCGGTGGCGACCGCCCCGGAGATCGCCCCCGCGGTGCGCGGCGCCGCCGACCAGTGGGTCGCCGACGGCGCCGCGGTGGGCGGCACCTGCATCGCCGTCAACGTCTCCTCCTCCGAGTCGGTCGAGGTGGCCGCCGCGGTGGCCAGCAAGCACGGCGCCACGCTCGCCGGAGTCGGGCAGGCCAGCGGCACCGCTGTCACCCCGGACGTCTGGGTGCCGGACTCCTCGACCTGGCTGGTCCGGCTCAAGAGCGGCGGAGCCAGCGCCTTCGCGCCGACGAACGGCGCCTCGATCGCGCGCAGCCCGGTGGTGGTGGCGCTGCCCGAGCCGGTGGCCTCGCGCATAGGGTGGCCGGACAAGAAGCTCCGCTGGTCCGACCTGCTGACCCAGGTCACCGCGAGTAAGCCGCTGCGGGCCGGGATCGTCGAGCCGACCCAGGACGCGGCCGGCCTGTCCGGGCTGCTGTCGCTCACCGCCGCCGCCAGCTCCACCGGCGATTCCGGCTCGCCGAAGGCGCAGGAGGCGATGGTCGGGGCGCTGCGGGCCCTCGCCACGAACCGCTCCTCGCTGCGGCAGGACCTCCTCGCGCGGTTCCCGCGCTCGTCGGACCCGACGGCGATCGCCAACGGGCTGGGCGCGGCGGCGCTGTCCGAGGAGGACGTGATCGCCTACAACAGCACGAAGCCGCCGATCCGGCTGGCCGCGCTCTACCTGGAGCCGGTGCCGATCCCGCTCGACTACCCGTTCGCGGTGCTGCCCGGCATCGAGCCGGCCAAGGCGTCCGCCGCCCGGGTGCTCTTCGAGGTGCTGCGTACGCCGGACTTCAAGGACCGGCTGGCCGCGCAGGCGCTGCGCGCGCCGGACGGCAACTGGGGGCGCGGCTTCCAGGCCCCGACGGGCGCGCCGAGCCCGGCGAACGGCGGCGCGAGCCAGGTGCCGCCGTCCGGTCAGGGCGGCGCGGCCGACCTCGACCCGGGCGCCATCTCGACGGCGACCACCACCTGGTCGGTGGCCACGCAGTCGGGCCGGATGCTCTGCGTCATCGACGTCTCCGGCTCGATGAAGAAGCCGGTCGCGACGGCGAACGGCGCCAGCCGGGAGCAGGTCACGGTGGCGGCCGCGAGCCAGGGCCTCGGGCTCTTCGACGACTCCTGGTCGATCGGTCTGTGGACGTTCTCCACGAACCTTCAGGGCTCGCAGGACTGGAGCGAGCTGGTCGGAATAAAGCCGTTGTCGAGCAACCGGGGGGCGCTGCAGCGCGGCCTCGCCTCGATCAAGCCCTCCAGCGGCGACACCGGCCTGTACGACACCATGCTCGCGGCGTACAAGAAGGTGCAGCAGGACTGGGAGCCGGGCAAGGTCAACTCGATCGTGCTGTTCACCGACGGCAAGAACGAGGACGACAACGGCATCTCGCAGAAGGAGCTGCTGGACCAGCTGAAGAAACTGAAGGACGACGAGCAGCCGGTCCAGGTGGTCATCATCGGCATCGGCACCGAGGTGAACCGGGCCGAGCTGGAGTCGATCACCAAGGTCACCGGCGGCGGCGCGTTCGTCACCACCGACCCCAGCAAGATCGGCGAGATCTTCCTCCGGGCGATCGCGCTCCGGCCGCCCGCCCCGCGCTGACCTGAAGCTCAGCGCTAGTCTTCCGCCGTACCGGCAAATCCGGTACGGCGGAAGGCTTCCCGGGTCAAGACGCGGGATGAGAACTGACGGTAATGCGTCCGAATCAATCGGTAACCATAATTGTCCAGGCATGATGACCGGGTGCCTCGACCGCGGGCTCCACACCGGAGCCGGGCGGGGACGGGGCGGTCCTGAGCGAAGTGGGGAGGGCCGGTGACCTCGGCGACGCTGTTGACCCCTGCCACGTCGTCGCGACCCGGTGGTGAACGCCCGGGCAAGACGACACGAGCCGCGGAGCGGGCCTACATCCGGGTCCTGGTGGTGCTGGACACCGCGGTGCTCGCGGTGGCCATCCTGGTCGGTTACCTGGCCCGGTTCGGCGACGAGGAGCCGACCGGGTCCGAGATCCCGTACGTCGTGGTAGCCCCGGCGCTGCTGCTGGTCTGGCTCGTCTCGCTCAAGGCGATGCGGTGCTACGACGACCAGGTGCTCGGCTACGGCGCGGACGAGTACCGCCGGGTCAGCGCGGCGAGCATGCGGCTGGCCGGCGGTATCGCGATCGCCGGGTACATCGCCGACGTCGGCGTCTCCCGGGGCTTCCTGGCCATCTCCTTCGCCGTCGGCACCGTCGGCCTGGAGGTGGCGCGGTTCGCGGCCCGCAAGCGGCTGCACCGGGCCCGCGACCGGGGCGCCGGCTGGTCGCGCAAGGTGCTCGTGGTGGGCGACACGGCACACGTGCTGGAGCTGGTGCACACGCTGCGCCGGGAGCCGTACGCGGGCTACCAGGTGGTCGGCGCGTGCATTCCGGACGCGCTGCTCGCCCCGGTGCCGCAGCGGCTGGGTGACGTGCCGGTGGTCGGCTCCTTCCGGGGCATCCCGGAGGCGGCCACCGCGATCGGCGCCGACACGGTGGCGGTCACCGCCTCCGGTGAGCTGACCGCGACCCGGCTTCGCCGCCTGGGCTGGCAGCTGGAGGGCACCGGGGTCGACCTGGTGGTGGCGCCGGCGCTGACCGACGTCGCCGGCCCTCGCATCCACACCCGCCCGGTCGCCGGCCTGCCGCTGATCCACGTCGAGGCGCCCGAGTTCCGTGGCGCCCGCAAGCTGGTCAAGGGCTTCGTGGACCGGTCGATCTCGCTGATCGCGCTGCTCGTGCTGGCGCCGCTGCTGATCGTGATCGCGCTCGCCATCAAGATCGACAGCCGGGGTCCGGTGCTGTTCCGGCAGACCCGGGTCGGTCAGGGCGGCGAGGAGTTCGGCGTCTTCAAGTTCCGCACCATGGTGGTCAACGCCGACGCCCTGCTCGCCGAGCTGGCCGCGCGCAACGAGACCGACGGCCTGATGTTCAAGATGCGCGACGACCCGCGGGTGACCCGGGTGGGCCGGCTGCTGCGCAAGTGGTCGCTGGACGAGCTGCCCCAGCTCGTCAACGTGCTGCTCGGCCAGATGAGCCTGGTCGGCCCGCGCCCGCCGCTGCCGTCCGAGGTGGCCCGCTACGACGGCGACGTGGCGCGACGCCTCCTGGTCAAGCCCGGCATGACCGGCCTCTGGCAGGTCAGCGGCCGGTCCGACCTGAGCTGGGAGGACGGCATCCGGCTCGACCTCTACTACGTGGAGAACTGGTCGCTGGCCGCCGACCTGACCATCCTCTGGAAGACGTTCGGCGCCGTGATCAACAGCCGCGGCGCGTACTGAGCGGGCCGGGTCAGGGCTGCGGGCCCAGCCAGTCCAGGCACACCACCACCGCGTCGTCCACCAGATCGCCGGCGACGAAGGCCCGCAGGTCGCCGATCAGCGACCGGACCGCGTCCAGCGGCTCCATCGGCCCGGTCCGGCGCAGGAACCGGTCCAGCGCCGCCTCGCCGTAGCGCCCCTGCTCGGTGGTGGCGTCGATGACGCCGTCGCTGACCACGAAGAGCCGGTCACCGCGCTCCAGCTGGAACGTCTGCTCCCGGTAGTCGGTGCCCTCGAACATGCCGAGCGGGAACTGCTCGTCCAGCGCCTGCTCGCTGACCTCGCCGGCCCGCAGCCGCAGCAGACGGGGCGAACCGGCGTCGACCACGGCCAGCGTGCCGGTGGCCAGGTCCAGTTCGACGAGCAGCACCGAGACATGCTGCTGGCCCCGGTGCTGCGCGTAGATCGCCTGGTCGGCCAGCGCGGCCTGGTCGGCCAGGGGGAGCCCGGCCCGGCGCGCGTTGCGCAGCGCGTACGTGGCCAGCGAGGCGAGCAGCGCCGCGGCCACCCCCTCACCGAAGCCGTTGGAGACCGCCAGCCAGAGCCGGTGGCCGTCGTCGGACCAGTCGAAGCTGTCCCCGCGCACCGCGTACGCCGGTTCCAGCTGCCCGGCCAGGCTGAACGACGGCCGGATCCGGCTGCGCCCGGGCAGCAGCTCCCACTGCATCTCGGCGGCCAGCGTGAGGCGCCGGCTGCGCCGGGCGGTCCGGTAGATGTCGGTGGTCGCCATGACCGCGCTCAGCTCGTGCCCGAGCACCGTGGCGATGGTGTCCAGCTCGCGGCGCGCGTCCGGGTCGGCCGGTACCGGAGAGACCCGGAGGACGCCCCGGCGTTCGCCGCGCATGCCCACCGGGAACCAGCCCACCTCGTCGGCGATCACCGGCTCCTGGTGGTCGAAGGCGCGCCAGGCCGGGTGACCGGGGCGGGCGAGCGCCTCGCCGTCACCCAGCGGCAGCAGCTCGGCGAGCCGGTAGTCGACCTGGTAGAGCTCGGTGCGGGTGATTCCGTACGTGCGCGCCAGCTCGGCGGCGAGCCGGTCCACGATGAGATCCGTCGGCGCCTCGGTCAGGACCCGGCGCGCGCGGCCCTCCGCTCCGCTCATCTTTGCTCCTTTGCACAGGTCGCCGGGCAGATCCGGGGGGTAGTCTCGGGCCCACCATGACCGAAGAGCCTGGTCCCCAGGGACCTGACACGAGTATGTCCGCCGCCCTGGACGAGGCGGCAGGCACCTTGCTCGCCGTCTGGGAGGCGGCCCGGGAGCGCACCACCAGCCGGCTGTCCAGTGCCCAGTTACGCGCGATCATGGTCGTCGAGCAGTATGACGGCATCAACCTCCGCCGGCTCGCCACCCTCACCGACATGCTGCTCTCCTCCGCCAGCCGGCTCTGCGACCGGCTGGTCGCGGCCGGCATGCTGGAACGCGAGCCGGGCCGCTACGACCGGCGGGAGATCTCCCTGCACCTCACTCCGGAGGCCCTGCGGCTCCTCGCCGAACTGCGCACCGACCGGCGGCGCCGGCTGGAGCGGATCCTGGACGGAATGAGCTCGGAGGGCCGGGTGGCACTGCTGCAGGGCATGCGCGAGTTCGACGTGGTCGGCCGGCGCGGGGAGGCGACAGCGGCCGAGGGCTGGCCGGTGCTGCAGCCCTCCGGGGAGCGGATCGGTGACCCGGTCCGCCCGTCCGGCGAGCCGCCGGTGGCCCGTACCGCCTGACTTCACCCGCGGACGGCCCGCAGCCGGGCCACCACCCGGGGATGCTCGGTCAGCGCCCGCTCCAGCGTGCCGAGCACCTCGTCCAGCAGCGCCCGCCCGCCCCGGGACGTCAGCGCCTCCGCCTGCCACTCGACGAAGTCCCGCAGCAGCCGGTCGTCGTCCACCCGCACGGCCGCGATCAGCGCGTCCACCAGGTGCGCGATGCCGGTGGCGGCGTCCTCGGCGGTCTCCTCGGGCGGGTCCACCGCGGTCAGCGCGAGCCGGACCAGCTCCCGCCGCCGGTGCAGCAGGGCGACGTACGAGTCGTCAGGCGGCGGTGGTGGCGCGCCGATGTGCGTGCCCGCGGACAGCGGCCGGTCCAGCAGCGCGACGGCGTCCCGGGCGCTGGCGCCCCAGGCCGCCGCGCCGATCGTGGCGGCCCACCGGCCCTCCGGCCCGAAGCCGGGGCCGCCCGCCAGTACCGGCACCCCGGCCGCGCGGCTCGCCTCCACCATCCGCGCCGCCCGGACCAGCCGGTTCGGCTGCACGCAGCTCAGCAGTACCGCGTCCGGGCCGGTCTGGTGCAGGTAGGAGACCAGGTGCCGGGCCGGCACGCTGGCGCCCAGGAACGTCACCCGCCAGCCGGCCGCCCGGACCACCTCGGCGACGATCCGGGCGGCCAGCGCGTGCCACTCGCCCTCGACGCAGGCCATCACCACGTGCCCACGTCGCGGTGCGCCGATCGTCGCGCCCACCGCGCCGACCACGAGTTCGCTGACATGGGTGGCGGCGTGCTCCTGGGCCACGCTCCAGGAACCGGTGAGCCAGCGGCGGCCGATCTCCTGCTGCGCCACCGCGACGAGGTCCACCAGGATGTCCGCGACCGGCACGCCATCGGCGAGCAGTTCCTGCGCCAGCGCGATCGCGCCGGCCCGGTCGGCCCGGTCCAGGTGATCGAGATACGCGGCGAGCGTCTCCGGCCCGATCCGGCGCTCCGGGCTCACCCGGCGGCCAGCGCCAGCATGGCGATGTCGTCGTGCGGCTGCCCGTCCAGCCACTCGTCGACGAGCTGGAGCACCCGCTCCACGAGCGCGGCCGGCGGGAGCCCGGCACCGGAGGCGACCGCCTGGCGCAACCGGTCCTCGCCGAACATGGCCAGCTCGGTCGGGCCGCCCCGGGCCTCGGTCACCCCGTCGGTGTACGCCAGCAGCAGGTCGCCCGGCGCCAGCCGTACCTCGGCGTCGACGAACCGCGCGTCGGTGAGCGCGCCCACCGGCATGCCGCCCACCCGGACGGTCTCGATCCCGCCGCCGGCGCGGGCGACGAGCGGGGCGGGGTGCCCGCCGCCGGCCACCCGGACCCGCAGCCCGCCGCCGGGCTCGCGGCGGACCGCGCCGAGCAGGAGCGTCGTGAACTGGGCCCGGCGGGCGGCGTCCGGCGCGTCCAGCAGCGCCCGGTTGAGCAGCTCCAGCAGTTCCCGGGGACGCTGCTCGACGAGGCGCAGCGTCTGCAGCGACTGGCGTACCCGGCCGGTCAGCACTGCCGCGCCGACGCCCTTGCCGCAGACGTCGCCGAGCGCGAGGAGACCGCCCTCGGCGGTGGGGAACACGTCGTAGAAGTCCCCGCCGATGCGCAGGCTGTCCCCGGCGGCGCGGTAACCGCCGGCGAGCGTCATCCCGGGCAGGCGCGGCAGTTCCGGCGGGAGCAGGCTGTTCTGCAGCACGCGCGCCAGGTGGGCCTGCTCGCCGTACAGCTCGGCGGCGGCCAGCGCGGCGCCGGCCCGCCCGGCGAACTCCCGGGCCAGTGCGATCTCCCGCTGATCGAAGCCGGGCCGTTCGGGGCGGCGGGCCAGCACCAGCGCGCCGGCCGGGCCGCCGGCGCTGGGCATCGGGCTGATCAGCACGGTGCCCGGCCGGCCGAAGCCGGTGGGCAGCACCTCGGCCAGGTCGGCCAGTTCGGCGTCGAGCCAGGGACTGGGCTCGGTGCGGTCGCCGTCGAGCGCCTCGACCAGCCCGGGGACGGACTCCACGGTGCGCCAGCCGGTCACGCCGGTGACCGGGCCGGAGTCGCCGGTGGCGTACCGGATCCAGTGCGGCGCGTCCTCGGCGGGCGGGGCCGGGCGGTGCACCACCACGGCGACGTCGGCCAGGTAGGGCACCGGCAGCGTGACCGCGGCGCGCAGCGTCTGGTCCCGGTGCAGGGACAGCCCGAGCCGGCTGCCGGCCCGGGCGAGGAACGCGGTCCGGGAGCGTTCGGCGAGCAGCGCGTCGGTGCGTGCGTGCTCCTCCGTGACGTCTCGGACGTACCAGGCGCCGCGCTCGGCGGCCAGCGGGCGCCGCAGCCCGCGCAACCGCCGGCCGTGGTGCTCGGTCTCGAACGTGTCCGATCCGGTGCTCGCCGCCTCGGCCAGCGCCGGCACCTGGCACCCGGCCAGGTCGACGCCGGGGCTCAGCTCCGGGAGCAGGTCGATGGCCATCGCGTTGACCAGGGCCACCACGCCGGCCGGGTCGACTGTCACGACCGCTTCGGCGAGCCCGTCCAGCAGCTCCTGGGCGAGCCGGTCGTCAGCCGGGAGCGCGGCCCCGGCCACCCGCCGGGGTCGCTTCCTCCAGGCGTGCCCCCCGCCGCTGACCGGCCCCGCGACACCGCCCCGGCGCGCGGCTGTCACCTCAGGTGGCCGGGCGCTTCGGTCAGTCGACCCCTGCGCATGCTGTCGGTGCACTCCTCGCTCGGCGGACAGGTTGCCTGGCGGCAAGCGTACCGAGCGCGGGCACGTAATGCCCGTCCAGGAACGGCCGGATCAGGCGCTGCGGGCCAGCCAGCCCACCGGCCGGTCGACGATCCGGCGGACCACCGAGCCGGCTCCGCCGACCGCCGCGGACTGCGCCCCGAGCACGGCCGGGCGTACCTCGACCGGTGCCCAGGCGGCGGTCAGCACCCGCCGGGAGATCTCCGCCACCACAGGCGGCCGCAGCCAGGGGGCGAGCGGGGCGTATCCGCCGCCGAGCACCACCGTGTCCAGGTCCAGCAGGTTCACCACGCCCGCCACGGCGACCCCGAGGGCGGCGCCGGCGTCGGCCAGGGCGGTCAGCGTGGCCGGGTCACCGGCGTCGGCCAGGTCGGCGAGCCGGGTGGCGGCGGTGTCGGCGGGCAGTTCCGCGCCGGGCAGCCCGGCGGCGGCCAGGATCGCCTCCTGGCCCGCGTACCGCTCCAGACAGCCCTGGCCGCCGCAGCGGCACGGCCGCCCCTGCGGCTGGACCGGGAAGTGACCGATCTCTCCGCTCCAGCCGCGCGCGCCCCGGTAGAGCGAGCCGTCCAGCACGATTCCGGCGCCGATGCCGATCTCGCCGGTGATGTGCAGGAAGCTGCGGGGGCCGGCCGGTCGCGCGTACAGCTCGCCGAGCGCCGCCAGGTTGGCCTCGTTGTCGACCACGAGCGGTGGCACCCCGTCGACCGGCTCGGCCAGCGAATGCCCGGCCAGCAGCGCCGGCACGTCCACGTCCCGCCAGCCGAGGTTCGGCGCGAGCCGGACCAGGCCGCCGTCGCCGACCAGGCCGGGCACGGCGAGCGCCGCGCCGGCCAGGGTCAGTCCGTCGCGTACGGCGGCGGCGCGCGCCTCGGCGGCCAGCGCGGCGAGCCGGGCGAGCGCGTCGGCGGGGGAGACCGGGCGCAGGTCGGCGCGGCGGACCAGGTGGTGCCGGACCGTGCCGGTCAGGTCGACGACGCAGGCCGCCAGGTAGTCGACGTTCACCTCCAGGCCGAGCCCGGCCGGGCCGTCGGAGGCGAGCACCAGCCCCCGGGCCGGCCGGCCCGCACCGGTACGCGGCTCCGGCTCCGCCTCGGCGACCAGCCGGCCGGCGATCAGGTCGTCGACCACGGCGGAGACGGTGGCCCGGGTCAGGCCGGTGTCGGCGGCGATCCCGGCCCGCGAGGGCGGCCGGTCGGCGGCGGCGATCCGCCGGAGCACCACTGCGAGGTTCAACTCGCGCAGGCTGCCCTGCCGGACCGCCCCGGCCGTGCTGGCGCTTGTCACCTCTTGACACTGCCACATCGCCGCCATTTAATTCAACCGCTGAACAAATCGCGGACGACACCACCACTGGAGGTCTGCCATGGCACCCCGTCCCACCCCCGCGGACAAGTTCTCCTTCGGCCTCTGGACGGTGGGCTGGCCGGCCCGTGACCCGTTCGGCGACGCGACCCGTCCCGAGCTGGACGCCGTCGAGGCCGTGCACCGGCTCGCCGAGCTGGGCGCGTACGGCATCACCTTCCACGACGACGACCTGGTCCCGTTCGGCGCGGACGCCGCCACCCGCGATGCCCGGCTCAGCCGCTTCCGCAAGGCGCTCGACGAGACCGGCCTGGTCGTGCCGATGGTCACCACCAACCTGTTCAACCACCCGGTGTTCAAGGACGGCGGCTTCACCAGCAACGACCGCGACGTGCGGCGGTACGCGCTGCGCAAGGTGCTGCGCAACATCGACCTGGCCGCCGAGATGGGCGCGAAGACGTTCGTCATGTGGGGCGGCCGGGAGGGCGCCGAGTACGACGTCGCGAAGGACGTCCAGGCCGCGCTGGACCGCTACCGCGAAGCGGTCGACCTGCTCTGCGAGTACGTCGTCGACAACGGCTACGACCTGCGCTTCGCGCTGGAGCCGAAGCCGAACGAGCCCCGGGGCGACATCCTGCTGCCCACCGTCGGCCACGCGCTCGGCTTCATCTCCACCCTGGCCCGCCCGGAGATGGTCGGGCTGAACCCGGAGGTCGGGCACGAGCAGATGGCCGGGCTGAACTTCGCCCACGGCATCGCCCAGGCACTCTGGCAGGGCAAGCTGTTCCACATCGACCTCAACGGCCAGCGCGGCATCAAGTACGACCAGGACCTGGTCTTCGGCCACGGCGACCTGCTCAACGCGTTCGCCCTGGTCGACCTGCTGGAGCACGGCGGCCCGAACGGCGGCCCGGCCTACGACGGCCCGCGCCACTTCGACTACAAGCCGTCCCGCACCGAGGACATCGCCGGCGTGTGGGCCTCCGCCGAGGCGAACATGCGCACGTACCTGCTGCTCAAGGAGCGGGCCGCGGCGTTCCGCGCCGACCCGGAGGTGGTCGAGGCGCTCGCCGCCGCCCGCGTGGCCGAGCTGGCCACGCCGACGCTGAACCCGGGTGAGGGCTACCGCGAGCTGCTCGCCGACCGGACCGCGTTCGAGGAGTTCGACCCGGAGGCCGCCGGGGCGAAGGGCTTCGGCTTCGTCCGGCTCAACCAGCTCGCCGTCGAGCACGTGCTCGGCGCGCGCTGAGGCGGGCCGCCATGCCGCTCGTCGCGGGGGTCGACTCGTCGACCCAGTCCTGCAAGGTGGTGGTCCGGGACGCGGAGACCGGCGCGCTGGTCCGGCAGGGCCGCGCGCCGCACCCGCCCGGCACCGAGGTCGACCCGTACGCCTGGTGGGAGGCCCTGCGGGCGGCGGTGGCCGAGGCCGGCGGCCTGGCCGACGTGGCAGCCGTCTCGGTCGGCGGCCAGCAGCACGGCATGGTCTGCCTGGACGCCTCCGGTGAGGTGGTCCGGCCGGCGCTGCTGTGGAACGACACCCGGTCCGCCGACGCGGCCCGGGACCTGGTCGAGGAGGCCGGCGGCGGGGAGACCGGCCGCCGGTTCTGGGCCGACGCGACCGGCGCGGTGCCGGTGGCCAGCTTCACCGCGACGAAGCTGCGCTGGCTGGCCCGGCACGAGCCGGACAACGCCGACCGGGTGGCCGCCGTGTGCCTGCCGCACGACTGGCTCACCTGGCGGCTCGCCGGCGCGCCCGGCCTGGACGCGCTGCGCACCGACCGGGGTGACGCCAGCGGCACCGGCTACTGGTCGCCGCGCACCGGCGAGTACCGGCTGGACCTGCTGGAGCGGGCCTTCGGGCGGCGCGTGACGGTGCCGGTCGTGCTCGGCCCGGCCGAGGCGGCCGGACACCTCGACCCGGCCGTGCTCGACGGCGACGCGGGCACGGCGGGGCGGATCCTGCTCGGGCCGGGCACCGGGGACAACGCCGCCGCGGCGCTCGGTGTCGGCGCCGGTCCGGGCGACGTGGTCGTCTCGATCGGCACCTCCGGCACCGTCTTCGCGGTCGCGGACAACCCGGCCGCCGACCCGAGCGGCGCGGTGGCCGGGTTCGCCGACGCCACCGGCCGGTTCCTGCCGCTGGTGTGCACGCTCAACGCGGCCCGGGTGCTCGACGCCACCGCGACCCTGCTCGGCGTCGACCTCGACACGCTCGGTGAGCTGGCCCTGTCCGCGCCGCCCGGCGCCGACGGGCTGGTCCTGGTGCCGTACCTGGAGGGGGAGCGGACGCCGGACCGACCGCACGCCACCGGCGAGCTGAAGGGCCTGACACTGCGCACCTCGACCCCGGCGCACCTGGCCCGGGCCGCGGTCGAGGGGATGCTCTGCGGGCTGGCCGACGGTCTCGACGCGCTGCTCGCCCAGGGCGCCCGCGCCGACCGGATCATCCTGGTCGGCGGCGGCGCCCGGTCCGCCGCGGTACGGCGGATCGCGCCGCAGGTCTTCGGCCGCCCGGTGGTGGTGCCGCCGCCCGGCGAGTACGTGGCCGACGGCGCGGCCCGGCAGGCCGCCTGGGTCGCGCTGGGTGGCGACACCCCGCCCACCTGGTCGGTCGGCGACACCGAGGAGTACACCGGCGAGGCGGTCCCCGCCATCCGCGAGCGCTACGCCCACGCCCGGGGGTAAGGAAGGGCCCCTTCTTAACATGCGCGTCGGCCGGGGGCGGTGTCCCGGAACCGGCCCGCACCTGATTGGCTGCCCTGCATGACGGGCACGAAGGTCTCCCGGCGCGGGAACGCGGCACACCGGTTCTACAGCGTCGTCGTCTTCGTGGTGCTCGCCTCGCTGGACAACGTGGCGATCGGCCTGGTGCCCCCGCTGTACGGGCCGATCTCCACCGCCCTCGACGTACCCCAGCGGATGCTCGGCCTGGTCACCGCCGTCAGCTTCCTGGTCAGCGCGGTGGCGGCGGTGGGCTGGGCGTACGTCGGGGACCGCACCAACCGCAAGCCGCTGCTCATGGTCGGCACGCTGCTCTGGGCCGCCGGCACCGCCGGCAGCGCGCTCGCCGGGGGGTACGCGACGTTCCTGGCCGCGCAGTTCGTCGGCGCGGTCGGGCTGGGCGCGGTGGGCTCGGTCGGCTTCTCCGTGGTCACCGACCTGATCTCGCCGCGCCGACGCGGCCTGGTGATGAGCTTCTGGGGGCTGTCCCAGGGCATCGGCACGCTGGCCGGGACGCTGCTCGGCGGCGTGCTCGGGGCGACCGACTGGCGGCGGCCGTTCCTGCTGCTGACCGGCGTGGGTCTGGCCGCCACGGTGGCGTACCTGTTCACCTACGACATCCGGCGCGGGCAGAGCGAACCGGAGCTGGCCGGGGCGATCGACGCCGGGAACGAGTACGACTACCGGATCAGCCGCGCCGACCTGCCCCGGATCCTGGCCCGCCGGACCAACCGCTGGCTGATCCTGCAGGGGCTGACCGCCCAGGCCGCGTTCGGCTCGCTGGTCTGGCTGCCGGTGCTGTTCAGCCAGCGGGCCGAGGCGCAGGGCTACTCGCCGGCGACGGCCGTGGTGGTGGGCAGCGTCTTCGCCACCCTGTTCCAGCTCGGCGGGGTGTTCTCGATCGTGGGCGGCCTGGTCGGCGACGCGCTGCAACGGCGTACGCCCAGTGGCCGGGCCACCGTCGCGGCCGTCGGCATCCTCGCGGCGCTGCCGTTCTACCTGGTCCTGTTCTTCGTGCCGATCCGCATCGACGTGCCCGACGGTGCCGGGGCGGGCGCGGTGGTGACGGCGGTGCTGTCCAGCGTGCTGACCGAGCCGACGGTGGGGCTGAGCCTGCTCACCGCCGTGGTGGCGCTGGCGCTGACGTCGGCGAACTCGCCGAACTGGTTCGCGCTGATCGCCGACGTCAACCCGCCCGAGCACCGGGGCACCGTCTACAGCCTGGGCAACCTCGTCAACGGCGTCGGGCGGGCGGCCGGCAACGGGCTGGTCGGGGTGGTGTTCGCCGCGCTGCGTACGGCCTTCCCGCCGCCGTTGAACTACGCGGTCGGGCTGGCCGCGTTCCAGCTCTTCTTCATCCCGACCGGGATCATGTACTGGCTGGCCGCGCGTACGTCGCCGCGGGACATAGCGCAGGTGCACGACCTGCTGCACGCCCGCGCCGACCGCCTGGAAGGAAGGGCCCCTTCTTAACGGTGAGTGTTAATAAGGGGCCCTTCCTATACCGGAGGCGTTAATAAGGGGCCCTTCCTTACACCACCCGGAACCAGACGGTGACGTCCGTGGGGACCGTGGCGTCGTCCAGCGGCGCGCTCGACACCAGCACCTGCGCGCCGGCCGGCAGCGGCGCCGGGTCGGCCCCGAAGTTCGTCAGCACGGTGAGGTCGCCGTTGGTGAACGTGAGCACCTCGTCGCCGGAGGACAGGAACCGCAGCGGGCCCCGGGCCAGCGCGTGCTCGCGGCGCAGCCGCAGCGCGGTCCGGTACAGCTCGTACGTCGACCCGGGCACGCCGCGCTGCCGGTCCAGCGCGTACTCGGCCCAGGTCGACGGCTGGGGCAGCCAGCTCGCGTCGGTCGGCCCGAAGCCGTACGACGGGGCGTCGGCCTCCCACGGGATCGGCACCCGGCAGCCGTCCCGGCCGCGCTCGGTGTGCCCGCTGCGCGCCCAGGTCGGGTCCTGGCGGGCCTCGTCGGGCAGCGTGGTGTGCTCCGGCAGCCCCAGTTCCTCGCCCTGGTAGAGGTAGGCGGAGCCGGGCAGCGCGAGCATCAGCAGGCTGGCTGCCCGGGCCCGGCGCAGACCCAGCGCGGCGTCCGGCTGCGGGTCGTCCACGCCGACGCCGTTGGCCCGGCCACCGGCGGTGCCCAGCCCCAGCCGGGAGGCGTGCCGGACCACGTCGTGGTTGGACAGGACCCAGGTGGTGGGCGCGCCGACGGAGTCGGTGGCCTCCAGCGAGCGGGTGATCACCGCGTACTGGGCCGGCGCGGTCCAGGCGGCCAGCAGGTACTCGAAGTTGAACGCCTGGTGCATCTCGTCCGGGCGCACGTACCGGGCCAGCCGCTCGGCCGGCTCCACCCACGCCTCGGCGACCAGGATCCGCTCACCGGGGTACGAGTCGAGGACCCGCCGCCACTCCCGGTAGATCTCGTGCACGCCGTCCTGGTCCCACATCGGCGGGCGCGGCTTGTCCACCTCGCTGCCGGAGAGGATCTCCTGCGGCTCCTGCCAGTCGGCCAGGTCGGCCTGCTTGATCAGGCCGTGCGCCACGTCCACCCGGAAGCCGTCCACGCCCCGGTCCAGCCAGAAACGCAGCACGTCGAGGAACTCCGCGCGCACCTCCGGGTTGTCCCAGTTGAGGTCGGGCTGGCCGGAGTCGAACAGGTGCAGGTACCACTGTCCGTCCGGCAGCCGCGTCCAGGCGGGGCCGCCGAAGACGCTCACCCAGTCGTTCGGCGGCTCGGCGCCGTCCGGGCCCTTGCCGTCGCGGAAGACGTAACGCTGCCGCTCCGGGCTGCCCGGGGCGGCCGCCACCGCCTCGGTGAACCAGCGGTGCGCGGACGAGGTGTGGTTGGGCACCAGGTCGACGATCACCCGTAGCCCGCGCGCCTTCGCCTCGGCGATCAGCTTGTCGGCGTCGGCGAGCGTGCCGAACAGCGGGTCGACGTCGCGGTAGTCGGCCACGTCGTACCCGGCGTCGGCCTGCGGGGACGGATAGAACGGGGACAGCCAGAGCGCGTCGACTCCCAGCTCGGCGAGGTGGTCGAGCCGGGAGGTGATGCCCGGCAGGTCGCCGATGCCGTCGCCGTCGGAGTCGGCGAACGAGCGCGGGTAGACCTGGTAGATCACCGCCTCGGTCCACCAGCCGGTGCCCGGGGCCTGCTGCGTCGCGTCGGTGTTCAGCGCCTTACTCCTGTCTGGGTGGTGCGGGGACGAGCAAGTTGGTTCAGTGTGCCCGCGGCGGCGCTGTCGATTCGCGCACCACCAGGCGAGTGGGGAGGATCACCGGGGGTGGCGTCCCGTCGTCGGTGCCGGTGCCGGCGCCGCGCGGCGCGGGCACCAGGCCGGGGTACGGCTCGGTGGCCCGTACGCCGAGCGGGTCGAGCAGGATGCGGGCGGCGAGCAGTCCCTGGTCGGCGGCGGGCTGGGCGATCGTGGAGAGCCCGAGCACACCGGCGAGGTCGTGGTCGTCGATGCCGATCACGCTCACGTCCTGCGGCACCCGTAGCCCGGCGTCGCGCAGCGCGGTGACCGCGCCCATCGCCATCTCGTCGCAGGCGGCGAAGATGGCCGTCGGCGGCTCGCCCCGGGCCAGCAGCTCGGCGGTGGCCCGGGTACCCCCGTCGATGGTGAACCGCGACTCGACGTCGAGGCTCGGGTCGGGCCGCAGCCCGGCGGCCCGCAACGCCTCCTGGTAGCCGCGCCGCCGGTCCAGGTGGGTGGTGAAGGCCAGTTCGTCGTCCGGGTCGCCGGAGATGTGCGCGATCCGGGTGTGGCCGAGGTCGAGCAGGTGGCGGGTGGCGGTCCGGGCGGCGGCCACGTCGTCGATCCGGACGCAGGGCCACCCGGGCACCTCGCTGCCGGAGCTGATCGTCACGCCGGGCAGGTCCAGGTTCGTCAGCGCGTGCACGTCCGCCGCGCGCAGCGGGGTGGCGACCAGGATGATCGCGTCCACGCGCTTGTGCAGGCTCGCCGTGCGCAGCACCCGCTGGCGGGTCTGCTCCCGGCCGCCGAGGTTGTAGAGCAGCAGGTCGTAGCCGCTGTCCTGGAGGAACTCCTCGACCGCCTCGACCACCGTGCCGAAGAACCACCTGGTGATCCGGGGCACCACCACCGCGACCGTGCCGGTCCGGCCGCCGGCCAGCCGGCTGGCGCTCGGGGACACCGCGTACTGGAGCTGCTCGGCGGCGGCGAGCACCCGCCGCCGGGTCGCGGCCGAGACCGTCGGCAGGCCCCGCAGCGCCCGGGAGACGGTGGCCGTGGAGACCCCGGCCAGCCGGGCGACGTCGTCAATTCTGGTCATCGTGTGGGCTCCCCGCCGTGACCCGGGCCCCGCCGCCGGCCGTGCCGGCGGCGGGGCGCGGATCAACCCTTGACGCTGCCGGCGAGCAGGCCTCGCACGAAGAAGCGCTGGAGGGACAGGAACACGATCAGCGGTACGACGATCGACACGAACGCGCCGGCCGTCAGCCGCTGCCACTCGTTGCCCCGGGTGCCGGCCAGTTCCGCGAGCCGGACCGTCAGCGGGGCGGTCTCGTCGCCGCCACCGGCGAAGATCAGCGCGACCAGCAGGTCGTTCCAGACCCAGAGGAACTGGAAGATGCCGAACGCCGCCAGCGCGGGCATGATCAGCGGCAGCACGATGGTGCGGAAGATCTTCGGGTGGGTGGCCCCGTCGACCCGGGCCGCCTCCATCAGGTCGCCGGGAAGCTGCGAGATGAAGTTGTGCAGCAGGAACACGGCGAACGGAAGCGCGAAACAGGTGTGCGCGAACCACACCTGGGCGAACTTCTGCTCGTCGACCAGGTCCCACGCGGGCAGGATCTGCACGCCGGCGATCGTGACGCCGGTGGAGAAGAACCGCAGCAGCGGCACCAGGGCCATCTGCAACGGCACGATCTGCAGCGCGAAGATGCCGATGTAGACCCAGTCCCGCCCCTTGAAGTTCATCCACGCCAGCGCGTACGCCGCGAGCGACGCGAACGCGAGCGGGAAGAGCACCGAGGGGATGGTGATCGCCAGCGAGTTGATGAAGTAGCTGGCCAGCTGCCCGGACGAGCCGGAGCTGAACAGCACCTCCTGGTAGTTCTCCAGCGTGATCTGCGGGTCGCTGAAGAACGTCCACCACCCGGTGGTCTTGATCTCGTTCTCCGGCCGGAGCGAGGAGATGAACAGGCCGAAGGTCGGGATCGTCCAGAGCATCGCGATGACGACCGACACGAGCGTGGCGGTACGGCTGTTCAGACGCTTGCGCACCCGGGCGCCCCGGGTGGCCGGTTCGGTGGCCTGGGCGCCGACTCCGACGGTGGGCGTGGTGGTGGTCATCTCAGCCCTCCCGCTGCTTGCGCAGGTTGCGGATCTGGTAGATCACGATCGGGATCACCAGGACGAACAGGAACACCGCCAGCGCCGAGCCCTGCCCGTTCTCCTGGTAGCGGAACGCCTGGTTGTACATCTCGGTCGCGATCACGTTCGTGTCGTAGTTGCCGTTGGTGGCGGTGCGGACGATGTCGAAGACCTTGAGCGTGGCGATGGAGATCGTCACCACCACGACGATCAGCGCCGGCCGGATGCTGGGAATGGTGATCCGCCAGAACATCTGCCAGGCGGTGGTGCCGTCGAGCCGGGCCGCCTCGACGATGTCGGCCGGGATGGCCTTGATCGCGGCGGAGAGCACCACCATGGCGAAACCGGCCTGGATCCACACCATGATCACGATGAGCAGGAACGTGTTCAGCGGCGAGTCCAGCAGCCACTGCTTCGGTTCTCCGCCGAGGCTCACCACGATCTGGTTGAGCAGGCCGATCTGGTCGCCCTCGCCCCGGTAGGCGTAGACGAAGCGCCAGATGATGGAGGCGCCGACGAACGAGATCGCCATCGGCAGGAAGATCAGGGACTTGGCGACCGCCTCGAACCGTGCCTTGTCCACCAGGACCGCGTAGATCAGGCCGAACGCGGTGGCCACCAGCGGCACCAGCAGCACCCAGATCAGCGTGTTGACCAGGACCCGGACGATCGAGTCCTCGGCGAACATCCAGCGGTAGTTGTCCAGTCCCACCCAGTTGCTGCTGCTGGAGTCCATGAAGGAGAGCAGCGTGGTGCGGATGGCCGGCACCACCAGTCCGACGGCGAGCAGCAGCAGCGTCGGCAACAGGAAGAAGAACGCGAACGCGCCCTCGCGCTGCTTGGGCCGGCGGGGCAGCGGCGTGCCGCTCACCGAGGCGGCGACCAGTTGCGCCTCCCGGCGCCGGGCGAAGTACGACGGCACCACGTCGAGGAGCAGGAGCAGCCCGCCCACCACCGCGACGAAGGCGATCAGCCCGTACATCAGCATGAGGAACTTCGGCTGCTCCGCCGCGAAGTCGAACTCCATCGACCCTCCTTCAAGGGTTCGGCTAGCAGAGGTGGCCCGGTCCGGGGGAACCGGACCGGGCCACCTGCTAGATCACTTCCAGCTGCCCTCGATGTCGTTCAGGACGGAGTTGGTGTCCTTGCCGTTGATCCAGGCCACCATGCCCTTCCAGAAGGTGCCGGCGCCGACCGCGGCCGGCATCAGGTCCGAGCCGTCGAAGCGGAAGACCGTCTTCTCGTCCTGGAGGATGCCCACGGAGAGCTTGTCCACCGGGTTCGGCACGTTGTTGATGTCCAGCTTCTTGTTCGCGGACACCCAGTCACCGATCTTGGCGCGGCTGTTGGCGTACTCGCCGGAGGCCAGGTAGGTCTGCACCGCCTGGACCTCGGGACGGTCGGCGAACGCGCCGACGAACTCGCCGCCACCCAGCACCGGCTTGCCCTTGGCCGGGTCGATGGCCGGGAAGTAGAACGCGAAGACGTCGCCGTCCTCGGCCACCTTGGTGCCCTCGGGCCACTGGTTGGCGTAGAAGGACGCCTGGCGATGCATCGCGCACTTGCCGGTGGTGATCGGCGTGCCGCCCTCCTGGAAGGCGGTGGTGGAGATGCTCTTGACGCCGCCGAAGCCGCCGTTCATGTACTTCTCGTTCTTCAGGATGGTGCCGGCCCGGTTGAGCGCGTCAGCCACCTGCGGGTCGTTGAACGGGATCTGGTGGGTGGTCCACTTGTCGTAGACCTCCGGGCCACCGGTACGCAGCAGCACGTCCTCGATCCAGTCGGTGGCCGGCCAGCCGGTGGCGTCACCGGACTCGATGCCGGCGCACCACGGCTTGGTGCCGCTGGCCGCGATCTGGTCGGAGAGCTTGATCAGGTCGTCCCACGTGGTGGGGACGGTCCAGCCCTTCTCCTTGAAGGTCTTCGGCGAGTACCACACGAAGGACTTCACGTTCGAGCCGAGCGGGGCGCCGTAGAGCTGGCCGTTGACGGTGCTGTACTTCAGCCAGTCGGGGGAGTAGTTCTGCTCGGCCATCGCCTTGGTGTCGGCGCCGACCGGCTTGAGCTTGCCCGAGTCGACGAAGCGCTTCAGCAGGCCCGGCTGCGGGATGAAGGCGAGGTCGGGGGCGTTGCCGCCGTCGACCCGGACCGGGAGCTGCGCCTCGAACTCGGCGTTGCCCTCGTGGTCGATCTCGATGCCGGTGCAGTCCTCGAACTGCTTCCAGGACTCGTTGAGGCGGTCGGCCTCGATCTCCCGGATGGAGGAGTAGATGGTTACCTTCTTGCCGTCGTGACCTTCGTACTTCTCGTATGCGGCGCATTCGGCCGATCCGGCCTTGTCGCTCTTCTTGTCATCGCCGGTGCCGCAGGCGGCGACACCGAGCGCCAGCCCCAGGACGCCGGCGACCGCGAGCGTCTGGCGCGATCTGGCAAACGCCATGCCGATCTCCTTCCTTGCCGGCGCGTGGGGGGATCGAACCCGCGCCGGTCCGATGGTCGTCCTCACATGTAAGCGCTTGCATCGTGTCGGGTCCACCCCTGGCCGGACACGGCCCGGTAACAATCCCGAAACCCTGGCCAGGGGCTTGGGTGCGCTCCCACGAATCTTCCCGGGAACGGAACTTTCTGTCAGGATGTCCGCATCACATTGAAGACTTTCAACATTGGAGGCAGTGGATGCGTAAGCGATGGCTCGCCCTCGGGGCGAGCGCGACGGTCCTGGCGGCGACCCTCGTGCCGGCCGCGCCGGCGATGGCCGCGCCGACGTTCAAGGTCCCGTTCCCCTGCAACCAGTCCTGGTCCGGTCAGACCCGGACCAACCACAGCCCGGCGAACGCCATCGACTTCAACCGCACCGACGACGCCGGCGACCCGGTCGTCGCCAGCGCGCCCGGCACCGTCGACGTGGTCACCAACCTCGGCGACACCAGCTACGGCAAGTACGTCCGGATCAACCACGGCGGCGGCCACACCACCTACTACGCCCACCTGAGCGCCTTCAACGTCTCCGTCGGGCAGACCGTCGGCTACGGCCGGGTGATCGGGTACGTCGGCACGACCGGCGGCTCCACCGGCCCGCACCTGCACTACGAGCAGCGCATCGACGGCAGCTCGGTGAAGATCAAGTTCAACGGCGTCCAGGCGCTCTACTGGGGCACCAAGACCTACACCAGCGACAACGGCTGCGGCGGGACGAACACCGGCCAGGGCACCGTGAACACGGCCGGCTCCCCGCTGACGGTCCGCTCCGGCCCCGGCACCGGCTACAGCTCGGTCGGCACGGTCGCCGACGGGGCGAAGGTGACCATCCAGTGCCAGACCAGCGGCACCAGCGTCAGCGGCACCTACGGCACCAGCTCGATCTGGGACCGGATCGGCTCCGGCCGGTTCATCTCCGACGCCTACGTCTACACCGGCTACGACGGCTACATCCCCGGCGTACCCCGCTGCTGAGCCCGGCGGGCGCGGGGGCGACCGGCCCTCGCGCCCGCACCGGTCAGGAGTTCAGCCGCCACACCGCGAAGTTCAGCGCGGACGCGAACGTCACCCACGCCCAGTACGGCAGCATCAGCAGCGTGGCCGGCCGGGAGACGCGCCGGAACAGGACCACGGTCACGCCGATCGCCAGCCACATCAGCACGATCTCGGCGAACGCCAGCCCGTACGCCCCGGCGCCGAAGAACAGCGGGGTCCAGATCGCGTTCAGCACGAGCTGCACCACCCAGGCCCAGAGCGCGGGGCCGAACCCGGCCCGGCGCCAGACCAGCCAGCCGGCGATCGCGATCAGCGCGTAGAGGACCGTCCAGACCGGGCCGAACAGCCACGACGGCGGCGCCCACGCGGGTTGCTCCAGGCTCTGGTACTCGGCGGAGGTGCCCTGCACACCCAGCCCGCCGATCGCGGCCGCGGCGAAGGTGGCGGCGCCGAAACCGAGCAGCGCCCACCACTTCCGGGCGCCGGTGGTGCGCCGGGTGACACTCTGCGACGTCTCCATGGTCGAGATGTTTCCGCTCGACCGGCCCGGCAAACGCCGGCCCGGACGCGGAAAAGCCGGAGTCACCCGGCCCGGGTGTTCCGGTCCGGCAGGACGGAACACCCGGGCCCGGCGACCCCGGCGGGTACGAGAACCGCTGTTACGTGTTGAAGATGCTGACGCCACCCGGGCCGACCAGGAGGCCGACGACGATGAGGACGATGCCCCAGAGGATCTGCCGGCGGAACAGGGCGAGAATTCCGGCGACCACCAGTACGACTGCGAGAATCCAGAGAATCAGCTCCATGTCGGCTGAATACCCGTGCGCCCGATCCCGGAAACCTCCCGGTCAGTCGAGCTGGTCACCGCCCAGGTGGAAGACGCTGTACGCCTGCTTGATCACCGGGTGCGCCACGTTGCGGACCCGCACCCCGCCCGGCGTGGTGCCGCGCTCGGTGCCGTGGTGGGCGTGCCCGTGCAGCGCCAGCGCGGTGGGCGCGGCGTCGATCGCCTGCCCGAGCTGGTAGCAGCCGAGGAACGGGTAGATCTCCAGCGGCTCGCCGGCGAGCGTGTCCGGCACGGGGGAGTAGTGGGTGAGCGCGACGAGCGCGTCGCAGTCCAGCGAGAGCAGCGCGTCGGCGAGTGCGTCGGCGCTCTCCCGGGTGGTCCGTACGAACGCCTTCATCTCCGGCTCGCCGAAGTCGCTGGCGCAGCGCCCGGCGAACCCGCCGCCGAACCCCTTGACGCCGGCCACCCCGAGCCGCCCGCCCGGCGTGTCCACCACGACGCCGGTGCCCTCCAGCACCGTGATCCCGGCGTCCTCCAGCACCTTCACCACCTGCGGCACCTGGTCGCACTGGTGGTCGTGGTTGCCGAGCACGGTGATCACCGGTACGCCGAGATCGCCGAACTCCCGGGCCACGCAGCGCGCCTCGGCCTCGGTGCCGTGCCGGGTCAGGTCACCGGCGAGCAGCAGCGCGTCGGCGGAGCCGGGCAGCTCCTCCAGCGCCGGACGGAACCGGCCCACCACGTCCTCGTCCAGATGCACGTCGCCGACGGCGGCGATCCGGATCACCATCGAACCTCCCTCACGGCAGCTCCTCGACCTGGGTGGGCGCCTGCGTGCGGATCACCCCGATGTCGCTCGTCACGTGGGTGTCCGGGAAGCGCTCGGCCACCCGGCGCAGGATCTCCTCCCGCCGGTGCGGGCTCTCCACCTCGCCGTAGAGCACCAGCCCGTTCTCCCGCCGCACCACGGTGATGCCCTGCTCGGCCACCGTCGGGTCCTCGGCCAGCATGCTCTGGATCTCCGCCTCGACGTACTCGTCGGGGGGAACGTCGCCGGACAGTCCGGTCACAGGGTCTCCCTTCCGCCGGGCGCGCCGCCGGGCAGCACGTCCAGCCGGTCGAGCAGCACCAGGAACGCCTCCGCGTACGGCGAGTGCTGCGTCTCCTTCCGTACCCGTTCCCAGTCGATCTGTTCCCGCAGCGAGCGGGCCAGCGGCAGGGCGCGGGCGAAGTCGCAGTAGTGCTGCGAGAAGCTCAACAGCTTGTGCACCATGAGCTGGCTGGCCGAGAGCACCGGCATGTGGATGGCGTCGACCGGGCGCACGATCGTGTCGGCGAACGTCTCCTCGGTCACCGGCGTCTCCACCGGCCGGTGGATCAGGTCCACCATCCGGTCCTCGTCGTAGACCTTGACCAGCCAGTCCTCCGGCGGGCGCTCGGCGGTGAAGCCGGCCTCGACGAGCGCCTCCAGCGCCCGGTCGACGTCCGCCTCGCGGAGCAGGAAGTCCACGTCGTGGTCGCTGGAGTGGCCGCCGTGCGCGTACACCGCGAAGCTGCCACCCAGCGCGAACGGGATCTCGGACTGTTTGAGCACGGCGGCGACCTTCTTCAGCGTGTGCACCAGGGTCTCGTCCCCGCGCTCGGCCATCTGCGGCTCCCTCGTCGTCATGGGCGGTGGGATCACGTTGCGTACCCGGCGGACGCTCCGGTCACACCTGTTGCGGCGCGATCGGCCCGCCAGGGCAGGAAAGCGACATACAGGCCGGTGTGGGCGTCGGTCGGATAACCTCGGGAGGGTGGCCAGCTCACTGCGGACGCGGCGGGGCAGGGCCCGACTGCGTGCCGTCGCCCTGATCGGCATCGACGGCTCAGGCAAGACCACCCAGGCGCACCGGCTCGCCCAGGCCCTCACCGCCGCCGGCCACCCCGCGACGTACCACCGCAACGCCGGTGGCCGCCGCTGGCTCGGCCGCGTCGCCCAACGGATCGGCCGTCCGGACGCGCAGCGGCTCGTCGGGCGGGACGGCCTGCTCGTGGTCGAGTCGGCGCTGCGCTGGCTGGCCATCGCGCTCGCGCTGCTGAGCTGCCTGGTCACTGGCCGCACCGCGGTGATGGACCGCTGGTCGTACTGCCAGTACGCGAGCATCCGGGCGCACGGCGGGCAGCGGTGGGAGCGGCTGGTCCGGGCCGGCTACCGGGTCTTCCCGGCGCCCGCTGTCACGTTCCTGCTCACCGTCGACCCGGCCGAGGCGTACCGCCGGATCGAGCGGCGCGGCACCGACCACGAGAGCATGACCTGGCTGACCGACGCGGACGCCGCCTACCGGAGGCTGCCGGAGTACGGCGGCTTCGTGGTGGTGGACGGCAACGGCCCACCGGAGGAGGTGGCCCGCCGGATCCGGGCGCACCTGAGCGAGTGGCTGCCCGACGATCCGTCCGCCGGTCCCGGCCCGGCTCCGGGCGGCCCTCCACGTCCGGCCGGCGGGGCGGGCCGCGACGGCCCGGTGCCGGTTCAGGCCCGGCCGTAGACCGGGATGCCGGCGCCGCTCGTGGGCGCCGACTCGGGGGAGGCCAGGAACCGGATCACGCCGGCGATCTGCGCCGGAGGCACCCAGCGCCGGTGGTCGGCGTCGGGCTGGGCGGCCCGGTTGGCCGGGGTGTCGATGACGCTCGGCAGCACCGTGTTGCACCGCACCCCGCGCTGGCGGTACTCGACCGCGACCGCGTCGGCGAACGCCCGCACCGCGGCCTTGGCGGTGACGTAGCCCGAGGCGCCCGGGAACGGCGACACCGCCGCCCGCGCGGAGACGCAGACCACGGCGCCGTCACCGGTTGCCACGAGGTGCGGCAGTGCCGCCCGGGTCACCAGGTAGGTCGGGCGCAGGTTGAGCCGCAGCATCCGCTCGAACTCCTCGACCGGGGTCTCGTGCACCAGGCCGCCCGCGGCGTACCCGCCGACCAGGTTGACCACCGCGCGCAGTGGCGCGGCCGGCTCGGCGGTCGCGACCTCGACCGCCCGCGCGGCCCCCTCGGGGGTCAGCAGGTCGGCCACGACCCGGACCGGGCCGTCGTCCGTCCCGGCCTCCCGCTGGGGTACGACCACCCGCCAGCCTGCGTCGAGGAAGGCGGCGGTGACCGCGCCGCCCAGCCCACCCGTGCCTCCGGTGACCAGCACCGTGCGTTCCGTCATGGACACACACGCTAGTCAACCGTCGTGCCGACCGACCGGTGACCCGCACGGGCCGTCCGGACCGTCCGGCCGAGGCCGACCAGGCAGGCCCTGCCGCGCGACGGCGGACCGGCACGTCGGGCGGCAGGAGTGACTCGACCGGACCGGTTGAGGCGGTGGGGCTGCGACAATGGGATCCTTGGCCCGGGGGCGGGCACGGAAGACGGTAAATTTCCCGATACGCGGTGTCATGGTTGACGCTCACGCGCTCTGAAAGTAAGTTTCATCCGTGGCGAAGAGTCCGAAGATTTCTGCGAGTCACGAGCCCGGTGGACTGATCGTCCACATCAGCGGCCTGCTGCCCTCGCTGTCCCCGGCCGAACAGCGGGTGGCCCGGCTGGTCGTCGCCGATCCGGCGGACGCGGCCCGGCGCACGATCACCGACCTCGCCACCGCCGCCGAGACGTCCGAGGCGACAGTGATCCGCTTCTGCCGCTCGGTCGGCATGGACGGCTACCCCCAGTTGCGCATCCGCCTCGCCGCCGAGGCCGCCCGCCGGGTCGAGCCGCCGGACGCGCGGGTGGTCGGTGGCGACATCCCGCCGGGCGCGGACCTGGCCCAGATCATCGCCACCATCGCCTTCAACGACGCCCGAGCCGTCGAGGAGACCGCCGAGCAGCTCGACCCGGCCGTCTGCGAGCAGGTGGTCGAGGCGATCGGCGCGGCCGGCCGGATCGATGTCTACGGCGCGGGCGCCAGCGGCTTCGTCGCCTCCGACTTCCAGCAGAAGCTGCACCGCATCGGCCGCATCGCGTTCTACTTCCCGGACGTGCACACCGCGCTCACCTCCGCCGCCCTGCTCGGGCGCGGCGACGTCGCGGTCGGCATCTCGCACACCGGCACCACGTCCGACGTCATCGAGGTGCTGGAGCAGGCGCGGGCCCGGGGAGCCACCACCGTGGCGCTCACCAACTTCCCGCGCTCGCCGATCACCGAGGTCGCCGACCACGTGCTCACCACAGCCGCCCGGGAGACGACCTACCGCTCCGGCGCGACGGCCAGCCGGCTGGCCCAGCTCACCGTCGTCGACTGCCTCTTCGTCGGGGTGGCCGCGCGCAGCCGGGCCCGGACCAAGAAGGCGCTCGAAGCCACGGCCGAGGCGGTCCAGTCGCACCGGGTCGGTCCCGGGCGGAGGCGGGGATGACGGCGGGCCGGGCGGAGCGCGACGGCGTGGCGGCGATCCGGCCGGTGGTGCGTGTCGGCGCGCCGACCGAGCGGCGCAACCCGCACAGCTTCGACCTCGACCTGATGTCCACCCGGGACGTGCTCACCGTGATCAACGAGGCGGACCGGCGGGTGCCGGCCGCCGTCGCCGCGGTGCTGGACGAGATCGCCGAGACCGTCGACCTCGCGGTGGCCGCGCTGCGCGACGGACACCGCGTGCACTACTTCGGCGCCGGCACCTCCGGCCGCCTGGGCGTGCTGGACGCGGCCGAGCTGGCCCCCACGTTCAACTCGCCCCGGCACTGGTTCTGCTCGCACCTCGCCGGTGGCCCGGACGCCATGTGGCGGGCGGTCGAGGACGCCGAGGACGACGAGCGCGGCGGCGCCGCCGAGGCCGCCGAGTGCGTGCGCCCGGGCGACCTGGTGGTCGGCCTGGCGGCCAGCGGACGCACCCCGTACGTCCTCGGGGCGCTCGCCGCGTCCCGGGAGCGGGGGGCCGCTACGGTGCTGCTCTGCGCGAATCCGGAGGCCCCGGCCGCCGCGTCGGTGGACGTCTTCATCGGCGTGGACACCGGGCCGGAGGTGGTCACCGGGTCGACCCGGATGAAGGCCGGCACCGCGCAGAAGCTGGTGCTCAACACGTTCTCCACGGCCGTCATGGTGCGTCTGGGCCGTGTCTACTCGAACCTGATGATCGACATGGTGGCCACCAACGCCAAACTGCGCGGTCGCATGATCTCGATCCTCGTGGAGGCCACCGGTTGCGCCGAGGAGGTCTGCCGGGTCGCGCTGCGGGAGGCCGACGGCGACCTCAAGACCGCGCTCGTCGCGCTGGTCTCCGGCGCGGAGGTGCCGGCCGCCCGGGCCGCGCTGGCCCGCTCCGCCCACCAGGTACGCGGCGCGCTCGCCCTGCTCGCCTCCTGACCGCCCCCGCTCTCCCTTCTCCCGGCGATCCACCCGCCCGGCGCATCCGTCCGGCGGGTGCGACACGTATCACGTGCGGGAGGGGGACGTTCCCGCCCGTACGGATTGTTCAACGAGGCGGAGGGTAATCCTGAGCGTGGCTGAACCGACCGGTCCACGAGCGCGTATCTCGCAGTGACCAGGATCGCAACGACCCGGTGACGCGGCTCGCTGTGTTCATGGAACAGGCAATGGTGCCATTCCATGGGCGAATAGCGATTCAGCAGCTCCGGCGGGCCCCAAAAGCCGTGTCCGGAAGCCGTCCGAACCGGGCCGGTAACAGGAAACATGGACCGGGCTCTCAGCTAGTACTCAGGCATTCGTGACAGTTTCGACTCACGACATGGAATCCCCGAAGCGTCACATCTGTTGTGTAGGTGTCAGCACCTACGGGCACAGCGGAGGTTACGGGGAGGGCTGATGAACGTGGGGATGGCAAGGAACCGGGCAACCGGCGCGAGCGAGGGGACCGTGGCAATCGTGGACAAGAACATCGGCATGCGTACCGACGAGGTCGCCGAGGAGCGGGACCTGGTCGGCGTCTACCTGCACGAGATCTCCCGGACGCCGCTGCTCGACGCCGCCCGGGAGGTCGACCTCTCCAAGGCGATCGAGGCGGGCCTCTACGCCGAGCACCTGCTCGACGAAGACCGGATCCCCGAGGGCGTCGACCGGGAGGACCTGGAGCGGGTGGTCGTCGAGGGTGAGCGCGCGAAGGACCTGTTCATCCGCGCGAACCTGCGACTGGTCGTGTCCATCGCCCGGCGCTACGTGCGCTCCGGGATGCCCATGCTGGACCTGATCCAGGAGGGCAACACCGGCCTGGTCCGGGCGGTCGAGAAGTTCGACTACGAGCGGGGTTTCAAGTTCTCCACCTACGCGACCTGGTGGATCCGCCAGGCCATCAGCCGGGCGATCGCCCAGCAGGAGCGGACCGTACGGCTGCCCGTGCACCTGGTGGAGGACGTCAACCGGATGCGCAACGTGGCCCGGCAGCTCACCCGTGAGCTGGGCAGCGACCCGGAGCCGGAGCAGATCGCGACCGCCCTCGGCGTGACCGTCGAGCGGGTCAACGAGCTGGTCCGCTGGTCGCAGGACACCGTCTCGCTGGACACCCCGGTGGGCGACGACGGCGACACCAACCTCGGTGACCTGGTCGCCGACAGCGACGCGCCGTCGCCCGAGGAGATCGTGCTCACCGGCCTGGAGCGGCAGCGGATCGAGGGTCTGCTCAACCACCTCGACGACCGGTCCGCCGGCATCATGCGGGCCCGGTACGGCCTGGAGGACGGTCGCGAGCACTCGCTGACCGAGGTCGCGTCGCGGTTCTCGCTCTCCCGGGAGCGGATCCGCCAGCTGGAGATCCAGGCCCTCGGCCGGCTGCGTGAGCTGGCTCGCGCGGAGGGGCTGCAGGCGGCCTGACCTGGTAGTAATTGAGACAACGAACGGCCGGCGTCCGACAGGGGGACGCCGGCCGTTCGCCGTCCGCGTCGATCAGACCCGGCCGTAGCCGGCGATCGACATGATGTTCATACCGCGTTTGCTGACGTTGCGTCCGGCGCTGGGCGCGTCGATGATCTGGCCGTTGCCGACGTAGAGCGCCACGTGCCCGAGCCCGGAGTAGAACACCAGGTCCCCCGGTTGCAGCTGGCTGCGGCTGATCCGCGTGGTGGCGTTCCACTGCCGTGCCGCGCTGTGCGGCAGCGACTTTCCGGCGGCCCGCCACGCGGCGAGCGTCAGACCGGAGCAGTCGTAGCTGCCCGGGCCGTCCTGGGCATAGCCGTAGGGCTTGCCGACCGCGCCGTAGGCGTACCGCACGGCCTTGCCGGCGTCGCCGGAGACGGCCGGGGGCTTGCCCGCCGAGCCGGCGTTGCCGGGCGCCTCGGTGGCCCGCCCGTACGCCCTGCGCCGCATCTCGTAGAGGTCGGCCAGGTCTCCCTCGATCCGCGTCTTCGCGGACTTGAGCTGCTTGGCCTGCGCCGCCTCCCGGGCGAGCGTGGCGTCCAGCCGGGTCTTCTGGTCGATCAGCCGCTGCTGGTCGGCGGTGAAGCTGGAGAGGGTGCGCTGGCGCTGGCGGGTGAGCTGGTCCAGTGTGCCCAGCCGCTCCGGCAGCGTGGCCTGGCCACCCGGGTCCAGCAGGGCCGCCGCGGTACGCATGCCGCCGGTCTTGTACGCCGTCGCCGCCAGCACGCCCACCTCGGCGCGGCTGCGCTCGGCCTGTTCCTGCAGCGGCCCGATCCGGGCCTCCAACGTGGCCGCCGTGGCCTTGTTGGCCTTGATGTCCTCGTTGAGCTTGTTGTAGGACTCGACGATTCGCTCCAGCTCAGTCGAGGACTTCTCGATCTGCTTCGTCAGCTCTGCGGGTGTGGGCTCGGCCCGGGCCACCTGCGCCGGGGCGAGCAGCGCGGCCGAGAGGCCGGCCACCGCGAGCGAGCGGAGCAGCATCCGTAAGGACGACAAGAGCGGAAAGCTCCTCTCCCACCGGTCGCCGGGCGCGTTCGCGACCCGGCGACACCGGCCCGGGGCCATCCGGGTGGATGGCTGTCGACCGGGCCGACCTGCACAACCTAACCCGTGATCGGAGTGGTCGGGAGTTCAAGCAGGGGCGAAAGTTGGCAAAGTGGCGGAAAGTGACGATGGTGCAGCATGGTGTGGCTCGCCCGATTGGTCGTTCTGGGCGGATGTCGTCAGCCACCGCCACGCAAAGTCATGACAAAGACTGAAATCGCTTCCTCTTTCCGGCGGGCCACCCGGGGCAGAACCGGCGGCCGATCGCCGAAAACCCGAGGTCAGGTGGCGGGCCCGCAACACAATGAAGCCCGGAACCGGGATTCCCGCACGGGATCCGCGTCCCCGGGAGGCCGCCGTGCAGACCGAACGCTCCGCCACCCAGCCGCCCCGACCCACCTCGCCCAAACTGCTCTACGCCCGCCCCGGCATCGTCGTCACCGCCGAGCGCTTCACCGTCGGCCGCAACAGCTGGCCGGTGGCCGAGATCACCCAGGTGCGGACCGATCGCGGCCCGCACGACCGGCTCGCGATCCGCGCCGTCGCCGTGTCCGCCGCGATGATCGCCGCGGTCGGGCTGCTGCTCGGCTTCACCGGCGGCCTGCACCGGCTCACCGCCGAGGCGTACCTCCTGCTCGGCGCGGTCGGGCTGGTGCCGCTGCTGCTCGTGCTGATCGGCGACCGCTGGCGGCCCCCGGCGCACGAGCTGTGGGGCCGGGTGCGGGGCACCGAGGTGCTGCTGTTCAGCAGCGACGACGAACGACAGTTCGGTCAGGTCAGCCGGGCGCTGCGCCGCGCCCGCGAGGCGGCGCGCATGGGCGGCTGGGCCGACCCACCGGCGGCCGAGCCGTGGCGACCGGCGCGGTGAGCGGCGCTCAGCCCGCGACCGGCTCCGGGGTACGCGGCTGCTGCTCGGCAGCCACCCACTGGCTCACCCGCCGCTCGGCGTAGAACGAGACGAACGGCACGGTCCCGGCGAGCATCACCAGCAGCATCCGCTTCAGCGGCCAGTTCGCCCGGCGGGACAGGTCGAACGTGAGCGCCAGATAGAGCATGTACAGCCAGCCGTGCGCCACGCCGACCACGCCCACCACGCTCGGGTTGTCGAAGCCGTACTTCAGCGGCATGCCGATCAGGACCAGCACCACGAGCGCCACGCCCACGATCCAGGCGATCACGCGGTACCGGGTAAGGGCTCCGCCCACCGTCGTCCGTCCTTCCGCACCGGCCTCAGCCGGGATAGTCGCCGGGCCGGGCGCCCGGATTGGCGTTCAACCAGGATAGATAGCGGTTGTACGCGGCCAGCTCGGCGTCGTCCGCCCCGTCGGCCGGGGCGGCCGGCGTCCGCACGACGCGCACCGGGCGGCGTACCGCCGGGGTGGTGACGGCCGGCTCGGCGCCGGCGGCCGCCGACGGCGCCGGATCGGCCGTCGGCTGCGCGTCGCCCGGCGGCGTCGCCCGCAGCGTCTGGCGGACCTCCCGCCACCAGACGAAGATCACGAAACCGGCGAACACCGGCCACTCGATCGCGTAACCGAAGCTGATCGCGTTGCCCCCGGCGGCGCGGGTGACCTGCCACCAGCCCATCCCGAGGCAACCCGCCACCAGCACGACCATGGCCACGTGGCGGACGATCCACGCCGGTGTCCAGAGCCGTTCCATGCCCACGAGAGTACCGGGACTCCCCGGGCGTCTCCGACACGGCGTCGTAGTCCGGGCGGTGGTTTGGTGGCACGCCCGCTGGGCATCCGAACAGGTGCCAACCCGAACGAGACGAGGGGGCGACGATGACCGAATCGGTACGCCGGGACGCGAGCCCGGAACAGCGGGTCGCGGAGTGGGACGGCGATCACGCCCGCACCGTCGACGGCGAGCAGCTCGGGGTGGACCCGGTGGAGCTGGGCGACGAGGACCTGGTCCGGGAGATGCAGAGCCTGCACCGCACCCGGCTGGACACGCTGCGCCACGCCACCGACTCGGCGCTCGCCAACCACCTGCGGCGCACCGCCGAACTGGAGACGGAGTACCTGGCCCGGCACCCCGGCCGGGAGGTCGACCCGAGCCGGCTGCGGGACGCCTGATGGGCAGCCACGCCGAGCGCGGCATGTCCGCGCCCCCGGAGGTGGTGTTCAACACCGCCACTGATCCGGACCGCTCCTCGGCCTGGCTGCCCGAGCGGCTGCGCAACTCCGGCACCTGCCGGGTCGAGGTCGTCGACGCCGACGACATGCGCGCCCGGTGGAGCGCCGCGGACTGGTCCGCCGAGATCGACGTGGAACCGGCCGACGCGGGCGGCGCCCGGGTCCGGCTCGACCTGGCCGGCCCGGACCACGACCTGGCCGACGAGATCCTGGCCAACCTCGACCGCGAGGTGGCCGACAACCTGACCGCCGGATGAGCCCGGCCCGCACGACGAGCACGAGGAGGCCGGCTTGACCGGGAGTGGCCTGAAGCAGAAGGTGGCGCGCCTGCGCCAGGCGTACGCGCCGCACGAGCACCGGCCGCTGGAGGGCTACCTGAAGGCGATGGGCACGTACGCGGGCGTGACCGCCGCGCTCGTCGGCCTGGTCCGGGCGACCGGACGGCCGGTGCCCGAGCGGCCCACGCCGGCGGACGTGGTGCTGCTCTCGATCGCCACGCACAAGCTCAGCCGGCTGCTGTCCAAGGACGCGATCACCAGCCCGCTGCGGGCGCCGTTCACCCGCTACGACCACCCGATCGGCAGCGGCGAGGTGATGGAGCAGGTCCGCGACGAGGGCAGCCCCACCCGGCACGCGCTCGGCGAGCTGGTCAGCTGCCCGTTCTGCCTGGCGGTCTGGGTCGCCACCGGGCTCACCGGCGGGCTGGTGCTGGCGCCCCGGCTGACCCGGCTGGTCGCCACCGCGCTGACCGCGGTGGCCGCCTCCGACTTCCTCCAGATGGGGTACGCGGTCGCCCAGCAGGCGGCCGAGGGCGGTCACCACGAGGCGTGAGGGATGCGGACACGAAAAGGGGGCCGGTGTGCGCCGGCCCCCTTTTCGCGCGTCCCCCACGGTCAGGTGGGGGTGGTGCCGTGGTCCTCGCCGGCCCAGCCGCGCGACGCCTCCGGCTCCCGCTCCTCCTCGTCCTCCCCGGTGACGATGTCCCGGTCCACAGCGGTGCGCTCGTGCTCGTTGGCGAAGTCCGGCTCCGGCAGCGTGTCGACGCCCTCCGGGGGCTGGCCGAGCGCCGCCAGGTGCTCGTGCTCGGGGTTGCGGTCGGTCATGTCGCGTCCTCTCGTCTTCCGGGGGTTCAGGCGACCGTGCCGCCCAGCAGATCGGCCGCCTCGTCCGCCGCGTACTCGCCCTGGGGGAGCGCGGCGATCCGGGTGAGCAGCTCCGCGGGGAGTTCGGCGGCCACCGCCCGGCGGTAGATGTCCGCCTGGGTGATCCGCTCCTGGCCGTGGTAGATGTCGTCGAGCAGGTCGTCGAGCGGCCGGGTGTCCGGCTGCTCGGTCACGGGCGCGTCATCGGTCACGCCGACCACCTACCCGGCGCCGAACCGGTCAAACTCGCCCCAACCCCGCTCAGGCCCGTGCCGCAAGCGTGGCCCGGCGGGCCTGGACGGCCTGCGCCAGGTGCTCCAGCACCTCGGCCGTGGTGTCCCAGCCGATGCAGGCGTCGGTGACCGACTGGCCGTACGCCAGTTCCCGGGTCGGGTCCAGGTCCTGCCGGCCGGGCGACAGGAAGCTCTCCAGCATGATGCCGACGATCCCGCGCTGACCGGCGGCGAGCTGGGCCGCCACGTCCGCCGCGACCAGCGGCTGGTTGCGGTGGTCCTTGCCGCTGTTGGCGTGGCTGGCGTCGACCACGACCCGCTCCGGCAGGCCCGCGGCCCGCAACAGCTCCAGCGCCCCGGCCACCGACTCCGCGTCGTAGTTCGGCCGGCCGCCCCCGCCGCGCAGCACCAGGTGCCCGTCCGCGTTGCCCCGGGTGTGCATGATCGCCGGCGTGCCGGAGACGTCGATGCCGGGGAAGACGTGCGGCACACCGGCCGCCCGGATCGCGTCCACGGCGGTGGCGATGCTGCCGTCGGGGCGGTTCTTCATGCCGATCGGCATGGACAGCCCGGAGGCGAGCTGCCGGTGCACCTGGCTCTCCACCGTCCGCGCGCCGATCGCGCCCCAGGCCACCGTGTCGGCGATGTACTGCGGGGTGATCGGGTCGAGGAACTCGCAGCCCACTGGCAGACCCAGGCGCAGCACGTCGAGCAGGAGCGCCCGCGCGGTACGCAGACCGGTGTTCACGTCGCCGGAGCCGTCCAGCGCCGGGTCGTTGATCAGGCCCTTCCAGCCCACCGTCGAGCGCGGCTTCTCGAAGTAGACGCGCATCACCACGAGCAGGTCGTCGGCGACCTGCGCGGCGGCCTCGCGCAGCCGGCCCGCGTACTCCAGGGCGGCGGCCGGGTCGTGCACGGAGCACGGGCCGACGACGACGAGCAACCGGTCGTCGGCGCGGTCCAGCACCCGGCCGACGGCACGCCGGCCCGCCACGACGGCCTCGGCCAGCGGGGTGTCCAGTGGCAGGTGGTGGTGCAGCAGGGCCGGGGTGGTCAGCGGCACCACACGGTCGATGCGCTGGTCGATGACCCGATGGGCGTCCTGGGACGTGGTCACGGTGGGGATTCCTTCCGCCGACCGTGCCCCCGTGCCGGGTCCGGGGGATCGAGCCGGCTGCTCGCATACGAAAGGGCAGGGAAAAGAATCCCTGCCCGGCCGGCTCGAAGAGGTAAGTGACGTCAGCTCATGGTCGAGTCACCGGCTCCTCCAGCCGGCTGCCTAAACCATCGATACGACCGCGTCACGTCGGCCAGCGTACCCGACGCGCGCCGGAAAGCCCGCTGTCGTTCCGAAGTGCGGAACGCGGGGTATGTGATCGGCATGACCACCAGCCATGACCCCAGTGACCAGGAACGGATCGAGTCCCGAGCGCATCTGCTGCCGGAGGAGGCGGCGGCGGGCAGCGACGACGCCGAGGCGCAGGCCGACGCGATCCTCACCGAGTCCGACATCCGCGAGGCGGACCAGAACGCCGCCCCCGACACGGTGCTGGAGCACCGCACGTCCGAGCAGACCGTCACCCCCGTCGAGCCGCCCGACTGAGCGTCGCGCCCCGGGCCCGGCGGGAACCCCGGTAACTGTCGTTCCGCAACCGGGCCAGCGGGCCGGCCAGGCGCAACCCCGGCGGCACGTTGCCGATCGGATCGAAGGCGAGCGCGGCGTCCTCGGCGGCGCCGCGCTCGCCGTCGAGGCGTACCTCGCCGAACGGCCGCCACCGGCCTGCCGCCGAGGCCACCGCCAGCACCAGCCGGGGCTCGTCGGCGGCCACCGCCGCGCCCGCCTCGGCCAGGCCGCGGCCCAGGTCGGGTGACTCCGGGTCGGCCAGCACGGCCAGGAACAGCCGTCGCCCGCCGGCCCGGAACGGCATGATCGACGTGTACGTCCCGGTGAAGCGCCGCCGGGGCAGCGGCAGGTTCCGCAGCACCGGCGCTGCGCCGCTGGAACTGAACAGCAGGTCCACCGGCGGCTCCGGGTCGCGGCGCAGCCGTACCGCCACGCCCAGCACGTCCGGCCAGGCGCCCGGCGTCGGCACGCCCTTGGAGAGGCGGATCGTGGCCGGCCACCGGCCCGGCAGGTCGAGCAGCGGCACCCCGGTCGGCGGTCCCGGCGTACCCCAGATCCGGACCTCGCCGCCGAACGTGCGCCCCGCCGGGTGCAGCAGGCGGGCGTGCCGGAGCCGGGCCAGCGCGGCGGCGGCGCGCTCGACGGCGGACGGTGAGGTGGCGGCCATGCCCGCACGGGTACCCCGGCGCGCACCGACGATGCTCCGGCGCGCGTGTCACCTTTCCGCCTCCGGGATCGGATAGCGTCGTCTCATGCCCGACAGCGGTTTCCCCTGGCCGATCGAGACGACCCGACTGGACAACGGCCTGCGTGTGGTGGTGAGCGAGGACCGCACCGCCCCGGCCGTGGCGGTCAACCTCTGGTACGACGTGGGCTCCCGCCACGAGCCGGCCGGACAGACCGGCTTCGCGCACCTCTTCGAGCACCTCATGTTCGAGGGTTCGGTGAACGTGGCGAAGACCGAGCACATGAAGCTGATCCAGGGCGCGGGCGGCTCGCTCAACGCGACCACCAACCCGGACCGCACCAACTACTTCGAGACGGTCCCGGCCGAGCACCTGGAGCTGGCGCTCTGGCTGGAGGCCGACCGGATGGGCGGGCTGGTGCCGGCGCTGACCCAGGAGACGCTGGACAACCAGCGCGACGTGGTGAAGAACGAACGGCGGCAGCGCTACGAGAACGTGCCGTACGGCGACGCCTGGCTGCGCCTGCTGCCGCTGCTCTACCCGCCGGGGCACCCGTACCACCACGCGACGATCGGGTCGATGGCCGACCTGAACGCCGCCGACCTGGCCACCTTCCAGGAGTTCCACAGCACCTACTACGCGCCGAACAACGCCGTCCTCACCGTGGTCGGCGACACCACCGCCGCCGAGGTGTTCGGGCTCGCCGACAAGTACTTCGGCGGGCTCGCCGCGCGCGCCGACATCCCGGCCGCGCCGGACGGCCGTACCGTGCTGGCCACCGGCCGCCCGGCGGTGGAGACGGTCACCGCCGACGTGCCCGCCCCCCGCGTCTACGTCGCGCACCGCACCCACCCGTTCGGCACCCCGGGGTACGACGTGACCACGGTGCTGGCCACCGTGCTCGGCAGCGGCCGGGGCAGCCGCCTCTACCAGCGCCTGGCCGACGGCGAGCGGATCGCCCAGCCGGACCTCGTCGGCGCGTACGGGGTGGACCTGGCACACGCGCCCGCCCCGCTGATCGCCACCGCCACGGCCCGCCCCGGAGTGAGCGCCGAGCGGCTGCGCGACGGGCTGGCCGAGGTGGTCGACGAGCTGGCCACGGTGCCGGTGACCGCCGCCGAGCTGGACCGCGCCAAGGCGCTGCTGAGCACCATGTGGTGGCGGCAGATGTCCACTGTCGACGGGCGGGCCGACACGCTCGGCCGGTACGCCACCCAGTTCGGCGACCCGGCCCGCGCGGCCGACCGGCTGCCGGCCTGGCTCGCGGTGACCGCCGAGCAGATCGCCGAGCAGGCCGCCGAGCTGCTCGGCGCCGCCGACCGGGTGATCCTGACCTACCTGCCCGAGGAGAAGTGATGTCGCTGATCGCCACCCGTCCCGGCCCCGGCGCCGCCCGCGCCTACCGGTTCCCGCAGGTGGTCCGGCGGACAGCGGCCGGCGGCCAGGTGGTCGCCGCGCACCTGCCCGGGCAGAACCTCGCCGTCGCGTTGCTGCTTCTCGACGGCGGCGCGGGCCGGGAGCCGGTCGGCAAGGAAGGGCTCGGCGCGGTGCTGGCCAAGGCGCTGGAGGAGGGCACCGCGCAGCGGGACGCCACCGCGTACGCGCTGGCCATCGAGGCGCTCGGCACCGAGCTGTCGACCGGGCTGGACTGGGACTCGTTCCAGGTGAGCGTGCAGGTGCCGGTGGACCGGCTGACCGCCGCCGTGGAGCTGCTCGCCGAGGCGGTCCGTACGCCCCGGCTCGACCCGGCCGACGTGCGCCGGGTCCGCGACGACGAGGCGACGGCGCTGCGGATGGACTGGGCCAACCCGGGCCCGCGCGCCGACGCGGTGCTGCGGGCCGAGCTGTTCGGCGCGCAGCACCGGTGGGGCCGCCCGCTCTACGGCGACCCGGACAGCGTGGCCGCGCTGGAGGTGGACGACGTCACCGTCTTCCACTCCGAGTGGTTCATCCGCCCCGGCACCCTGATCGTCGCCGGTGACCTGGAGCGGATCGACCTGGACGCGCTCGCCGCGACGGCGTTCGCCGGCGCCGGCGGCGGCCCGGTGGAACGCGGCGGCCCGATCGACGTGCCGCTGACCGGGCAGCGCCGGATCATTCTGGTGGACCGGCCCGGCTCGGTGCAGTCCACGCTGCGGCTGGGCCACCCGTCCCCGCACCGCGCCCACCCGGACCACGTGCCGATGACGCTCGCCGGCACCGTGCTCGGCGGCGCGTTCACGTCCCGGCTCAACCACCTGATTCGCGAGGTGCGCGGCTACACGTACGGGATCCGGGGCGACTTCGCCTCGTCCCGGCGGTTCGGGCGGTTCGCGGTCAGCTCCGGCGTGCAGACCGCGGTGACCGCCCCGGCGCTCGTCGAGTCGGTGGGCGAGATCTCGCGTACCCAGCTGACCGGGGTCACCGAGGACGAGCTGGAGGTGGCGCGCTCCTGGCGGGCCGGCCAGCTCTCGGTCGAGCTGCAGAGCCCGCGCGCGATCGCCGCGGCCCTGACCACGCTGGTCGTGCACGACCTGCCGGACGACTACCACGCGCGGCTGCGGGAGCAACTGCTCGCGGCGACCGTCGAGGACGTTTCCGCCGCCGCGGCGACCTACCTGCACCCCGAGTCGCTGACCATGGTGATCGAGGGGGACGCGGCGGTCATCCGGGACGAGCTGGTCGCCAGCGGTCTCGGCGAGGTGCTCGACCACACGTGACCGGACGGGGCGGCGGGCCTGTGATTCCCGTCGCCCCGCATCCGCGCGGTGGGAAACGTTTCCCACCCGCACCGCCCGGCTGGGTAGCCTCGCGGGCATGAGGATCGGCATTGTGGGAGCCACCGGTCAGGTCGGTGGCGTCATGCGGCAGGTGCTGGCGGAGCGCGAGTTCCCGGCGGAGCAGGTGCGCCTGTTCGCCTCGGCCCGGTCGGCCGGGCGCACGCTGCCCTGGCGCGACGGCGAGGTCACCGTCGAGGACGCGGCCACCGCGGACTACCGCGGCCTGGACATCGTGCTCTTCTCGGCGGGCAAGGCCACCGCGAAGGAGCTGGCTCCCCGGGTCGCCGAGGCCGGCGCCGTGGTGATCGACAACTCCTCGGCGTTCCGGATGGACCCGCAGGTGCCGCTGGTGGTCGCCGAGGTCAACCCGCACGCGATCGCCGACCGCCCGAAGGGCATCGTGGCGAACCCCAACTGCACCACGATGGCCGCCATGCCGGTGCTGCGTCCGCTGCACGACGAGGCCGGGCTGGTCAGCCTCGTCGTCGCCACCTACCAGGCGGTCTCCGGCGCCGGCCTGGCCGGCGTGGCGGAACTGGACGAGCAGGTCCGCAAGGTGGCCGGGGACGCCGCCGGGCTGGCCTTCGACGGCGGTGCGGTGGAGTTCCCGGCGCCGCGCTCGTTCGCCCGCCCGATCGCCTTCAACGTGCTCCCGCTCGCCGGCTCGATCGTCGACGACGGCTCGTTCGAGACCGACGAGGAGCAGAAGCTGCGCAACGAGAGCCGCAAGATCCTGGAGATCCCCGGGCTGAAGGTCTCCGGAACGTGTGTGCGCGTCCCGGTCTTCACCGGCCACTCGTTGCAGATCAACGCCCGGTTCGCCCGCCCGATCGACCCGGCCCGGGCCCGCGAGCTGCTCGACGGCGCGCCCGGCGTGGCGCTGCGCGACGTGCCCACGCCGCTGGAGGCGGCCGGCCAGGACCCGACGTACGTCGGCCGGATCCGGGCCGACGAGACCGTCGAGCACGGGCTCGCGCTGTTCTGCGCCAACGACAACCTGCGCAAGGGCGCGGCGCTGAACGCCGTGCAGCTCGCCGAACTGGTCGCCGCCGAGCGCTGACCCTGCGGGCGTCCGTGCCGGGCCACCCGGCACGGACATCCGCTCAGCGGGTATGCCCGCCGGGTCGCCGGCCGCCCCGCGCGCCGGCAGGGCGGAGGTGCCGATGACGGCCGAAGGGGACACCGAGGCCGCCGGGATGCGTTCGGACACGGGCCGGGCGATCGGGTTCAGCGACGCGGTCTTCGCCATCGTCATCACGCTGCTGGTCCTCGACCTGCGGGTGCCCGAGACGGCGCCGGGCGGAATGCTGCGCGCGCTGCTCGACCAGTGGCCGGTCTACCTCGCCTACGTCACGTCCTACCTGTACGTGGCGGTCAACTGGCTGAACCACAAGGGGACGTTCCACCGGGTCCGCTGCGCCGACCGGGGACTGCACTGGGCCAACCTCGGCGTGCTGTTCAGCGTGGCGCTGCTGCCGTTCGTCACCGCGCTCGTCTCCCGCGCGGTGGAGGAGGGCGACGTCTTCGACGAGCGGGTCGCGGTGTCCGCGTACGGGCTGGTCGGCGTGATCCTGTCGATCACGTGGCTGTGGCTCTACCACTACCTGAGCCGGCACCCGGAACTGCTGGAGCCGCACGTCCCCGCCCGTTTCTTCGAGGCCGAACGCGTCCGGGCGCTGCTCGGCGTCCTCGCGTACGCGATCGCCGGTCTGGTGGCCGTGTTCCTGAGCGTGCCGGTGGCGCTCGTGGTGCTCCTGCTGCTGCCGATCTTCTACGGGCTGTCCAGCAACGGCTTCTACGACCTGCGCCGGCGCCTGCGCCACCGGCGGTGACGCCCCGCGTTACCCCGCCTCGGGCGGCGGGTAGACCGCCGTGCCGACACCGAGAGGGGAGCACCATGACAACGGTCGGAGAGTTCATGACGACCCGGTTGGTGACGATGGACGGCAACGACACGCTCACCGCCGCGGCGCAGGAGATGCGCGACAGCGCCATCGGCGACGTGGTGGTGACCGACGGCGACAACGTGGTCGGTATCGTCACGGACCGGGACATCACGGTGCGGGGCGTGGCCGAGGACATGGATCCCACCTCCACCCGGCTCAACCAGATCACCAGCAAGGACGTGGTGACGGTGAGCCAGTACGACGACGCGGTGGCCGCCGCCGACCTGATGCGCACGTACGCGGTCCGCCGGCTCCCGGTGGTCGAGGACGGCCGGCTGATCGGCCTCATCTCCATGGGTGACCTGGCGGTCGAGCGGGAACCCCAGTCGGTGCTCGCGGACATCAGCGCCGACGACCCCAACAACTGACCTGACCGTCGCGGTGACGCCGGCTCCCGGTTCGGGGGCCGGCGTTCCGCGTCACGCAGGCGACGCGGCGGTCACCCGGATCGGGCGAGGTTGACCGCGGAACGGGTGGGGACACCGCATCCCGGACGGAAGACCGCGGAACGCGGGAGGAGTCGCCCGGATGGTGGACATGGCCACAAGATTCTTCGAGGACCTGGACCGGCGGGGGTTCGAGCCCCTGTTGGTCAAGACATCCGGAACGCTGCGCTTCGACCTGCACGAGGGCCCGCACACCACGCACTGGCTGCTGGAGATAGAACGGGGCAACCTGCGGGTCCGGCAGGAGGACGGCGAGGCGGACACCGTGGTCGGCACCGAGCCGCGCCTCTTCGCCGAGCTGGTCGGCGGTGAGGAGAACGCCATCGCGGCGCTGCTGCGCGGCGACATGACTGTCGTCGGCGACCTCCGGCTGGTGTTGCAGGTCGAGCGGGTCTTCCCCGGTCCGCCGGACTCCCGGGGACCACGTCACACGTTCGGTGGGAGGGGCGCCTGATGCCCGGGCAGAACACCGTCCGCATCCTGGACGGCAACACGTTCGTGGTCAGCGAGGACAGCGGCGACATCGAGGCCACCCCGAACGAGCCGACGGGTCTCTTCTCGCTCGACACGCGCTACCTGTCGAAGTGGGTGCTCACCGTCAACGGCGAGCGGCTCAACGTCCTGTCCTACGACGACCTGCAGTACTACGAGGCCCGGTTCTTCCTGGTGCCCGGCATGGCCACGCACTACATCGACGCGAAGCTGTCGGTGATCCGGGAACGGGCGGTGGGCGGCAGCTTCCGGGAGACGCTGACCATCCTCAACCACGACGAGAAGGCGGTCGACCTGGAGGTCCGGATGGACGCCGGGTCCGACTTCGCCGACCTCTTCCAGATCAAGGACGAGATCCTTAACAAGAAGGGCGAGCTGTACGCCGAGGCCGAGTCGGACCGGCTGCGCCTGGGCTACCGGCGGGGCAACTTCCGGCGCGAGACCGTCGTCTCCGCCAACCAGCCGGCCCGCTACGACCAGCGCGGCTTCGCCTGGAGCCTGCGGCTGGAACCCAACGAGCAGTGGGACGCCGTCATCGACGTGCAGACGTTCGCCATCGGTCCCGGCGGCCGGGACCTGCGGATCGGGCTGCGCGCCCACGGCGTCGAGCGGCTCGCGCTCCAGCACGACCTGGAGGAGTGGATCAGCCGGGCCCCGAAACTGAACAGCGAGCACGAAGATCTCGCCGCGACCTACCGGCGGAGCCTGGTCGACCTCGCTGCGCTGCGCTTCTCGCCGCTGTCGCTCGGCGGGCAGACGCTGCCCGCGGCCGGCCTGCCCTGGTTCATGACCATGTTCGGCCGGGACAGCATCCTCACCTGCCTGCAGGTGCTGCCGTTCGCGCCGGAGATGTCGAAGACCACGCTGCGGATCCTCGCCGCGCTGCAGGGCACCCGGTTCGACGACTTCCGGGACGAGGACCCGGGCCGGATCCTGCACGAGATGCGCTACGGCGAGACCGCCGCGTTCGAGGAGCAGCCGCACTCGCCGTACTACGGCTCGGTGGACGCCACCCCGCTGTTCGTGGTGCTGCTCGACGAGTACGAGCGGTGGACCGGCGACGGGGCGCTGGTCAAGGAGCTGGAACTGGAGTGCCGGGCCGCGCTGAGGTGGATCGACAAGTACGCCGACCTGATCGGCAACGGCTACATCTGGTACGAGCGGCGCAACACCGACACCGGCCTGGAGAACCAGTGCTGGAAGGACTCGTGGGACTCCATCTCGTACGCCGACGGCACGCTGCCGCCGTTTCCCCGGGCCACCTGTGAGGTGCAGGGCTACGCGTACGACGCGAAGATGCGCGCGGCCCGGCTGGCCCGGGTGTTCTGGGGCGACCACACGTACGCCGACCAGCTCGAACGCGAGGCCGCGGAGCTGAAGCGGCGCTTCAACCAGGACTGGTGGGTCGCCGACCGCGGCTTCTACGCGCTCGCGCTGGACCCGGACGGGCGCCAGTGCGACGTGCTCAGCTCCAACATCGGCCACCTGCTGTGGAGCGGGATCGTGGACGAGGAACGGGCGTCGAGTGTCGCCGAGCACCTGGTGGGGCCCCGGCTCTGGTCCGGCTGGGGGGTGCGGACGCTGGCCGAGGGCGAGGTCCGCTACAACCCGATCGGCTACCACAACGGCACGATCTGGCCGTTCGACAACTCGTTCGTCGCCTGGGGCCTGCGCCGGTACGGCTTCAACGAGGAGGCGGCCACCGTGGCCAACGGCATCCTCGACGCGGCCGCCTACTTCGACGGCCGACTGCCCGAGGCATTCGGCGGCTACCAGCGGGAGCTGACGAAGTTCCCGGTGGAGTACCCGACCGCGTGCAGTCCGCAGGCGTGGTCCACCGGCGCGCCGCTGCTGCTGATCCGCACCATGCTGGGCCTGGAGCCGCACGAGGGGCACCTGGCGGTGGACCCGCGCCTGCCGATGGGCATGGGACGCATCGAGGTGCTGGACATCCCGGGCCGCTGGGGCCGGGTGGACGCGTTCGCCCGGGGCCGGCTCGACCTCGACGAGCTGGCCGAATGAGTCAGTGCCCGGGCGGACGCGCGGTGTGCGCCTCGTCCGGCGGCAGCAGGCAGAACTCGTTGCCCTCCGGGTCGGCCAGCACGGTCCAGCGCGGCAGCTCGCGTACCACTGTCGCGCCCGCCTCCAGCACGGCGGCCCGCTCCTCGGCGTCGCCGACCAGGTCGAGGTGGATCCGGCCGGGCGCGGGCAGCTCGGCGGCGGGGCTGATCCACAGGTCCGGCCGCCGGCCGTGCGGGTCGCGCAGCAGCACCGCCTCGGCCGGGGCGAGCGTGCCCTCGGCGAGCTTCACCCGGTCCTCCTCGACCACCGGCAGCCCGGTGACCGCGCTCCAGAACGGCGCGAGCAGGTACGGGTCGCGGCAGTGGATGACGATCGCGGCGAGGTCGGGCATGCCTCGAACCTAGTCGCCCGCGACGGCGGGCAGGACGTTGTCCAGGAACGCGGCGGACACCGCCCCCGGTACGCGGGTCCGGTCTGCCGAGGGCAGTCGGCCCTACGGTCGCGTAACCTACCCGGGGTAAAGTTTCGCCATGTCGGAACTCGTGTACCCACCCGTGATCACCGCCGCGAAGACGATGTTCCGGCTCCTCGACCTGCGCCTCGACGTGTCCGGCAGCGAGCACGTGCCGCCCACCGGCGGCGCCGTGCTCGCATCCAACCACGTGAGCTACCTCGACTTCATCTTCTGCGGCTACGGCGCGCACCCGGCCAAGCGGCTGGTCCGCTTCATGGCCAAGGACAGCGTCTTCCGGCACCGCGTCTCCGGGCCGCTCATGCGCGGCATGAAGCACATCCCGGTCAACCGGGCCGCCGGCGCCGGCTCGTACGCCGCCGCGGTGAGCGCGCTGCGCCGCGGCGAGGTGGTCGGCGTCTTCCCGGAGGCGACGATCAGCCGCTCCTTCGTCGTCAAGGACCTCAAGAACGGCGCGGCCCGGATGTCGCAGGAAGCCGGCGTGCCGCTGCTGCCGGTCGCGCTCTGGGGCACCCAGCGCCTGTGGACCAAGGGCCGCCCGCGCACGCTCACCCGCCGGCACACGCCGATCACCATCATCGTCGGCGATCCGATGGACCCGGCCGCCTACCCGGACGCCACAGTCATGACCGCCGACCTGCGTACCCGGCTGTCGGCGCTCGTCGACCGGGCCCAGCGGGAGTACCCGGACCAGCCGTCCGGCCCGGACGACACCTGGTGGCAGCCGGCCCACCTGGGCGGCAGCGCGCCCACGCCGGAGGAGGCGGTCGAACTGGACCGCTCCGAGCGCCGCACCCGCAGCGCCTCCTGACCCCCGCGGTCCGCAGCTCGGCTCGGCTCGGCTCGGCTCGGCTCGGCTCGGCTCGGTAGATCTTGGTACGAAAAGGCCCCCATGAGGGCCCTTTCGTACCAAGATCTACACAGATCCCATGACGTAGTACGTTCGTCTCATCTGGTGGTGTGCCCTCCAGGAGTGCGGTGCGCGCCCGGCCGAACTGAGCGAGTGGAGTCTCACGCAACGCCCCTCCGTTGCCGAGATCTTCGGCCGCCCACCACGCACATACGAGGAAAGGGCCGCCGAGAACGCTCACCTGTTCCGCCGACTGAGGACAGCCGCACCGCGCAAGGATGCACCTCCATGCCGCAGAGGATGCGCGCTCGGGGGAGGGTCAGCAGGCGGAACCGGGCTGGTCGCGGGCCGGGACGTCGGACAGCGCCCACGGCGACGCCTCGGCCACCGGCGGACGGTAGTAGTCGTCGCGGGACAGGAACTCCACCGGCAGCGAGCCCGGCAGCGTCACCGTGCCGAGCATCGGGCCGGGGGAGGCGGCGACCCGGGTGGCGAGCACGTCCCGCTCCGGCGGTGAGAGGTCGACCAGATCGGGGTTGGCCAGGCGGTATCCGGCCACCGCGCGGCGGACCTGCCGGGCCAGCCCGGCGACCGGCCCGACCGGGCCGGTCAGTGCCAGCGCCGGCTGCCGGATGGTGCGCAGCGCGTCGCAGACCACGCGCAGCTCGGCTGTGCCGCCGCCGTGATCGACCAGTTCCAGCCGGGACGGCCACTGCCAGCGGATCTGACCGCTGACCAGGCGGGACAGCCGGACCGGGCGCCGGTGCCGGGCACCCGTCCGGCTGTCCTGCCCGGGGACCACTGACAACTCGGAACCGCTGCAGACGTACGCCAGCCGGCGGTCGGTCACGGTGATCGTCGCCGGCGCGGGCAGCGCCCAGCAGCGGACGTCCTCGGTGGGGCCCAGCAGGTGACCGGCGACCCGCAGCAACTGATGCCCGAGTATGCGCTCACCCGGCTCGGGCACCAGCGCGTAACGCCGGTCCAGCACGGGACGGGTGGGGTCGGCGTCGGCGTCGAACCGATGCGGTCCGACGAAGAAGGGTGCGGCGTCCTCCGGCACGGTACGACCTCCCGGTGACGGTTGGCGGTATCAGGGAGCCTGCCGGATTCGTAGGGTGATTGTCATGACACCTGTTAGGGGGTCGGCCGGTCGGCCGACGCCTGCGACCGGTAGATGCCGATATCTTCCGGTCGGACGAGTCCGTCCTCGATCGCGCGGGCGAGCAGGGCCGCCTTCGTGGCAGCCGGACGCCCCGCTCGGGTGTACTTGATCCGCGCTCGGTCGACGTACTGCTTCACTGTGTGCTCGCTGATCTGCATCCGGCGCGCCACCGACGCCTTCGACATCGACTGGAACCACAACAGCAGCGCCTCGCGCTCCTTGTCCGACAGGGCCGGACGATCCGGCCGGGCGTCGCCGACCATCGCGCCGGCCAGCGCGGGCGGCACGTACGGCCGGTCCTGCGCCGCCGCCAGCACGGTGCCCACACAGTGCTCGCGTCCCTCGTGCTTGGCCAGGAACGCCACCGCGCCCGCGTCCAGCGCGGCCAGCATGGTCGGCGGGTCGCTGTGCTCGGAGTAGACCACCACCCGGCGCCCGGCCGCGCTCAGCTCGGCCAGCTTGTCCAGCACCATCCGGCCGTGCAGGCGCAGGTCGAGCAGCACCACCTCGGCGTCGGGCGCGGCCCGCAGCACCTCGTCCGGGTCGTCGCCGGTGGCCACCACCCGCAACCGCGGCTCGCCGGCCAGCCAGGCCCGCACCCCGTCGATCACCACCGGATGGTCGTCCACGATCGCCACCCCGATCGGCCACCCGGCGTTCACGTCCGCCGCCAGCGGGTCTGCGTCCATCTGATCTCCCCGTCCCGCTCGTGCAGGTGTTCCACCGGTCCGCCCCCACCGGTCGTCGTCTCGTCCGGGCCGTCGTGGTCCGGTGTCACCAGGCTGACCACCACCTCGTCCGGTCCCGCGACCACTGTCAGCCGCGCCCAGCCCTCGGCCGCGGCGAGCCCTGCCGTGAGCGGGTCGGCCAGCCCGCGCCGGATCTCCACCGGCAGCTCCGGTGGCGTGCCGACCGCCACCAGGTCGATCGGCAGCCCGTTGCGTTCGGCCAGGTCGGCCGCCGCGCGCAGCTCGTGCAGCAGCGCGTCGGGCACGTCGTCGGACTCGGCGATGAGCCGGCGCAGCCGGGCCGCGGCCAGCACCGCCCGCCGCCGCACCGCCGGGTCGGCCGGGTCGGCGTCGCCCGCCGCCAGCTCGGCCAGCACCTCCTCGGCGGTGCCGCTGACCAGAGCGAGCCGTTCCTGGCGCTCGGTGCGGGCCCGCTCGGCCGCCTCCCGCTCCGCCGCCACGGCCAGCGCCGCCGCCGCGGTGGCGGCCCGGGCCCGGGCCTGCGCGGTGAGCGCCGCCGCGCCGACGAAGACCGCCACCGGCAGGGTGGAGGTGCCGTAAACGTACATCGTGGCCCGGCTCAGATCGGCCGACGCGGTCGCGCCGTACAGCACCACCGCGGTCACCGCGATCGCGCCGTGCGCGGCGAGCATGACCAGCAGCCAGCGCACCGGCCGCCGCCAGAGCGCCAGCAGGAAGAACCACGCCAGACCGCCCCACACCCAGTTGGCGGTGCTGAACAGGAAGCGCTCGCCGGCGCCCGCGACGACCGCCGCGTCGACCACCAGCAGCGCCGCGGCCAGGCTCCGGGCCGGGGGCAGTTCGCCGCGCAGCAGTAGTACGCCGGCCCAGACCCCGATCAGCGCGGTCACCAGCCAGCCCACCGCCACCACGGCGGGGAAGGCCATTCCCGGTCCCGCCCGCAACACGGCCGGCAGCGCGATCGCCAGGTGCCAGGCCGCCGCGATGACGATGGCGGCGATCCGCGCGCCCCCGTCGGAGGCGTCGGCCACCGCGTGCGCCTCCGGCGGTGCGGTGGCCGGTCCGGGGCGCGTCGCCACCCGCGGCCGGGGAAGGGGACGCAGCACGGAGTCGGCGGCCACCGCCGCACCCGACTCAGTCGCCATCGGACCACTCCAGCCGAATCCGGGTGCCCGCGCCAGGGGCGGAGGTCACCAGCGCGCGTCCACCCACAGTGGTCATCCGCCCGTGGATCGACTCGCGCAGCCCGTACCGGTGGGCCGGGACCGTGGCGGGGTCGAAGCCCGGACCGTCGTCGACCACCTCGACCACGACGGCGCCGCCCTCGCGGGCCAGACGCAGCGACGCGGTCGCGCCGGGTGCGTGCCGCGCCACGTTCGCGAGCGCGGCGGCGGCGCTGTCGGCGAGCGCCGTGGCGACCTCCGCCGGCAGCCGGCAGGGCGCGAGCGTCGCGGTCACCGCCGGCCCGGGCGTTCCGGCGAGCACCTGGCGCAGCCGTTCGTCCAGGTCGGCCTCGCCGGCCGCGGTCGCGGACCGCGCGCCCGCCAGGGCGGTCAGGGTACGCAGATCGTGCGCGCACCGCTCGCGCAACGTCGCCGAGTCGGGTACCGCGCCGAGGCCGACCATGGTGAGCGTGCCCAGCACGGTGTCGTGCAGGTCGCGGTTCTGCCGCCGTTCGTCCTCGCGGGCGGCGCGCGCGACCACCGCCTCGTGGGACAGCCGCTGGTAGTCGGCGAACGCGGCGTCGGCGCGGGCGATCCGGCGGCGCATCACCGCTGTCATCACCGCCGCGCTTCCGGTCTGCACCAGCAGCGTCCCGGCGTGCGCCCGCGCCTCGACCGGGTTGCCGGCCAGCGTGGTGCCGGTGACGTACGCGGCGGTGACCAGCAGCCCGGCCGGCACCGACCAGCGGGCCGGCGCGGTGGCCTGCGTGTTGATCACCGTCGAGCTGGCCAGCACCGCGATCCAGCTCGCCTCGCCCGGCAGCACCTCCGGCGCGACCAGCCACGGGACGGCGAGCGCGGCGGCGGTGGTGAGCGCGACGTCGCCGGCCACCAGCGGCCCGTCGATGCCGTGCCGGAACGCCCGCCAGGCGTACCAGACCGACCAGACGGTGAGGACGACGACAGCGGGGATCAGCAGCGCCACCCGCACCGGCGGCGTCCGCACCGACAGCGCGACCACCGCGCCGACCAGACCGCAGGTGAGTCGCAGTAGCGCGGGAAGCGTCGTGAAGATCAGCGTGAACGCCTCAGCCGCCGGCCGGGCCTGGGTGGACCCGGGCAGAGACGTGGCGGCAGCGACCGGCATCGGGGGGATGTCCTTCCGGCAGCGACCCGGCCGGGTCCGCGCGGCATAGATTGACGCCGGAGAATAACACGGTTTGTGGGTACTGGTCACCCTTGGTGCTTGACGAGTTTCGCTCCGGCGTAAAGCAGCCGAGGCTCAGCGCCCCGCCGAGAAGCGGAGCCGCGGCCTCCGGTTTACGGTTGCCGGCGTCTCCTACCCTGCCGGGTATGGCATACCAGCCGGCCATGGTGCCGCCGAAGAAGTCCAAGCGAACCCTGTTCATCGTGCTCGGCGTGGTGCTGGCGATCTGTTGCTCCGGCGGTGTGCTCGGCGGCTTCTTCCTCTTCCGGGTCGTGCAGGAAGCCACCGGGCCGGCGCGCTCCACAGCGCAGACCTACGCCGAGGCGATCGTCGACCGCGACTATCCCGCCGCGTACCGGCAGCTCTGCTCCCGGGTACGCGACCGGGTCAGCGAGGCGGACTTCACCCGGCAGCAGTCCTCCCAGCCGGAGTTCACCGGCTACGAGATCACCGGGCTCAACGTGTCGAACAACAACGGCCGGGTGAGCGGGTCGACGACCATCCGGTTCACCCCGGCGGTCGGGACCAACGTGACGCAGTCGTTCCCCATGGTCAAGGAGGACGGGGAGTGGCGGATCTGCGAGTGAGCCGGTGGCGCTCCTCCGCGCGCACCTGATCCACTTGTCGCATGGCCCCATCTCCCACCGCACCGGTTCCCCCGGCCGTCGAGGACCGGCTCGCCCGCGAACGCAACGTCTGGCTCTGCACGCTGCGCCGGGACGGCTCACCGCACATGACGCCGGTGTGGTTCGTGTACGCCGACGGCGTCTGGTGGATCGGCTGCGAGGGCCGCAGCGTCAAGGCCCGCAACGTGGCGGCCGACCCCCGCGTCTCGCTCGCCCTGGAGGACGGCGTCCACCCGGTCGTCGCGGAGGGCGTCGCCCGACTGCACCGTGCCGGCTTCCCGCCCGCGATCGTGGCGGCGTTCGCCGAGAAGTACGGCGGCTGGGACATCCGGCAGCCGGTCACACCGGACAGTGAACGGGTGCTGCTGGAGGTGCCCGTCCGGCGGTGGCTGCTCGCCGGCCGGGCACGCTAGTCCCCGGAGAACCCCCAGAAGTAGATCTCGCTCGGGACGCCCGCCTCGTCGTGCAGCACGGCGTACCGGCCGAACCAGCGCTGCTCGGCCAGCGGCGCGAGCGCCTCGACGTGCGCGCGGGTCGGCCTGGCGACGCCCACACGTGCGAGCGCTTCGGCCTCGGTCACCCGCTGGAACGTCCCGAAGCCGGGCTCCTCGCCGTCGGTCAGCACCCGCGACATGTCCAGGATGGAGTGGGTGCCGGACTCCTGTACCCGCTCGTCCGCCCACAGTTCCTCCTCGCTGCGGGGACGGTCCGGAAAGTCGGCGGCGGACGCACCGAACCCGCCCGGCGCCGCCCACCAGTAGTCGCCGGTCTCGAAGACCTGCCGGCGCAGTTCGTCAAGGGCGGCCTGGGCATCCGGCTGGTACGCCACGAAGTAGGTCCATCCCGATGCGCCCACGCTGCCTCCCGGTGATCCCGCTCGTCGACCGCCGTCGTGCGGCGGCGCACGCGATCATGCCCGACACCACCGACGAAACCGGCGGGTCGACGCGACCAGGATTCCTGTGCCACTCTCCGCCTTGCGTCTGTCGTCGGGCCTGCGCGGGCGATCGCGCCTACGGGTGCGAATCGGTGATCGCGATGACCTCGTCGAGGCGGTCCAGGGCGGCCCGGAGATCGTCGACCTTGGCCTGGATGCGCTCGCGCTCGGCGCGCAGCATGGCCCGCTGCCCGGGGTCGGTGTGCCCGGAGTCCCAGCACGGCAGGAGTTCGGCGATCCGGCTGCTGGTCAGGCCCGCCGCGTACATCTGCTGGATGAAGCGCACCAGCGTGACGGTGTCCGGCCGGTAGAGGCGCTGGCCGGACGGGCTGCGCCTGGGGACGAGAAGGCCCTGCTCCTCGTAGTAGCGCACGGCCCGTACCGAGACACCGGCGCCGCGTGCCACCTCACCGATGCGGATCAGCGGCTCGGGCATGTGGCTCCTCTCACCCCGGTTTCGGCGATCAACACTTGCCTCTGACGTCAACGTCAGGTTTTAGCGTACCGGGCATGGACATCAACGACTCGGTAGCCCTCGTCACCGGCGCCAACCGCGGCCTGGGCCGCGCCTTCGCCCAGCGCCTGCTCGAACGCGGCGCCCGCAAGGTCTACGCGACCGCCCGCCGGCCGGAGACCGTCGACCTGCCCGGCGTCGAGGCGCTGCCGCTCGACATCACCAGCCCCGCATCCGTACGGGCCGTCGCCGCTGCCGCCCCGGACGTCACGCTGCTCGTCAACAACGCCGGCATCCAGACCGGAACCGACCTGGTGACCGGTTCGCTGGAGGCGGTACGACACGAGGTGGAGACCAACGTGCTCGGCCACCTGACGATGATCCGCGCGTTCGCGCCGGCCCTCGCCCGCAACGGCGGAGGCGCGATCGTGAACGTGCTCTCCGCCATGTCGTGGTTCGGGACCAGGGGCGCCGGCGCGTACCACCTGACCAAGGCCGCCGCCTGGGCCATGACCAACGGCGTACGCCTGGAACTCGCCGACCAGGGCACGCTCGTGACGGCGGTGCACCTCGGCCTGGCCGACACCGACATGTCAGCCGGCTGGCCCGTCGACAAGATCGCGCCGTCCGATCTGGCCGACGCGGCGCTCGACGGCGTCGAGGCGGGCGCCGCCGAGGTTCTCGCCGACCAGTGGAGCCGGGACGTCAAGTCCCGGCTGACGCTGACGCCGGAGGAGTTCAACGCCGCGATGGACCGCGCCCTGGCGGCGCTGGCGGCCTGACCGGGCCTGGCGGTACGTGCCGGTCGTGGCCGCGTTCGCGGAGGCGCCACATCGCCGACCGGTTGCAGCGCCTTGACGGTGACCCGGAGGGTGTCGTGGCGCTTCCGATCACCCTGATGCAGGATGCAGCGGGTGACCTCGATCTATCGAACCGCTGCGGGCCGGGACAGGATCCGCCGGTGGTGCGAGGAACAGTTGACTGCATGGTGGTCGCCGCCGACCTTCCAGGCCAGCCAGGGCTGAGCTCCGACGAAGCGGGCACCGCCGGTGGCCGGCTCACGTGGTACGGCTCATGGCTGGGAGAGGTCATCGAGAAGACCACCGCCGGGCCGGTCGTGGTGCTCGGGCATTCGTTCGGCGGCGCTGTCACGCTCGCCGCGGATCATCCGCGGATTCGGGGAAAGGTCGCCGTGTCTCCAGGCGGGTTGTGCCGGCTCCGGATCACACCCCGTGTCCTGCTGGCGTTCCTGGCCTGGCTGGTGCGGCCACGAGCTGATTCGAGCCGTCGACTGCTACGCATCCTGTCTGCTCCCGGCCAGGAGCCCCGCGCCGAACTGGTGGAATGGATGACGCTGGTCGCCCGGCACGCCCGTCCGGTGAGTTCCGACGACCTCGTACCGGCGGCCGCTCACACGATGCCGGTCGTGGTCGCGAGCGGACACCACGACGTGTTCCTGCCCCCGGAACGACTGCGCGCAGGAGCACGACAGCGGATCCATGTGGACGCCGACATCGTTCCCGCCGCCGGCCATCTCGTCACCGACCAGCACCCCGACCTGATCGCCGCGCTGGTTGCCCGGCTGGAGGATCAGTGGCACTGAACAAGCGGGGCAGTCGGCCCATCGTCGTCGACAGCAACCGCTACTGCTGGCTCGTCCGCCGGAAGCCGACGTACAGCCAGGGTCTGACCTGGTCACCGTTGAGCTTCGCCGTTGAGCGGTCGGACCTGGCCGGCTGCGCCACCCTCGTCGTCCGACTCGCGTCACCGCGACCGGACAACTGGATGAATGCCGTGGCCTCTCCGGTGCTCCCTTCGCTGGTCGCAAGTGCCATCCGGCAAGGGCTTGAGCGGGGCTGGCAGCCCGAGCGCCCCGGCTCCCCGTTCATGCTGGACCTCGGCGCTGACGAGCAGGGCTAGGGCCGGCGACGCGGAGCGCACCGCGCTGAAACACGTCCTTGGAACTCGTCTCGTGACCGTGCGGAAGGCCGGAAACGCGGTTCTCCGATTGGCGTTTCGCTCCGTAGGATCTCCGGCGATCAAGGGGGATGAACGGTGGGCGATTTCCAGCAGTTCGTGACGGATGTGACTTCACGTCTGTCCACCATGTCCAAAGGTGAGTTGTACCTCGTCGGCGACGGCCTCGACCGGGACTCACTCTGGCTCACCTTCCTCGAATCCTTCCCCGCCGGCACCAATCCGCGGTTCCGTGAGCGATCCGAGTACGACTGCTCGACCTGCCGCCGTTTCATCAAGCACTTCGGCAACGTCGTCGAGATCCACGACGGGCGGGTCCGTACCCTCTGGTCCGGGGTCTCGGCCTCCGACCCGGTCTTCTCCGTCGTCGCCGCCGCTCTGGACGAGTTCGTCCTTTCGCTGCCGTTGGCCACCGTCTTCCGGTCCAGTCAGGCGCAGTACGGCACGAAGACCACCCGATCGCTGCGCGACGGCCAGGTCGAGGTGTGGCACCACCTGCACGGCCGGGTGGAGAAGCGGCATCGTGTCGAAGACGTCGGCGCGGCACAGAGCGACTTCAACGCCGCGGTGCAGGTCTTCCAGCGGGGCCTGGCCGAGCTGACCCCGCACGCTCTGGACACCGTCGTCGACCTCATCGACGACAACGCCCTCTACCGCGGCACGGAGCATCGTCGGGCGGTGACCGAGTTCCGGTCGCTGCAGAACCGGTGGACGAAGGCGACCGACGGACGGGCCTTCGTCTTCGCCAACGCCATGAACCCGGCGGCACGCTTGCGCAACACGGTGATCGGCACCCTCGTCCAGGCTCTCTCCGCCGGCGTCGACCTGGAGCAGGCGGTCCGGTCGTTCGAGACGAAGGTGGCGCCGCAGAACTACCAGCGCCCCACGGCGCTGATCACCCCGGCCATGGTCAAGGCTGCCATGAAGACCATCGACGAGTTGGGCATCGAGGAGTCGTTGCAGCGACGGTTCGCCCGGCTGTCCGACGTGTCGGTCAACAACGTGCTGTGGGTCGACAACGACACCCAGCCGCAGATGAAGGACGGCATCGAAGGGCTGCTCATGCAGGCGGCCACCACGACGTCGACAGGTGCGCGCCTTCGTGACGCGAAGCCGGAGGAGGTCCCCGTGGTCTCCTTCCTGAAGGACATCCTGCCCGGCGCCAGCTCCATCGACCTGTGGGTCGCCAACACCCACGAGCCGCACTTCGTCAGTCTCACGACCGGCCGGCACCCGGCTGCTCCGCGTTTGTTCAAGTGGGACAACGACTTCGCCTGGTCGTACGGCGGCAACGTCGCCGACTCGATCCGGGAGAAGGTCAAGCGGGCCGGCGGCAACGTCACCGGCAAGCTGCGGGTGAGCCTGTCCTGGTTCAACCACGACGACCTCGACCTGCACGTGTTCGAACCAAACGGCGACCACATCTGGTACCAGGAGAAGCGCGACAAGCTGGACGTCGACATGAACGCGAGCGGGCCGCTCTCCCGCGAGCCGGTGGAGAACGTCACCTGGACCGACCACGTCCCCGACGGTGAGTACCGGATCGAGGTGAACCAGTACCGCAAGCGGGACAGCGCCCAGGTCGGCTTCGTGATCGAGACCGAGAGCAACGGGAAGATCGAGCATTACCGCCACGAGCGCGCGGTCGGCCACAAGGAGACCGTCGAGGTCGGCCGGATGACGGTCACCGGTGGCGTGATCACCGCTTTCCGGCCGGGCAAGGACGTGCAGCGAGGCAGTGCGGGCAAGGAGCTGTGGGGGATCACCACCGAACAGTTCGTACCGGTGTCCACCGTCATGTACTCGCCGAACTACTTCGACGACAACGAGGTCGGCAACCGGCACTACTTCTTCATCCTGAAGGGGTGCGTGAACGACCAGCCGACGCGGGGGATCTACAACGAGTTCCTCCGCGCCGACCTGCAACTGCATCGCAAGGTGTTCGAGGTTCTCGGCGACCGCACCAAGTGCGAGCCCTCTCCGGATCAGCTTTCCGGCCTCGGCTTCAGCTCCACGATCCGTAACTCTTTGGTCGCCAAGGTGACCATGACCGGCGGCCGGCGCCGCCTCCTCAGCATCCAGTTCTGATCCCCTACCCAGAAAACGGAGAGAGATCGTCGTGACCATTTTTGAGAAGGCCACGCGGGAGAAGTTCCGCTATCCGTCGGCGAAGGGACTGCTGACCACGGAGCAGTTGTGGGAGCTTCCGCTGACCGCCAAGTCCGGCTTCAGCCTCGACGACGTGGCCAAGGCGGTCAACGCTGAACTGAAGGCCGTCGACACCGAGTCGTTCGTGGCCACCGAGGCCAATCCGGCCAAGGCGACCCTGGAAACCAAGTTGGAGGTCGTCAAGCACGTCATCGCCGTCCGCCTCGCCGAGGACCAGGCGGCGAAGGCGGCGGCGGCCAAGAAGCTGGAGAAGGAGAAGCTGCTGGCGGTCCTGGGCCGCAAGCAGGACGAGGTCCTGGAGAACCTGACCGAGGCGGAGCTGCTGGCCCGGATCAACAACCTGTAGCCCGCTGACGATCTGGCCTGCGGTGGGGATGGTGCGCCCGGCAGGATTCGAACCTGCGGCCTTGGGATTAGAAGTGGCCTCTATGGGTGCGACTGAGGTATCTACAGAGCGCTTTGGCTGCATCTGATGCGGCTTTGGTCGACTGAATGAACTCTGGTTGCCTGCATTTCGCACCACGCGCAGCCCCACGCTCAGTCCCACTAGGTTGCGTCAGGCGGCCTCCGGATGACTACCCGCTGTAGCGCCGAGCGCCCGACTTCGGGAGCTGGTACCGGTAGCGCGTTGGCTTCAAGGAGGCCTCGGCGGGCGTCCACGACTCCCACACCCGCACGCGGCCACCGGATGTCTCGACGGTGCCGTCCGGCAACCGTCGCCAGTCGATGAGGTCTACGACGACGAGATGGGTATCGGCCGCTGCGGCATGCTCAACTTCGTTGAATGTGAGCTCTACGGCGTCAGCATCGCCGGACGATCCCTTGACCTCGACGTGAAGCTCGCGCTGCCCAGCAGTGGCATGCACGTCGTACGACTTGGTGCCACCAACATCCTTCACGTCGTAGCCCTGGGCGCTGTAGTGCCTCAGCACCCAGTCGACGGCGTGGCGCTCGATGGCCAATCGAACCACCTCGTCACGCAGGTACCCGGCACCCCGTCGCTCCCGGGCTGCGACGGCGAGCTCGGATGGCGCCGGGCGCTGCCTCGGGACTTGACGGCGCTCTGCCCGAGGGATCTGCCTAAGGTCCGGGACCGCCGCAACCACCGCGGCCGGCAGCTTCACCAAGTAGCCCTGTGCTGCTCGCACCGGACGCTTGTCGGAGAAGGCGAACGGGAAGTAGAGGCTTCCCCGGTGGTGTGCCTTCAGCTTCTCCTTGACCTTTCGGAGCTTACCCTCCACGCCTCGAAAGGCATCTTGAGTGACCGGACGCGCCAGCGCGGTATAGCCGGTCAGGGCGTACCGCCACGAGGGCTCGGGGCCTGCAAGTGGGCGGCCTCTGCCGTAGCTGCCTTGAGATGCCCAGACGATCTCGTCTTCCTCCGGCCCTTCGGCAGCTGTCGAATACCCGACGATTCCGGGGGCGCCGAGGAGCGACTTGTGCCAATGAAGGATCAGATCTCCCGGCTGAACAGCGGTGACCAGAGCGTAGGACCAGTACTCGCGTCCGGCGTCGTCAACCTGCGGGGCATGAAGGTCGGCACCGAGGTCACTGCGGTCAGTGATCTCCATCCAAAAGCGCTCGGCCGGATCCTCACGCCACCACTCGTTGATCCCCATAGGACGTGTCTACCGGATCAGCCACGGAGGTGCGAACCTCGACGACTCACCGACGCGAGCGGTGTGGTCGGGCTGCGTCGTAGCGAACGTTTATTCTCATCGACGGTGCTCGCACCGCCCTCGGTTGATGTGTCGATGGTCTTTCGCCAACACGGCTACAGCCATCGACACATTGAAGGAGGGAGGTGATGTGACATGGAGGATGGAGACTCGGCCGAGCGTAAAGACTCGACCGACACCCCGCCCGCCGCTGCCGGTGCCAGCCGGCAGCGAACGGTTCGGGTGACTGTCTCAATCCTGCAAGGGCTCGCTTCGGCGGCGGCGATCGTGAACTCCGCGATCGACATCGTCGGCAAGCTGACCTAACGGATCAAGCCGCACCACGCGCTGCCCCCGACCCCGGGTCTCCACTCGGACGGGGGCAGTCGTGTTTTCGGATCAGGTCTCGTCAACCTCATCCATGTTGCTACCGACGAGGTTACACCGAACCGGGAAAATGTAGGCCCATAGGTTGCGCATTTCCGGGGAGCGGGTCAACCGGCGGGTACCTCCGTTACCCCCAAGTGATCAACCATGCGCGGGCGCGGCAAGCGCGACATCTCTTAGGGCTTGGAGCGGGGGAGGCGGCTCAGGCTCAGCGGGCCGGACTACGCGGCCAGTCGCGGTGGTCGGCGTTCCTTGCGGGAGCGGCTGAACCATCTCCGCATCTCCGCATCTCCGCAAACATGGCTGTGAGCTGGGCGAATGCTTGCGGAGATGCGGAGTGCTGTTGACCGGTCATCTCCGCAATCGGGGTTCATCTCCGCAGAGAGGTTGCGGAGATGCGGAGATCGATGGCTCCTGATGGTCTGATCTCCGCAGGGTGTTTTCCCTGGTGGTGGAGGGTGGGTGCGGCGTTGCGGAGATGCGGAGATGGTTCAGCGGGTTTCAGTCCTTGTGGCGTTCGACCCAGAACATGGCCCGGTCGCCGCGCTCGTTGCGGCCTGCCCGGATGACGTGATCGCCGCGCCAGCGTCCGGCCTGTCCGGTGAGGAGTCGGCCGAGTTGCAGCGGGTTGGGTAGGCGGCCGGCGGCGGTGGTGATGAACTGGCCGTCCCACGGGTCGTGGGCGTCGCTGCCGAGGTGCAGGGGTTCGGCGTCGCGGCGGAGGTCGGCGGCGGTCATAGGTCGACCGGCGTGGCGCTCATGCCAGGTGGTGAGGAACGCGCGCCAGCGCGTTTCGTCTTCATCGATCTCCCGTACTTCGGCGGCGTTGGTGAGGAACCCGTCGATGCCATGGTGTGCGAGGAATCCGCCGAGGGCTTGCGCCCAGGGGGTGAACTGCCGCATCGACAGGCCCTTGACCTTCGGCGCTCCCTGCCGCGTCCAGTCGAGCACCAGCACCAGGAGGTGCCACAGGACGGTGAGTTGATTGGCGGGGACGGTGATCCATTGGTCGAGGTGCGGGATGCCGAATCCGGTTTGGTCGCGCAGTTCGGGGCGGGGCATGTCCGGGTCGAGGTGCACGCGCACGGTGCGGCTCGCCATGTCGCCGCCGACTTGCAGGTTGTTGCCGGTGGCCATCCACAGCCGGTCGTTGACGGTGGCGATGTTGCGCGACGCGCCCAACTGTCGGTCGGACCACACGCCGTTGGTGACGAGTTGGGCGAGCACGGCGGAGTCGATGACGGTGCCCTCGGCGAGGTTGTCCCAGATGACCACGCCGACCTGCTCGGCGAACACGGCAGTGATGGACTTGCGCAGTTCCTCGTCGGCGTAGGCCCAGTTCATGACCCGCTGCCCGTAGAGCATCCCCGGCCCGGCGGTGAGGATCGTCTTGCCGGATGAGGGCATGGTCGCGTCGATCAGCGCGAACGGGGTCAGGGAGCGGGTGAAGTGCCGCAGGATCGGCGTGGCCAGCAGCGCCACGTAGACAACGCCGGGCCGCAGGATCGTGGTCCGCTCAGCCCCGAACGCGACGGCTGCCGCAGCCTCGCAGCCGGCCTTCTGGTAGGCGTAGCGGGTCGGTCCGTCCTCCATGTCGGTGCCGTAGTCCGGTCCGGCGTCCGGCGGGCAGTAGAGCAGCTCGGATTGCTCGCTCAGCGGCTTGACCGGCCAGCCCTGGTACACGCTGAGCGTCGACATGAAGACGTAGCGGCCAACGACAGGCGCAAGCATGCGGGCGACGTCGAGGGTGTTCCTCGGCACGTAGCCCGACGTGTCAACCACCGCGTCCCAGTTGCCGAAAGCGGCGAGAGCGGCGATATCCCGCGGGCGGGTTCGATCCCCCTGGATTGGCCGGACAGCCTCCAAGGGGGTGCTCGATGTCCCCCGGTTGAAGGTGGTCACCTCCCATCCAGCATCGAGGGCGGCCCTTACGATCGCGTGGCCTACGAACCAGGTTCCGCCGAGCACCAGTAAGCGCATGCACCAATCATGCCGAGCAGGGACAGCTGGGCGACCGGAGGGTGGTGCCCCGGTCCCTCTGGTTCAGGGGCTAGACCTTGACACGCTGGCCTGCGGGAATGGTCTTTGCCTCAGGTACAACGGTCTCCAATTCGGGAGTCACCAGAAACAGGCGTCGCTTTGACCTAGAAAGCAGCTTCTCGCGACGCTCACGCAGAGCGATGCCGAGCACCTTGTCGACGGGCGTGAGGGAAAACGCCTGCGCGATGTCAGCATGACGGTTCATGAACTCGACGAGTTCGGCGGGGCTAATCTCTGCTGCTTGGAGAATGCCCTCCACTGTGATGGCGAAGCGCCTCATGTCATCCGGCAATGAGGAGTCGGCGAAGCTCTCCCTTGCGGCCTCAATAATCCTGTTACGCGCATCGAATAGCTCGTAGTTGGGTTCGTCCCCAATGTTCGCGACTGAGCTCACATTGGCAAGCACGTCGTCTACAATTTCGAGAAGACCGCGCAGTCGGCCATCCAAGCGGTGTTCTCGCCAGGAAAAGCGCTGGCCTTTATAGATCACGTCGTGCGTGGACTCCTGCAGAGCGTGCTGCACGTACGTGGTGAACTGCACTTCAATCTTCAGTTGAGTAAGGTTAGGGTGCCTTGCCAGATAGTCGTTTGGTAGGCGGCATATCAAGTGCGGCTGCTGGTATCTGAAGTCTGTAGGCTTGCCGGCTTCGACGTTCTTCGCCTCGATCGGTGGGAAGACCCTCTCTGCTGTTGTCATGGCATTTTGAGCTTCCGCCGTGTGCAGGAATACCCCGCGAGCGGCAATAAGGTCTTCCACGTCGAAGATGCTCGCTGCTTCACCTTTCTGCAGTTTTGCGTAGAGTGATTCAGCTTCTTTTCGGCGAACCTGAATGACCACTGGCCTAAACTCTGCCAGTTCGGCATGCAGCCGCGAACGCACATATTCGACGCCCTGTTCAAGGTCCGGAATGATGGCCTCGTAGGCGGTCTTGAAGGAGCCGGGTAAAAGCATCGCGCTACTCGCCTAGGAGGATGGTCCGAAGTATGTTGGCCCGGATGTCTCTATTCGACTTCTTGTTCGACCCTTGAACGGCGGCTAGGAGGTAATGGCGCGCTCGGTCAGTAGTCTGGCCGTCGATCTCGTAGGCGAAATCCTCAAGACCTTGTTTAGCCAGACCTACGTTCACGGTGCTGCCGGACCTGACCAGGTCGCTGACCGCGACCCACAGTGAATAGAAGTCTGCAAGATTGCTAAACCGAGTAGCCTTAAGTGGGAATTGATCATCGATTTCGCGGAGTATATCCTGCGTTGCTACGAAGTTCTCGTCTGCTCGCTTCTCGTCTGCAATCTCCGAGTCGTTCGCCGCATAGTGGTAGTCAAGGTAGTCCTTGCCGTCTTGACTGCCCTTCATTGAAACGACGTATAGCTCGGAAACGTACTCGACATCGAGCATTCGGCGGATGCGTGCCGGGGTTGCGATTCCGATTTGCGCCCAGAAAGGATGTTCTGCGAGCCCTTCTACCTTTCGGAGGAACTCTCCTCCGTATCGGGCGTGGCGAAGCTCTTGCTTATTCAGCCTAGCTACATTCCGATTAAGTCGGTCAAATGCTTCATTGAGTTCCGTCGGAGATGCCTTGGAGATGTTCTCCACGGCGAATACATACTCCAGTAGTGCGATCTTTGTATCATCCGGAAGTTCCGAGAAGTATAGGCTGTCGAGTCCCAGATCCGATAAGGTGTCGGGTGCTTGGAACTTGTCCTCCACGAATTCGAAGAGCGCAGTCAGGCGCTGCTTTCCGTCAATCACTCGATACAGGGTAGGTGCATCCGCTGAGACGTCCACCTGCAAAAAGATGGTGGGTGCGGGGTAGTTTCGAATAAGTGAGTCGATAAAAAACTGCTTGTACTCAATATTCCAGACGCTGCGCCGCTGGTATGGCGGGTCTAGATCAAGGCGGCGCGCCGAATTGAGGTCGAGAAACCAACTCGCCGACTGGGTGTTCGGCGAGCGGCGGAAGCCTGTCTGGTGCTTCACTGAGCAGCTACCCTTCGTAAAGCAAGTCCGGAACCACAGAGTATCGTCACTTGGGCCTCACTGGTTGCACCAGATGTGAGCGGGTTTCTTCAAGTGCTGTCGAGCGACCGAGGGCTGAGGTCGGCTGGACGAACACTGCTCGAAGCGTGCGGATTCACCACGGCGTCCCGGGTGAGAGTCGCCCTGGCCTCTATCCAGCTGCTCCTGTGACGGTTGCACGGGTGCCTCGGATAACGCTAACCAAGCCCTCTGCGGCCAGCAGGGCAACTGCGCGGTGAGCGGTGCCGACCGAGACGTTATGCATCGCGGCCATCTCGGCAACTGAGGGGAGACGGTCGTGGGGTTGCAGCCGACCAGTGGCGATCTGCTTGCGTAGCTCTGCTGCGATCACCTGGTACGGGCTGTTGGCGACGATGCGGTGTGCCGGTGCGACGGGGCGCGGCGGTATTCGAGCGGCCAGCGTTCCGGCGGCCCGCTGGTCAGACTCCGACAGCCAGGCGGCGTACACCCTGAGCGTCGTCGTGCCGCCGCCGCCGTGACCAAGGCGTCCAGCAACCGTCCGCACGTCGACACCCGCGTTAATCAGCTCGGTAGCTGAGTAGTGGCGCAGCGCGTGGATGTGGCTGTCGATACCCAGCCGACGGGCGAGCCGGCCGTACCTCTGGGTGATGGTGTCGGGCCGGTAACCACGGCTGTTGTCCGGTTCGGGGGAGAAGACGTAGTCGGCAGGATCGGCGTTCGCGTCGAGCTGCGTTAGGCGGCCGACGTATCGCCCGTGCAGCTCGCGCAGCACTTCGATCGTCTCCGGGTCGAGCGCTACCCGCCGCTGCTGGTGTGTCTTGGTGTCCTTCTCCTGTAGCTGGCCATGCTCGTCCAGGTAGGCGCTGCGCCGCAGCGTCAGCACACCGGCGTCCAGATCGAGATGGTGCCAGCGCAGCGCGGCCAGCTCGCCACGGCGGGCGCCGGTCGTCATGGCAAGCCAGACCAGCGCGCCCCAGTCTGGATCGCGCCACGCCTCGCTGATGATGCGGGCCGCGTCGGCGGGGCTTGGTGGCTGCGGGTCGGGGTGCGGCGGCGCGGGTGGCTCGGCTTGGCTGGCCGGGTTGACGGCGATCCAACGCCACCGGACGGCACGGCTGAGAGCACCACTGAGGATCCAGTGGATTTGCCGCACTGATGAAGCGCTGAGCGGCTTGCAGACGTGCGGCCGGCACTTCGCGGTGCAGGTGTGCTCGCCCTCCACGCGGTGCTTCACGTACGCCTTGCCGCCGCACCAGCCGCGGCAGCGGCGCAGGCTCGCGTAGAACGACTCCAACGTCTCGGCGTCGAGCCGGCCGACCGGCAGCTTGCCGAGCACCGGCCGTACGTGCTTGTTGAGTTTGTTGACGTAGCCCATGCGGGTGGTGGCCTCGATATCGGCCACCTCAAGCCACCGGTCTAGGAGTTGGTCGAGCGTGGCACGGGTGCGCGGGTTACGCCGCTCGTCCACTTGGGCCAGCAACCGGGTACGCGCCTTCTCGGCTTCCTTGGCGGCGGTGCGGCTGGCGGGGATGACCTCGGTGAGGTAGTGCCGCTTCCCGCTGATCGGGTCGACGCCGGCATAGACCTTCACGCGCAGTGACCCGCTGGGGAGGGTTTCGATCTCGCCGCGCTGGCGCTTGGTGCGTCCGTTCGAGGCTGCCACGGGGCCACCGTAGCGCGCTCGCACCACGAATAGCCCCACGCGAGCCGTTCAGGAAGGCAAAGTACCTGTGCGCCCGGCAGGATTCGAACCTGCGGCCTTGGGATTAGAAGTCCCCTGCTCTATCCGCTGAGCTACGGGCGCGCGCCGACGGTCGTCGCGCCAAGAGGGTACCGCCGCTCCCCGTCCGCCCGGGGGTACGGGTCGGCGCGTCCGTTCCGCCCCTCAGCGTCCCATGCCGGGGCCCGGAACGGCACCACAGTTCCGGCGGGTCCCGCGTGGGCCGGGCGGGACGCGATCCGTACCCTCGTCGGATGCTGCTCGACCAGGAAACCGAGAACGAGATCGTCTTCGAGCTGTGTCAGCTCCTCGGACGGGCCATCCTGCCCCTCACCGGCTCGGACGGCCCGGGCACACCGCCCGGCGTCCTCGGCACCGCCTTCTTCTACAGCGAACTGGTCGGCGCCACAGACGACGGGGAGGTCGCGCACGAGTGGCTGCTCACCGCCGACACGCTCACCGAGCGGGCGTACGGGGAGATCGGGTTGCGGCCGAGCGTCACCGAGCCGGCCGAGGGGGCGGACGAGCCGATCGACCTGCCCGGTTTCGCCGACCACTGGCTGCACCTGCCGGAACTGGGGCTCGCCGCGATGCCGACCGGCGGTCTGCACGGCTGGGCCGACGACCGGGGCTGGCGCTGGCGTACCCAGCAGGTCACCGAGGCGGTGGCCGCGCCGGCCGACTCGGTCGCCCGGATCGGCGCGGCGCCCGTCTCGGCGTTCGTGCTGGCCCTGGGCGCGGGTGAGGACGGGTCGCGGCCGTTGGAGGCGGTGGTCGAGCGGGTCGCCCGGGACGGCGGCGAGGTGCGGGTCACCACGGAACTGCCCGCCGGCTACGTGGGCGCGCCGGTGTTCGCGGTCGAGGCCGGACCGGACGGCGGACCGGCGCTGCGCTGCCTGGGCGTGGTGCTGCCGCCGCAGGCAGGCGGACATCCGATCGCGACGTTCGACCGGATCCGCGCCGCGCTCGCGGCGGTCGTCACCGACTGAAGCGGCGAGGCGGGTCCCGGCTCAGCCCTCGGCAGTCGCGTCGGCCGGCCGCCGAGGTGACGGCGGCGTCGTGGGCTCCGGCTCGGTCGGTCCGGCGCGGAGGAACCCCTCCGCCCACCGTCCGACCTCCGCGAAGACCTTCTCGCGTACGCCGGGACTGGACAGCGTGAGGTCGTGCAGCCCGCCGTCGAAGCGGGCCAGCGTGACGTGGCGGCCGAGGCGGGGCGCCCAGCGCACCATGTGCTCGACGTCGAGCACCGCGTCGGCGCCGGTGGCGCTGTCGTGCCACTTCGTGCCCCGGAAACTCCGCGTGGAACAGGCGAGCAGCACCGGCACCGGGATGTCCAGCCCGGCCCGCAGGCGACGCTGACCGGTGCGGATCGCGTTGATCCAGCCGGCCCGCACCGGGAACCCGGCGAGCGGCTTCCAGGCCAGGTCGTACCGCCACTCGCCCCGGTGGTCGGCGTGCAGGCTCTCGCCGTACACCGTGCCCAGGCCGAACGGCAGGACACGCTGCGGCGCCCTGCGGCCCAGGCGGGAGACGGCGGCCGCGAGGGGTCGACGGACCATCCAGGGCGCGTTGATGTCGAAGAAGGGGCTGTTGAGCACGATGCCGTCAACCAGGCCGGCGTCGCGGCGGTCGTGCGCCCACAGCGAGATGATCAGGCCGCCGGTCGAGTGGCCCATCGCGAGCAGGGTGTCGTGGCCCTCCTCGGCCCGGATGATCTCCGCGGCGGCGTCCAGCTCGGGGAAGTAGTCGCTCAGGTCGCGGCAGAAGTTCGGAGTCTGGTGCGCCAGCAGGCTGCGGCCGTACTTGCGCAGGTCGAGCGCGTAGAAGTCCCAGCCACGCTCGGCGAAGAAGTCGGCTACGTGGGTCTGGAAGAAGTAGTCGACGAACCCGTGCACGTAGAGCACGGCGCGACCGGTCGGGCGGTCGGCCCGCCGCCGCACCAGGGTCGCGACGACCGGCCCCTCGTCGTCGGTGCCCAGGTCGATCGTCCGCCGCTCGTAGGGGGCGCCCAGCACGTCCGGTTCCACGACCGCGACGGTACGCCGCCGCGCTACTCGGCGGTAGGGGTGCTGGGCTGTAAGGAAGGGGCCCTTGTTAACGCATCCGGTAGAGGAAGGGCCCCTTCTTAACAACGCCTCGGCGCGGGGACGGCCCGCCCGCCGGCACCGAGCGGGCGGGCCGTGCCGGGATTCAGACGGTTTCGGCGTCCTCGCGTGCGGCGTCCTGCAGCGGGACGCCCTCGGGCTGGTCGACGGCGCGCAGGTGCTTGTTGTTGCGCGGCTCCTGCCGGGTCTTCGCGTCGTTGAGCTTGCGGCGCAGGTCGTCCCGGACGTCGTTGAGCGCGGCGTGCAGATCCTCCTCGGTCGAGGTGGTGACGATCTTCTGCCGGCCGGCGATCCAGCACTCCAGGGTCACCTTCTGGCCCCGGGCCTCACGATCCTTGACGGACACCTCCAGCTCGGTGGCGTCGGCGTGGAAGCCGGCGAGCCGGGTGTCCAGGGTCGCGAACTGCTCGGCGATCCAGTTGCGGTCGCCCTGGGAGAACCCGGCGCCGACCCGCAGGCACTCGGCCACGGTCGCGGGGTTCGCCACGGCGCTCATCGCGCTGCCTCGCGGACGTCTCGGAGAAGCATCGGAGCTCCCTTTCTCTCGGTTGATCAAGTACTTACCCAACCGGCGTGATTCCGGAACGCCTGCTTGCCGGCTCCACTCGATCATGCGTCGCCGCAGGTCAGGCGCGTAGGGCCGGTTGACCTAGCAGATCGGGACCTTGATCAGGGGGTTGTCCACAGGGCGGTCCGTCATCCACAGGTACGGGCCGGGCGGGTGGCCCGGGCGAGGCGGCGGGCCGACGCTTCCCGGGACAAGTCGATCCCTGGGAGGGGCGATGTTCGATACGTACGTCACGATCGTCGGCAATGTGCTGACCGCGCCGGAGTGGCGCCGGACCACCCAGAGCGGAACGCTGGTGGCCAACTTCAAGGTCGCCTCGACCGCCCGCCGGCTCGACCGCGACAGCGGCCGCTGGGTCGACGGCAACAGCCTTCGGGTACGCGTCAACTGCTGGCGCCGCCTCGCCGAGGGGGTGGCCGCCTCGGTAGCGGTCGGTGACCCGGTCATCGTCGCCGGCCGTCTCTACACCCGGGACTGGACCGACGAGTCCGGCACCCACCGCACGCTCTACGAACTGGAGGCGGTCGCGGTCGGGCACGACCTGTCCCGCGGCCGGGCCCGGTTCCTGCGCAACCAGCCCCGCGCGGCCACCAGCACGGTCGAGGACGCGGAGGCCGAGCAGCGGGTGCACGGCGAGACGACCGAGCCGGTGCCCGACGGGCAGGCCCCGGCCACCTTCGACGACCGGCCCTTCGACGACGACTTCCCGCCCTCGGAGTACGGCGGCGGCCGGGTCGGGCCCGTCGGCACCGTGGAGCGGGTGGGTGAGCCCGACCCGTTCGACGCCCGGTCCGTCGACGCCCGGTCCGTCGACGCCCGGCCCGGTGCGCGGCAGGCCACCGGCTTCGACCCCGGTTCGGGTGGCCCGGCGGGGGAGGAGGACGAACTGGGCGACGTGGCCGACGACGGGCCGGCCACGGCCGAGGACGACGAACTGGGCGAGGCCGCACCGCCGGAGGTCGGCGGACCGGGTGGTTCCGGGCCGGGTGAGGGCGAGCCGGGCGGCGCGAGCCCGGGCGGGACCGCGTCGGGGCGCCGGAGCAGGCGACGGACCCCGGTGCCCGCCTGACAGTCGTCCGACGGGGGCGCGGGGTGGTGACATCGGCGTCTCCACCCCGCGTACGACTAGGCTGGCCGGCCGGAGGTGGTGACGGGTGCGGCAGGCGACCGCCATGGCGAACGCGACCGGACTGGTGGCGGGCTACGCGCTCGACGCGCTGCTCGGTGACCCCCGCCGGTGGCATCCGGTGGCCGGCTTCGGCCGGGCGGCCGGCGCCCTGGAACAGCGGCTCTACCGTCCCGACCGGTCGGCCGGCGCCGCGTTCACGGCGCTCGCCGTCGGCGCGCCGGTCCTGCTCGGCGCCGCCGCCGCGCTGGCCACCCGACGTCATCCGGTGGCCCGGGCCGCGCTGGTCGCCGCCGGCACCTGGACGGTGCTGGGTGGGCGAACGCTGCGGCACGAGTCCCGGGTGATGGCACGGGCGCTGGGCCGGGCCGACCTGCCCGCCGCCCGGGCCCGCCTCGGCAACCTCTGCGGGCGGGACCCGTCCGCCCTCGACGAGTCCGAACTCGCCCGCGCCACGGTCGAGTCGGTCGCCGAGAACACCTCGGACGCCGTGGTCGCCCCGCTGGTCTGGGGTGCGGTCGCGGGCCTGCCCGGTCTGCTCGGCTACCGGGCGGCAAACACGCTCGACGCGATGGTCGGCCACCGCTCGCCCCGGTACGCCCGCTTCGGCACCCCGGCGGCCCGGCTGGACGACGTGCTGAACCTGGTGCCGTCCCGGCTGACCGGGCTGCTCACGGTGGCGGTCGCGCCGGCGGCGCACGGCGACCGCGCCGTCGCCTGGCGGGTGTGGCGGCGGGACCGGGCCGACCACCCGAGCCCGAACGCCGGTCAGTGCGAGGCGGCCATGGCGGGCGCGCTCGGTGTCCGGCTCGGCGGGCGCAACGTCTACTTCGGCCGCGCGGAGACCCGGCCGTTCCTCGGTGACGGGCCCCGCCCCGAGGCGCGGCACCTGAAGCGGGCCGCCCGGATCTCCGGCGCGGTCGGCGTGGCCGCGCTCGGCCTGGCCGCGCTCTACCCGGTGACCGTCGGGCGCGTGGCCGGTGCCGCCGGACGGGCCGCGCTGGGTGTCCTGATGCGGGCAGCCCGCCGGGAGAACGGGCGGTGAGCGGCGGGCTGCTGGTCGCCGGCACCACCTCCGACGCCGGCAAGAGCGTGCTCACCGCCGGTATCTGCCGCTGGCTGCGCCGCCGGGGCGTCCGGGTCGCGCCGTTCAAGGCGCAGAACATGTCGAACAACTCCGCTGTCGTGGTCGGCCCGGACGGTCGCGGCGGGGAGCTGGGCCGGGCCCAGGCGATGCAGGCCGCCGCCTGCGGGCTCGACGCCGACCTGCGGTTCAACCCGGTGCTGCTCAAGCCGGGCAGCGACCACGCCAGCCAGGTGGTGCTGCTCGGCGAGGCGGTCGACACGGTCACCGCCGGCAACTACCACGAGGTGCGGTCCCGGCTCGCCACCACCGCGTACGCGGCGCTGACCGAGCTGCGCGAGGAGTACGACGTGGTGATCTGCGAGGGCGCGGGCAGCCCCGCCGAGATCAACCTGCGCGACGGCGACTACGTCAACATGGGGCTGGCGCGTGCGGCCGGGCTGCCGACGATCGTGGTCGGCGACATCGACCGGGGCGGCGTGTTCGCCTCGATGTTCGGCACCGTCGCCCTGCTCGACGCGGCCGATCAGGCGCTGGTCGCCGGGTTCGTCGTGAACAAGTTCCGGGGCGACCGGGGGCTGCTCCAGCCGGGGCTGGACATGCTGCGCCGGGTCACCGGCCGTCCCACGTACGGGGTGGTGCCCTGGGCGCTGGACCTGTGGCTGGACGCGGAGGACTCGCTCGCGTACGGGCGGGTGCTCGGCCGGCCGCCCGCGCCCCGGGGCACCGACTGGCTCGACGTGGCAGTGGTGCGGCTACCCCGGATCAGCAACGCCACCGACGTCGAGGCCCTCGCCACCGAGCCGGGTGTGCGGGTACGCCTCACCGTCGAACCGGCCGAACTGGCCGCCGCCGACCTCGTGGTGCTCCCCGGCACCAAGTCGACTGTCGCCGACCTGGCCTGGCTGCGGGAGACCGGCCTGGCCGACGCGGTACTGGCGCACGCCGCCGCCGGCCGGCCGCTGCTCGGCATCTGCGGCGGCTTCCAAATGCTCGGCCGGGCGATCCACGATCCGGTGGAGAGCCGCGCGGGCACCGTGCCCGGCCTCGGGCTGCTGCCCGTCGAGATCACTTTCGAGCCGGTCAAGACGGTGCGCCGGGCCGAGGGCAGCGCCGCGGGAGACGTGCCGGTGAGCGGCTACGAGATCCACCACGGCCGGGTGTCGACGGCCGACCCGGGACTCGCACCGCTGCTCCGTCACACCGACGGCACCGGCGAGGGCGCACGCCTCGGCAACGTGTACGGCACCCACTGGCACGGCACGTTCTCCTCCGACGAGTTCCGCCGCCGCTTCCTGACCGAGGTCGCGGCGGCGGCCGGGCGCACCGGCTTCAAGGTCGCGCCGGACACGTCCTTCGCGGCGGCCCGGGAGCGGACGCTGGACCTGCTGGGCGACCTGGTGGAGGAACACCTCGACACGGACGCGCTGTGGCGGCTGATCGAGTCCGGTCCACCGCCGGGACTGCCGTTCGTGCCACCCGGCGCGCCGCCGGCACAGCGCGACGTCCGGCGGCCCGCCGTCGACCGCGCGGTTCAGTAGCGCACGTCGGCGGGGCGGTCGGACATCGGCAGCCCGGCCTCCCGCCAGCCCTGCACCCCGCCGATCATGTCGGTGGCCTGCCGCAGCCCTAGCGTCTGGAGGCTGGCGGCGGCCAGGCTGGAGCTGTACCCCTCCCGGCACACCACGACGATCTCGCGGTCGTACCCGGTGGCCTCGGGGATGCGCCAGGCGCTGGCCGGGTCGAGCCGCCACTCCAGCACGGTGCGGTCGATGACGATCGCGCCGGGCAGCTCACCCTCCTCGCGGCGCTGCGCCTCGGTACGCGTGTCGATCAGCAGCGCGCCGCCTCGGACCGCCTCGACGGTCTCGTGCGGAGTGAGCCGGCGGAGACCGGCGCGGGCCTGTTCCAGGAGGGCGTCGACGCCCGGACACATCACGTCATGGAGCACCCCCCGATGATGCCCAGCCGCCCACGTCACCGCTCGCCGAAACGGTCCGCCCGGGTCGCAGGTTCCAGCGGACGGGGGAACGTTAGCGTCGGTCGGGTGAACGTCGCCGTGATCGAGGCGTACGCCGGGTTGGCCCGCCGCGTGCTGGCCGGTCCGGCGCGGTTGGGGCGTACCCGGCTGGTGGCCGTCGACGGGCCCAGCGGCGCGGGCAAGAGCGTGTTCGCGACGCGCCTCGCGGACGCGCTCGCGGAGCGGGCGGGCGGCGTGCGCCCGCCGTTGGTGCACACCGACGACCTGCTCGACGGCTGGGACGACCAGCTCACGTTCTGGACCCGGCTGGAGGAGCAGGTGCTCGGCCCGGTGCGGGCCGGCCGGGCGGGCGGCTACCGCCGCTACAGCTGGGTGCGACGCCGGTTCCTGGACCGGGTGGTGCCGGTGCCGGCCGGTCCGGCGCTGATCGTCGAGGGGGTGAGCGCCGCCCGCGCCGCGGTACGCCCCGAGCTGACGCTGTCGGTGCTCGTCACCGCGCCGGCCGAGCTGCGGTTGCGCCGGGCGCTCGCCCGCGACGGTGAGCAGATCCTGCCGGAGTTGCGCCGCTGGCACGCGGGGGAGCGGGCGCACTTCACCGCCGACGGCACCGCGGCGGCGGTGGACCTGGTCGTCGACGGTGCCCCGGACCTGCCGCACGACGCGGACCGCTACTACGTCCGGGTGGCGGCCGGCGATCAGGCTCGGCCGACGTGGCGGGGTAAGGCCAGCATACGATTCCGGTCATGACCACTCCGATCCTCTCCGAGTCCGAGGTGCGGGCCGCCGTCGAGCGGGAACTGCCCGGCGTCCGTGCCGACCTCGAGCGACTCGTCCGCATCCCGGGCATCGCCTTCGAGGGCTTCGACCACTCGCACGTGGAGCGTTCCGCCGAGGCGGTGGCGGAGCTGCTGCGCGGCTGCGGCCTCGAAACGCGGATCGTCCGGTCCGGCGGCCAGCCCGCGGTGATCGGCACGAAGGCGGCCCCGCCCGGCGCGCCCACCGTGCTCATGTACGCGCACCACGACGTGCAGCCGGTCGGCGACCTGTCGCTGTGGGAGTCGGACCCGTTCGAGCCGGTGGAGCGTGACGGCCGCCTCTACGGCCGGGGCGCCGCCGACGACAAGGCCGGCATCATGGCGCACGTCGCCGCGCTGCGCGCGTTCGGCGACCGGCTCCCGGTCGGCGTGGTGCTGTTCATCGAGGGCGAGGAGGAGTACGGCTCGGACTCGCTGGAGCGGCTGCTCGCCGAGCACCGTGACGATCTGGCCTCCGACGTCATCGTGATCGCCGACTCCACCAACTGGGACGTCGGCGTGCCCGCGCTGACCACCTCGCTGCGCGGCATCGTCAACTGCTTCGTGGAGGTGCGCACGCTCGACCACGCGGTGCACAGCGGCATGTTCGGCGGCGCGGTGCCGGACGCGCTCACCGCGCTGGTGAAGCTGCTCGGCACGCTGCACGACGAGGCCGGTGACGTCGCGGTGGACGGACTGGTCGGCCGCGAGGGCGCCAGCGTCGACTACCCGGAGGACCGGTTCCGCGCCGAGGCCGGCCTGGTCGACGGCGCGGAACTGTTCGGCACCGGCCGGATCACCGACCGGCTCTGGACCAAGCCGGCGCTGGCGATCCTCGGTGTGGACGCGCCGGCCACCGGCGAGGCGCCGAACGCGCTGGTGCCGTCCGCGAAGGCGAAGCTGAGCGTACGGCTCGCGCCGGGCGACGACCCGAAGAAGGCGTACGCGGCGCTGACCGCGCACCTGGAGCGGCACGCGCCGTGGGGCGCGCAGGTGTCGGTGACGTTCGAGCACGACGGCGCGCCCTGCGTCATCGACGCCTCCGGGCCGATGTTCGACGCGGCCCGGTCGGCGTTCCGGGCGGCCTGGGACGGCACCGACCCGGTGGACATCGGGGTGGGCGGGTCGATCCCGTTCATCGCCACGTTCCAGGAGATGTTCCCGCAGGCCGCGATCCTGGTGACCGGGGTGGAGGACCCGCACGCGCGGGCCCACGGGCCGAACGAGAGCCTGCACCTGGGCGAGTTCGCGCGGGTGTGCCTGGCCGAGGCGCTGCTGCTGGCCCGGGTGGCGGAGGCCGGAAACCGCGGCTGAGGTGTCGAAACCGTAACTTCGGGGCCGATGTCGGAGTTTGTGGTGTGTCGGCGGGCGGGGTGTTATAGCCTTTCGAACATGCGTACGAACGACGAGATGGAGCGGCTTCAGGCCGCCGTCCGTGCTCTGGGGGACGTCGACGTCTCCGCGTGGTCCGAGGACACGCTCAACGAACAGATCGGCGAGCTCTCCGCCGCGCTGGTCACGCTCGACGCGCTGCTCACCCGGGTCGCCGAGGGCGTGCGCGGGCGCGGCCTGCGGATCGAGGAACCGGTCTCGGCCTGACCGGTTGCCGGTGACCCGGCCACCCGTGTGGTGTGCCGGGTCGCCGGATCGGCCCCGGTGTCGCAGGTGACTGGCAGGATATGGGCGTGCGTTTCGCGGAGCTGGCGGCCACCTCGGCCGCGGTCGGCGCCACCAGCGGCAGACGAGCCAAGGTGGAGCTGCTGGCCGCTGCGCTGCGCGGGCTGGAGCCGGGCGAGATCCCGGCCGGCGCCGGCTATCTCGCCGGTGAGCTGCGCCAGCGTCAGACCGGTGTCGGCTGGGCTGGCCTGCGTGACCTGCCGCCGCCGGCCGCCGAGCCGACGCTCACCGTCGCCGCCGTCGACGCGGCGATCGAGGAGATCTCCCGGGTCGCCGGCTCCGGTTCGCAGGCCCGGCGGCGTGATCTCGTCGGCCGTCTCTTCGCCGCCGCGACCGCCGACGAGCAGCGCCTGCTGACCGGCCTGTTCCGGGGCGAGCTGCGGCAGGGCGCGCAGGCCGGGCTGCTGACCGACGCGGTCGCCCGCGCCGCCGACGTACCGGTCGCGGCCGTCCGGCGTGCCCTGCTGCTCGCCGGTGACCTGCGCGCGGTGGCGGTCGCGGCGCTCACCGGCGGCGCCCCGGCGCTGGCCGGGTTCGGCCTCCAGGTGGGCCGCCCGCTCGCGCCGATGCTGGCGCAGAGCGCGCCTTCCGTCGACGAGGCGCTCACCGCCACCGGCGTGCCGGCGATGGTCGACGTGAAGCTCGACGGCATCCGCATCCAGGTGCACCGTTCCGGCTCGGACATCGCCGTGTTCACCCGCAGCCTGGACGAGATCACCGGCCGGCTGCCCCAGGTGGTGGCGGCCGTACGCGCGCTGCCCGCCCGCGAGCTGGTGCTCGACGGTGAGGCGATCGGGCTGGACGCGGCCGGCCGGCCGCTGCCGTTCCAGGAGACGTCCAGCCGGGCGGCCCGGCGCACCACGCCCAGCACCACCGGGCCGACGCAGGTCGCGCCCGCTGTGCTGGCCGCCGCCGAGCGCACCGGCGAGCCGGTGCTCACGCCGTACTTCTTCGACCTGCTGCACCTCGACGGCGCCGACCTGATCGACGCGCCCGGGCGGGAGCGGTGGGCGGCCCTGGCCCGCGCGGTCGACGCCTCGCTGCTCGTCGACCGGATCGAGGTGGACGACGCGGAGCAGGCGGCCACGGCGTTCGCCGCGGCTGTCGACGCCGGGCAGGAAGGCGTGGTCGTGAAGGACCCGGCCGCGCCCTACGACGCCGGCCGGCGCGGCTCGGCCTGGGTCAAGGTCAAGCCGCGGCACACGCTCGACCTGGTGGTGCTCGCGGTCGAGTGGGGCAGCGGCCGGCGCGAGGGATGGCTGTCGAACCTGCACCTCGGCGCCCGTGACCCGCGAACCGGCGAGTTCGTCATGCTCGGCAAGACCTTCAAGGGGCTCACCGACGAGATGCTGCGCTGGCAGACCGAGCGGTTCCTGTCGCTCGCAGTGGAGAAGGGCGACTGGGAGGTGCGGGTCCGGCCGGTGCAGGTGGTCGAGATCGCCTTCGACGGGGTGCAGACCAGCAGCCGTTACCCGGGTGGCATGGCCCTGCGCTTCGCCCGTGTGCTGCGTTACCGCCACGACAAGACGGCCGCCGAGGCGGACACGATCGACGCGGTCCGCGCCATCCACGCCGGCCGGATCACCGGCTGACCGGTCCGGCTCAGGCGGAGGTGGGGGCGGCCGGCTCGGCGGCCCGGTCCACCGGCTCGCCCGGCTTGTCCAGTCCGGCGAGGCGCCGGGCCTCGCGGCGCGCCACCCAGCCGTAGCCGAACAGGCTCATCACCGCGAAGATCCACCACTGCCACACGTAGCCGAAGTTCTGCCAGTTGTTCGTGTGCCCGATCTGCACCGCCCGGAAGGCCGGGTCGGCGGCCGGCGTCTGCCCGTCGAGCAGCACGTAGCCGCCGGTCACCGGATAGGGGAGCTGCTCGGCCAGGCGGGGGATGTCGATGCGCCGGGCCTCCAGCTTCCCGTCGCGCCGGCTGACCCCGCCCCCGCCGCTCTCGCTGGCGACCACCCGGCCGGTCACTGTCACCTCGCCGCCCGGCGCCGCCGGCACCTGCGGCTGGACCGTCGCGCCGGCCCCCGGGGCGGGCGGGATCCAGCCCCGGTCGACGAGCACCGCGCTGCCGTCGGCGAGCACCAGCGGGGTGAGCACCTCGAAGCCGACCGTCCGGTCGACGGTCCGGCCGCGGATCAGGACGGTGTTCGCGCTGTCGTACCGGCCGGTGGCGGTGACCCGGCTCCAGGTCAGCTCCTCGGCCGGAGCGGGACCGACGGCACCCGCGCCGCCGGTGGGCGCGGGCAGCGCGTCGCGCAGCGGCGCGGGCGTCATGGTGGCCCCGGCGTCGATCCGGTCGTTGATCGCCGTCCGGCCCCGGTAGCGGTCCAGCTGCCAGTTGCCCAGGAACACCATCACCGTCGCGGCGACGAGCGTCAGCGCGAGGTAGCCGAGCCAGCGCGGGGTCAGCAGGAACCGGTACACGTTGGCCAAGGCTACCCGTATGAGCGATGCCACTCGCCGTCGCCGGGCAGAAACGGCGGTACGCGCGGACGTCGCGGGCCGGGCCGGACGGGTATGGTCACGCGGGCGGAAACCACCCACATCAGGAGTCGATGATGACCGACGTGCCGCGCGTCGTGCTGAGTGCGCCCTCCTCGGGTCACGGCACCGGCGCCGTCTCTCTCGGCCTGCTGGCGGCCCTCGCCGACCGGGATCTCCCGGTGGCCGGCTTCAAGGTCGGGCCGGACCAGGTGGACGCGGCGTACCTCGGGCTCGCCGCCGGCCGTCCCGGGCGCACGCTCGATCCGAGGCTGGTCGGTCCGGAGCGGATCGTCCCGCTCTTCGCGCACGGCGCGGCCGGGACCGGGTTCGCCCTGGTGCAGGGGACGATGGGCCTCTACGACTCGGTCGCCGGGCGGCCGGAGAGCGAATCCACGGCGGCGGTGGCCACGGCGCTGCGCAGCCCGGTGGTGCTCGTGGTGGACGTGGCCGCGATGGGCCAGTCGGTGGCCGCGCTGGTGCACGGCTTCCGGGCGTACGACGACGAGCTCTGGCTGGGCGGCGTGATCCTCAACCGGGTGGCCTCGCCCCGGCACGAGGCGCTGCTGCGCGAGGCGCTCGACGACGTCGGCGTGCCGGTCTACGGGGCGCTGCGCCGGCACGAGCTGCCGCCGGTGCTGCCCGCCCGCCGGTACGGCACCGGTCCCGTGGTGCGCGGCGACGCCGACGCCGAACGTGGCGTACGCCGGCTCGGGGAGGCGGTGGCCGCCACCGTCGACCTCGATCGGCTGCTGGTGCTGGCCCGGTCCGCCCCGGCGCTCACCGTTCAGGCGTGGTCGCCGGAGCCGGCCGACGCCCCGGCGGCGTCGGCGGAGCGCCCGGTGGTCGCGCTGGCCGGCGGCCCGGCCGGCACCTACAGCCACCCGGAGGTCGCCGAGCTGCTGCGCGCCGCCGGCGCCGAGGTGGTCACGCTCGATCCGCTGCGCGACGAGGCGCTGCCCGCCGGGGCGCGGGCGCTCGTCGTCGGCGGCGGGTTGCCCGAGACGTACGCGGAGCAGCTCTCCGCCAACCGCCGCCTCTGCATCGCGGTGGCCGAGCTGGCCCGCTCGGGCCGTCCGGTGATCGCCGAGGGGGCCGGCCTGCTCTGGCTGGCCCGGGAGCTGGACGGCCTGCCGATGTGCGGCGTGCTCGACGCGGTCGGCACGGTCCGGGACGGCCTGGTGGTCGGCTACCGCACGGCCACGGCGGTCACGGACAGCGTGGTGGCCCCGGCCGGTACGACGGTGACCGGGCACAAGCAGCACGCGGCAGTGCTCACGCCGCGCGCCGGTGAGCGGCCGGCCTGGCGCTGGGAGGGCGGCAACCCGGAGGGCTTCGTCCGGCAGGCCGTGCACGCCTCGCAGCTCGTGCCGCACTGGGCCGCGCACCCGGACGTCGCGGCCCGGTTGGTGGCCGCCGCGCTGGCGCCCGTGCCGGCGCCCGCCTGACCGCAAGGTGACGGAAACGTCGATCAAGGAGCTCGCGTCGGCGGATCAGGCGATCCGGACGCAAACTCCTTGATCGACTACCCGGGCGCACCCCCGGGCGGATCGGGGCGGGTCAGCCGACTATCTGGTCCGAGGGTGGGGTGAACTGGCGGGTCGGCTGACCCTTCAGGGAATCCCGCAGGGTCTGCGCCACCGCGTTCACCGGGATCTGCGACTGCCCGTCACCCACCGCGTTGAACGGATTGTCCGGGTCGGCGATGAAACTCGCCGCCGCCAGCTCCGGCGTGTAGCCGACGAACCACGCCGACCGGGTGCTGTCCGTCGTACCCGTCTTGCCGGCGACCGGCCGGCCCACGGTGCCGCGGACGCTGTCGGCCGTCGACCAGCCGCCGCAGCTCCCCTTCGCCGGGGTGTCGCCGGTCGGGCAGCGCGCCGCGTCCGTGGCGGCCCGGGCCGCGTCCGCGTTCACCACCTGGCGGCACCGCGGCTTGGCGACCTCCCGCTGCACCCCGCCCGGCGTGCTGTACGTGGCCGGTGTGCCGTCCCGGTTCATGATCGCGTTGACCGGGATGGCCTCGCAGTAGCGCCCGTCGGCGGCGATGGCGGCGTACGCGTTCGCCATCTCCAGCGGGGTGGCGTCGGAGACGCCGAGCGTGAACGCGCCCCACTTCTTCGCCTTGCCCGGCGACGCCTGTTCCTTGTCCACGTCGGTACGCCAGCGCAGCCCCAGTTGCTCGGCCAGCCGCACCCCGGCGTCCGCGCCGATCTTCTCCTCCAGCTGGACGAAGTACGTGTTCACCGACTTGCCGAACCCGGACCACATGGTCTGCCGCCCGGTCATCGCGCCGCTGGCGTTCGACGGGGCCCACCCGTCGTAGACGGCCGACTTGTACGTGTACGGCGAGTCGTACGCGGTGGACAGCGGCATCCCGGCGTTGAGCGCGGCGAGCATCGGGAACATCTTGAACGTCGAACCGGCCTGGTAGCCCGGGAGCGTCCCGCCGCCGAGCAGCGGCGCCACCGTGTTCGGGTAGTTCGCCTTGACCTTCGGTCCGGCCTCCGGGTTCGAGCTGTTCGGGTTCTCGGCCAGGTCCAGCGAGTAGTTCCGGTTCACCGCCATCGCCTTGATCCGCCCGGTGCCGGGCTCGGCGACCACGATGCCGTTCGCGAACGGGCTGCCGGTGTTGTCCTTGGCGCCCACGTTCTTCTCCGCCGCCGCCTGGGTCTTCGGATCGAGCGCGAGCACGATCCGGTAGCCGCCGCGGCGCAGCTTGTCCATCCGTTCCAGCCGGTTCTCGCCGAACGCGGGCTGGGCGCTCCACCAGTTCTTCAGGTAGTCGCAGTAGAAGCCCCAGCTACGGTGCCCGCCGTCGATCGCGGCGCAGTCGTTCGGCGGGTCGGTCAGCTTCAGCTTGATCGGCTGGCCCTTGGCCGCCGCGGCGGCGTCGGGCGACAGGTAACCGAGGCGGGCCATGTTGTCCAGCACGTAGTTGCGCCGGCCGGTGGCCTCCTTCTGGTCGGAGGTGATCGGGTCGTACTCCGACGGCGACTTCACCAGCCCGGCCAGCGTGGCCGCCTCGACCGGGGTGAGTGTGGCCGGGGTCTTGGAGAAGAAGATCTGCGAGGCGGCGTAGATCCCGTACGCGCGGTGGCCGAAGTAGGCCGAGTTGAGGTAGCGCTCCAGGATCTGTTCCTTGGTCAGGTGCTTCTCGATGTCCAGCGCCATGCGCATCTCCTTGACCTTGCGCAAGCTGGTCTGCTGGGTCGCCTCCTGGACCTCCTTGGGCGTGGTCGCGCTGTCCCGCAGCGCCATCCGCACGTACTGCATGGTGATCGTCGAGGCGCCCTGGGAGACGCCGCCGGATCGGGCGTTGGAGACGAAAGCTCGCGCCACGCCCTTCGGGTCGACGCCGTGGTGCTGGTAGAAGCGGTTGTCCTCGGCGGCGACGATCGCCTGCTGGATGTTCGGCGACATGTTCTCGATCTTGGTGTACTGCCGGTACTCCTCGTAGAACATCGTCAGCACCGTCTTGCCGTCCGGCGCGTAGACGTACGAGGTCTCGGCCGGCAGCGCGGTCTTGAGGATGCTCGTCTTCTGTTCGATCGCGTGCGCGGTGGCCTTGGCCCCGATGCCGGTGACGGCGACCAGCGGATACAGGGCGGCGGCGACCACGATGCCGGCGATCAGCCCGGCGCGGAGAAGAGGAACGAGACGGCCAGCGGAAGCAAGGGGACGACTGCTCACGGGGTCAAGCTATGACATTTCCGATTCGGAAATGAGAAGAACTCATAAACCGGCGGACCGTGACGCGACCCACGCCGGGATGCGCTGTCCCGGGCGGCGGCTACCCGGCAGGATCGCGGACATGCCCGCACCATCGACCGGGAGCGCCGCCGCGCTCGACGAGCCCGACCTGGGCCACCACGGGGACGCCGAGGCCACGCCCGGCCTGGTCGACCTGGCGGTCAACGTGCGCCGCGCCCCGATGCCGGACTGGCTGGCCGACCCGGTCACCGCCGCGCTGGGCGACCTGGCCGCGTACCCGGACCCGGCGCCGGCCCGCGCCGCCGTCGCTCACCGGCACGGGCGACCCCCGGAAGAGGTACTCCTCACCGCCGGCGCCGCCGAGGGTTTCGTCCTGATCGCCCGCGCGCTGTCCGGCGTCCGCCACCCCGTCGTGGTGCACCCCCAGTTCACCGAGCCGGAAGCCGCGCTGCGGGCCGCCGGGCACCGGGTGGACCGGGTGCTGCTCGACCCGGCCGACGGCTTCCGCCTGGACCCGGCGAGCGTCCCGGAAGACGCCGACCTGGTCATGATCGGCAACCCCACGAACCCGACCTCCGTGCTGCACCCGGTGGAGGCGATCGCCACGCTGGCCCGCCCCGGACGGGTGCTCGTGGTCGACGAGGCCTTCGCCGACACCACCACCGCGCCGGGCATCGACGGCGAGCCCGAGTCCCTGGCCGCGCGTCGCGACCTGCCCGGCCTCGTGGTCGTGCGCAGCCTCACCAAGACCTGGGGCCTGGCCGGGCTGCGGATCGGCTACCTGCTCGGCGACCCCGCGCTGCTGGCCCGGTTCGCCGCCGCGCAGCCGCTCTGGGCGGTCTCCACCCCCGCGCTCGCCGCCGCCACCGCCTGCGCCGCGCCGGCCGCCGTCGCCGCCGAACGCGCCATCGCCGCCGAACTCGCCGCCGACCGCGACTATCTGGTGGCCCGCCTGTCCGGCCTGCCCGGGGTACGCGTGGCGGGCCGCCCCGCCGCCGCCTTCGTCCTGATCCACGTGGCCGGCGCCGCCGACGTACGGGAGCGGCTGCGCGCGCACGGCTGGGCGGTACGCCGGGGCGACACGTTCCCCGGGCTCGGCCCGGACTGGCTCCGGATCGCCGTACGCGACAGGGGCACCACAGACGCGTTCATCGAGACGCTGGCACGGATCCTGGAGGCATGATGCTGGAGTCCACAGTCGCGGCGATCCGGCCGCTGGACGAGGCCGCCATGGCGGCGGCCCGCGAGTTGCAGGGGCGGCTGACCAAGCCCGCGGGCTCGCTCGGCGCCCTGGAGCCGCTCTCGGTACGCCTCGCCGGGCTGGCCGGCGCCTGCCCGCCGCCGCTGCCCGAGCCGGCCGCGGTGGCGATCTTCGCCGGTGACCACGGCGTGCACGCCCAGGGCGTGACCCCGTGGCCGCAGGAGGTCACCGCCCAGATGATCGCCAACTTCCTGGCCGGCGGCGCCGTGGTGAACGCGTTCGCCCGCCAGGCCGGCGCCTCGGTCACGGTGGTGGACGTCGGCGTGGCCACCCCGATCCCCGGCGCCGAGTCCGCCGACCCGGCCGGGCCGCGTCTGGTGTCCGCGAACGTCCGCGCCGGCACCCGCGACATGACTGTCACCGCCGCGCTCACCCGGGACGAGGCCCGCACGGCCGTCGAGACCGGTATCCGGGTCGCGGGCGAGCTGATCGACGCCGGGGCGGGCATCCTGCTCACCGGCGACATGGGCATCGGCAACACCACCCCGTCCGCCACGCTCATCGCCGCGTTCTCCGGCGTCGACGCCGCGGCGGCCACCGGCCGGGGCACCGGGGTCGACGACGAGACGTACGCCCGCAAGGTGGCGGTGGTGCGGGCCGCGCTGGCCCGGCACGAGCCCGACCCGGCCGACCCGCTGGGCGTCCTCGCGGCGGTCGGCGGGCTGGAGCACGCCGCGCTGACCGGCCTGATCCTCGGCGCCGCCGCGCGCCGGGTGCCGGTGCTGCTCGACGGCGTGATCGCGGTGAGCGCCGCGGTCGCCGCCGCCGCGTTCGCGCCGGACGCGGTGGGCGCCATGGTGGCCGGGCACCGCAGCGCCGAGCCGGGCGCCACGGCGGCGCTGCGGCACCTCGGACTGGAGCCGCTGATCGACCTGGGGCTGCGGCTCGGCGAGGGCACCGGGGCGCTGCTCGCCCTGCCGGTGGTCACCGGCGCGGTCCGGGTACTGCACGAGGTGGCGACGTTCGACTCCGCCGGGGTGGCGGAGAAGTGACCGGACCGACGTCGCCCAGCCCGTACCCCCTGGGGTTGCGGCTGGACGGGCGGCGCGTGGTCGTCGTGGGCGGGGGAGCGGTCGCCACCCGGCGGGTGCCGGCGCTGCTCGACGCCGGCGCGGACGTCCTGCTGGTCTCGCCCGAACTGACGCCGGCGCTGCGTGCCCACGTCGACGCCGGGCGGCTGCACTGGGAGCCGCGCCGGTTCGCCCCCGGTGACCTGGACGGCGCGTGGCTGGTCCAGGTGGCGGTGGACGACCGGACCGCCGCCGCCGCGGTCAGCGCCGCCGCGGCCGAGCGGCGGATCTTCTGCGTACGCGCCGACGACCGGACGGCGGCGAGCGCGTGGACGCCGGCGGTGACCCGGCACGGCCCGGTGACGGTGGCGGTCCTCGGCGGCGGCGACCCCCGCCGCGCGATGGCAGTCCGCGACGCCGTCCGGGAGTTGCTCGGAAGGAAGGGCCCCCCGTTAACGCCTGCGGTAGAGGAAGGGACCCCTGTTAACACCGGCGGCCGCGTCGCGCTCGTCGGATCCGGTCCGGGCGACCCGGAGCTGATCACCGTGAAGGGATGGCGGCTGCTCACCGAGGCCGAGGTGGTCGTCGCCGACCGGCTCGTGCCCGGACTGCTCCTGGACGAGATGCGCCCCGACGTCGAGCTGGTCGACGCCTCCAAGATCCCGTACGGGCCGTCGCGCGCCCAGGAGGAGATCAACCGGATCCTGGTGGACCGGGCCCGGGCCGGCAAGGTGGTGGTACGGCTCAAGGGCGGCGACCCGTACGTCTTCGGCCGGGGCGGCGAGGAACTGCTGGCCTGCGCCGAGGCGGGCGTACCGGTGACTGTGGTGCCCGGCGTGACCAGCGCGATCGCAGTGCCCGAGGTGGCCGGCGTGCCGGTGACGCACCGGGGCGTGGCGCACGAGTTCACAGTGGTCTCCGGGCACCTCGCGCCCGACGCGCCCGCGTCGCTGGTGCGTTGGGACGCCCTGGCCGGGCTGCGCGGCACGCTGGTGATCCTGATGGGGCTGAAGAACCTCGCCGCGATCAGCGCCACCCTGATCGCGCACGGCAAGCCGGCGGACACCCCGGCCGCGGTGATCCAGGAGGGCACCACGTCGGCCCAGCGCACGCTGCGCTCCACGCTCGGCGCGGTCGCCGCCGACGTCGAGGCCGCCGCCCTGCGCCCACCCGCGATCGTGGTGGTAGGCGACGTGGTGCACGCCCTGACCCCCGCCTGACCCTCCGCCCGCGCCCTACGCCGCCCTGCCCGCCCCGAGCGCGTCGATCTTGCACTTCGTGCCCGCGGGATGCCCGTTTCGATCACCTTTGCCTGGGCCGCAACTGCAAGATCGCGGGGGCGGGCGGGGATGGAACGAGGGCGGCGGCGGGGACCGGAGGGTCCCCGCCGCCGCCCTCGTACGGCGTTACTGCTTGAGCATGTTGTCCAGCAGCAGGGCGCAGCGGATCAGGCCCAGGTGGCTGTACGCCTGCGGGTGGTTGCCCAGCCCGCGCTCGGCCAGCGGGTCGTACTGCTCCGGCAGCAGCCCGGTCGGCCCGGCCGTGTCGACCATCTGGGTGAACAGCTCCTCCGCGTCGCTCCGGCGGCCGGTGCGCAGGTACGCCTCGATCAGCCACGACGTGCAGATGTGGAAGCCGCCCTCCCGGCCGGGCAGGCCGTCGTCCCAGTGGTACCGGTAGACGACCGGCCCGCTGCGCAGCTCCGCCTCGATCTTGAGCACGGTGGAGAGGAAGCGCGGGTCGTCACCGGCGAGCAGCCCGGAGATGCCGATCCACAGCGACGAGGCGTCCATCTCCTCGTAGCCGTAGGCGACGCTGTACGCCTCGGCCTCCGGGTGCCAGCCGTGCTCCAGCACGTTCGAGGCGATCCGGTCGCGCAGCTCGACCCACTCGGGCCGGTCCTCGCCGCCGTGCCGCCGTACGACGTGCAGCGCCCGGTCCACAGTCATCCAGAGCATGACCTTGGAGAAGACGTGGTGCCGCGGGGGGAGGCGGGCCTCCCAGATGCCGTGGTCGGGCTCGTGCCAGCGGCGGCGTACCGCCTCGACCATGTTCTCCAGCACCCGCCACTCGTCGTCGCGGATCGAGCCCCGGGCGTCGGCGACTGCCGCGATCAGGTCCGCGACCGGGCCGAACACGTCGAGCTGGAGCTGGTGGTTGGCGAGGTTGCCGACCCGTACCGGCCGGGAGCCGGCGTAGCCGGGCAGCGTGTCGATGACCGCCTCGGCGCCCAGCTCGAAGCCGTCCACCGTGTAGAGCGGGTGCAGCCGCTCCGGGTGCCCGCCGGTGCGCTCGACCACGCCGTCGATCCAGCGCAGCAGACCTTCGGCCTCCTCGGTGGAGCCGAGGTCGACCAGCGCGCGGGCGGTCATCGCGGCGTCCCGGAGCCAGCAGTAGCGGTAGTCCCAGTTGCGGACACCGCCCAGCTCCTCGGGCAGCGACGTGGTGGCCGCGGCGAGGATCGAGCCGGTGGGCTCGTGGCAGAGCCCGCGCAGCGTCAGCGCGCTGCGGGCGACCAGGTCCCGGGCGGTGGCGGGCAGCCGCAGCGAGGCCACCCAGTCCTTCCAGGGCTGCTCGGCGGCGGCCTGCCGTTCGTGCACCGGCAGCCGGTGCGGCTCCAGGCTCTGGGTGCCGAAGCGCAGCTCCAGCACCACCTGGCCGCCGGCCGCCGACAGGTCGACCACCGCCTTCGCGGTCTCGTACCCGGCGTCGTTGGTGACCTCCCACTCGACGCCGGGGGAGTGCAGCGCGACCGGCTCGTTGGAGCCGAGCACCAGCAGGCCGTCGTCGAGCGGCTGGAGCTGCACCGCGACCTGGCCGAACTCGGGCCGTGGCGCGAACTCGACCCGGGCCCGCCCGGTGCCGCTGAGCACCCGGACCAGTGTGGAGTCGCCGCTGACCACGGCCGGGTCGTCCGGCGTGGTCTGCCGTACCGGTAGGTCGAGCCAGTCGGTCACGGTCAGGCCGGACCAGCGGGTCTCGACGGTCATCGTGTTGCTGCGGTAGCGCTGGCCGAGCGGGATGCCGCCGCGCTCCGGGCCGACCGTGAAGTGCCCGGCCGGGCTGCCGCCGACCAGGTCGGCGAAGATCGCCGCCGAGTCCGGCTTCGGGTGACACAGCCAGGTGATCTTCGCTTCCGGCGTGACGAGCGCGACGGTACGGCCGTTGGCGAGCATCGAGTGCCGCTCGATCGGCACCGCCCGCTCGCCGAACAGCCAGTGCCGCCGCGTCTCCAGCAGCAGCCCCAGTGCGCGGGCCGCCTCGATCGGCTCGGACACCCGGTAGTCGGCGCGGGTCTCGCCGGGGCCGATCTTGATGCCGACGTCCGGCCCGGTCAGGTTGCCGAACGCGTTCTCGTCGGTGACGTCGTCGCCGATGAACAGCACCGCGCTGGCGGCGAGCTGGGTCCGGAGCTGGTCGATCGCGGTGCCCTTGTTGGTGACCACCACCGACAGCTCGATGACTTCCTTGCCCTGGGTGACCGTCACGCCGTCCCAGGTCGCCGGCCCGTTGCGGACCGCCTCGACGGCCCGGGCGGCGGTGTGCGGGTCGACGCCGCGGGTGTGCACGGCGACGCTGGCGGGCTTGCGTTCCAGGCGGATGCCCGGATGCTCGGCGGCGATCTCCCGCAGCGCCTCGCGGAGCCGGTGCCGGACCGCGATCAGCTCGGGGGTGAGGCGCTCGACGAAGCCGATGTCGAACTCCGAGCCGTGGCTGCCGACGAGGTGCACCTCGCTGGGCAGCCGGGAGAGCGTGGCCAGGTCGCGCAGCGCGCGGCCGGAGACCACCGCGACGCTGGTCTGCGGCAGCGAGGCCAGAGCGCGTACCGCGGCCACCGACTCCGGCAGCGGAACGGCCTTGCTCGGGTCCTCGACGATCGGCGCGAGCGTGCCGTCGTAGTCGCAGGCGACCAGAAGCTGCGGAACCCGGGCGATGCGGCCGATCGCGGCACGCAGTTCGGGATCCAGCACGCCGCCGTGTGCGGCGGCGAGGGCGGGCGAGGTCACGCAGCCTCCGTATCTCCGACGCCGAGCTCGCTGAGGAACGACTTGGCCCAGTGGCCCACGTCGTGGCTGCGCAGATGGCGTTGCATGACGCGCATCCGGCGGCGGGCTTCGGGCTTTTCGACATGCACGGCCCGCAGCAACGCGTCCTTCACCGCGTCCGGGTCGTGGGGATTACACAGGAACGCCTGGCGCAGCTCGGTGGCAGCGCCGGCGAACTCACTGAGCACGAGCGCGCCGCCCTGGTCGGCGCGCGATGCGACGTACTCCTTGGCCACCAGATTCATTCCGTCTCGCAGCGGGGTCACCATCATGACGTCGGCCGCGACGTACATCGCAGCCAGTTCGGAGCGACTGTACGACTGATGCAGATAATGCACTGCAGGCACGCCGACCCGGCCGAATTCACCATTGATCCGGCCAACCTCGCGTTCCACCTTCACCCGAAGTGCCTGGTAGTGCTCCACACGCTCGCGGCTGGGCGTGGCGACCTGCACCATAACCGCGTCCGGAACTGTCAACTTTCCGTCAGCGAGGAGTTCGCGGAAGGCCTTCAGGCGGAGTTCGATGCCCTTGGTGTAGTCGAGCCGGTCGACGCCCAGGATGATCGTCTTCGGGTTGCCCAGCTCCTCGCGGATCTGCTTGGCGCGGGCCTGGATCGCCGGGTCCTCGGCCAGCCGCTCCATCTCCTTGGTGTCGATCGAGATGGGGAACGCGCCCGCCTTCACCTGCCGGCCGTCGACCTGGATCATCTGGCCCTCGTAGCGCAGGCCGAGCAGGTGCCGGGCCAGCCGGACGAAGTTCTGCGCCGCCAGCCGCTGCTGGAAACCGACAAGGTCCGCGCCGAGCAGGCCGCGCAGGATCTCGGTGCGGAACGGCATCTGCATGAACAGCTCGATCGGCGGGAACGGGATGTGCAGGAAGAAGCCGATCCGCAGGTCCGGCCGCAGCTCGCGGAGCATCGCCGGCACCAGCTGGAGCTGGTAGTCCTGGACCCAGACCGTGGCGCCCTCGGCCGCCACGTCGGCCGCGGCCTCCGCGAACCGGGCGTTCACCAACCGGTACGCCTCGCGCCAGCGCCGCTTGTATGCGGGTGTCTCCACGGCGTCGTGGTAGAGCGGCCAGATCGTCGCGTTCGACTGGCCCTCGTAGTAGCGCTCCAGCTCCTCGGCGCTCAACGGCACCGGGTGCAGGCGGATGCCCTCCAGGTCGAACGGCTCGGGCGCGGCGCCGGTGCCGCCGGCCCACCCCACCCAGGTGCCCTGGTGCTCGGCGAGCACCGGGTGCAGCGCGGTCACCAGCCCGCCCGGGCTGCGCCGCCACTGCCGCCCCTCGGGTGTGCTCACCTCGTCGACCGGCAGGCGGTTGGCCACTACGACAAAGGAGCTACGGACGGTCACGATCGGCCACCTCCGGGTACTGACGGGTCCACCGCGATGAGCGTACTGAGCGTAGCTGCGGCCTCTGTTCCCCCGTGCCGGAGTTACCTACCCGTCCCAGAACCGCCGAACCCACCGCGTGATCTTGTCGACACCGGTGGCTCAGAGGTCGATGATCGGCCACTCCTTCGGCAGCACCTCCCCGAGCAGCTCCCGCCGGTCCGTCACGATCGGCACGAGCGGATTGGCGGCGGCCTCCATGGCCAGCTGCGCGAGATCCATCCGCCCGGTCATCCGCCGCGACCAGCCTCCGAGGTAGGCGCACATGTCAGGTTCCACGGGGGTGATCTGCACCTGCGGCAGGGCGGCCAGCAGTTCCAGAAGCTCCCACTGCGGAGCCGTGGCCTGCTGATGGGCATGCGCCAGGCAGAGGGCGGGCACCAGCACGTCACGCGCGTAGTCGGCGGCCTCGGCGATCCTCGCACCGACGTCCTTGGCGCCCGAGGCATAGGCCAGCAGCGCGGCCGTGTCGAGCGCCAGGCCGAACTGCGTCACCGCCGCGCCTTCGCCCTGGCCGCAAGGACCTCCGACTGGAGCCGGCTGGCCCGCTCACGAAGCTCGGGCGTGATACTCGCGGTGAGCTGCTGCATCTCCGCGTGGGCCCGGGCCACGTCCTCGTCGGTGATCGTGACACCGGCGCGAGCGAGCAGCACCCGCGTCTGCTCGCCGGCCATCTGCCGACGCACGGCGCGCGCTACGAAGGCGGACACGTTCGGCTCCTTGGCCAGCCGCTCCGCGACGTCGTCCGGCAGGCTCACGGCGATCTTCTTGGTCATACGCCAAGGCTATTCAGTCATACCCGCGCCGGCAAGGAGGCGCGCCACCGTACCCCTGGGGTGGGGTGATGTGGGCGTGGCGGTCCGTACCTGTCAGGATTGACGGCGGCGTGCGTGCGGCCGGCTCCCGGCCGGCGGCGGCGGGCGGAGATCGACGCCCGCGCCCCGCACCCGACAAGCCCGCGAACGCAACCGACGGAGGTAGCCCGCACCGTGGCCCAGTTCATCTACGTCCTGGACAAGGCGCGCAAGGCGCACGGCGACAAGGTCGTGCTCGACAACGTGACGCTGAACTTCCTGCCGGGTGTCAAGATCGGGGTGGTCGGTCCGAACGGCGCCGGTAAGTCCAGCCTCCTCAAAATCATGGCAGGGCTGGACCGGCCGAGCAACGGCGAGGCCCGGCTCATGCCCGGCTACTCCGTCGGCATGCTCGCGCAGGAGCCGCCGCTCAACGAGGAGAAGACGGTCCTCGGCAACGTCGAGGAGGCGGTCGCCGAGACCAAGGCCAAGTTGGAGCGGTTCAACGCCATCGCCGAGCAGATGGCCACCGACTACTCCGACGAGCTGATGGAGGAGATGGGCAAGCTCCAGGAGGAGCTGGACGCCGCCGACGCGTGGGACATCGACTCCAAGCTCGAACTCGCGATGGACGCGCTGCGCTGCCCGCCGCCGGACGCCGACGTCACCAAGCTCTCCGGTGGAGAGCGCCGCCGGGTCGCGCTGTGCAAGCTGCTGCTGGAGGCGCCGGACCTGCTGCTGCTCGACGAGCCCACCAACCACCTGGACGCGGAGAGCGTGCAGTGGCTGGAGCAGCACCTGGCCAAGTACGCCGGCACCGTCCTGGCGATCACCCACGACCGGTACTTCCTGGACAACGTGGCCAACTGGATCCTGGAGCTGGACCGCGGCCGGGCCTACCCGTACGAGGGCAACTACTCCACCTACCTGGAGAAGAAGGCCGCCCGGCTCTCCGTCGAGGGACGCCGCGACGCCAAGATGAAGAAGCGGCTGTCCGAGGAACTGGAGTGGGTCCGCTCGAACGCCAAGGCTCGGCAGACCAAGTCCAAGGCCCGCCTGGACCGCTACGACGAGATGGCCGCCGAGGCGGAGAAGACCCGGAAGCTGGACTTCGAGGAGATCCAGATCCCGCCGGGCCCGCGACTGGGCAACACGGTCATCGAGGCGCAGAACCTGACGAAGGCGTTCGGCGACCGGGTGCTGATCGACGACCTGTCGTTCTCGCTGCCCCGCAACGGCATCGTCGGCATCATCGGCCCGAACGGCGTCGGCAAGACCACGCTGTTCAAGACCATCGTCGGGCTGGAGCAGCCGACCAGCGGCTCGGTCCGGGTCGGCGAGACGGTCTCGCTGTCGTACGTCGACCAGAACCGGCAGGGCCTGGACGGCGACAAGACGGTCTGGGAGGTCGTCTCCGACGGGCTGGACCACCTCATGGTGGGCAAGGTCGAGATGCCGTCCCGGGCGTACATCGCGGCGTTCGGCTTCAAGGGGCCGGACCAGCAGAAGCCGACGAAGGTGCTCTCCGGCGGCGAGCGCAACCGGCTCAACCTGGCGCTGACGCTGAAGATCGGCGGCAACGTGATCCTGCTCGACGAGCCGACGAACGACCTGGACGTGGAGACGCTGTCCAGCCTGGAGAACGCGCTGCTGGAGTTCCCCGGCTGCGCCGTGGTCATCTCCCACGACCGGATGTTCCTGGACCGGGTCGCCACGCACATCCTGGCCTGGGAGGGCGACGACCAGAACCCGGCGAAGTGGTTCTGGTTCGAGGGCAACTTCGAGGCGTACGAGAAGAACAAGATCGACCGGCTCGGCGCCGAGGCGGCCCGGCCGCACCGGGTGACCTACCGCAAGCTCACCCGTGACTGACCGCTTCGTCTACCACTGCGCGTTGCGCTGGTCCGACCTGGACGCGTACGGCCACGTCAACAACGCCCGCTTCCTCACGCTCTACGAGGAGGCCCGGGTGGCGATGATGTTCGCCGGTGGCCGGGCGTGGGGAGTGGGCTCGTTCGCCGACGGGGTGGTCATCCGCCGGCACGAGGTCGACTATCTGCGCCCGGTCGACTACGCGCTCGGCCGGGCCAGCGCGGAGGCGGCCCCGACCGTGCGGATCGAGCTGTGGGTGGACCAGATCCGCAACGCCTCGTTCTCGGTCGCCTACGAGCTGTACGACGGCGACACGCTGGCCAGCACCGCCCGGTCGGTGCTGGTGCCGTTCGACCTCGCCGCCCAGCGGCCACGCCGGATCTCGCCGGACGAGCGCGCGTTCCTGCTCCGCTACGCGCCGGGGCTGAGCGGATGAAGACCGGGCACGGGCTGACCGGGGTGGCCGACGCGGGGGCCTTCCTGGCCCGGCTGGTCCGGTTCGACCCGGCCACGGTGGTCCGCCTGCGGCCGGTGCCCGGCGCCGGGCGTACGGCGCTCTGGGCGCGGCTGCCCTGGGGGGTGCTCGTGGTCCGTACCGTGCCCGGCGCCGCCCCCGGTGACGTCACTGTGGCCGCGGGGGAGCTGCTGGCCGAACTCTCCGCCGGGGGCGCGGCGCTGCCGGTACGGCGGGACGACGGCTGGCGCTGGCAGCTCCCACCGGCTGCCAGCCGCGTGGTGGAGACGCTGCCCGGCGCGGAGTTGCGCCGGATCGCGGAGGCGGCGGCCGGGACGCTGCGCGAGGCGGCCACGCACGGGGTGGCCGGCCGCGCGGTGGGTCAGCGGGTGCTGCGGGACGCGCTGCTGGACCACGTCGCCGTGGTGGTGACGCCGGACGAGGACCCGCGCATGCCGGTGGAGGTGTCGCAGCGGCTGGTGCAGGGTCTGGTCCGGATGGGCTTCGCCGGTAGCGGCGAGGACGACGTTCAGGTGCGGGTCGCCGGCCGGTGGGTCGGGCTCGTCGGTCCGTTCGGGGCGGTGTGGTCGCGTACCGTCGCCGATCTTGCACTCAGGCCGATGCCGGGTCAGCCGAAAGTATGACCCATCATCGGCCTTCCGGTTTGGGGCGGCCGTTGGGGGGATGCCTCATGCCGCCTGTCCGGGTACCGTCCTTCCTCGGATCCAACGCACCGTAGGCGATTGGATCCGCTGGGGAGTGAGGTGCGCGAGCGATGCCGTGGTGGTCATGGCGCCCTGGTCCCGCCGCTGGCGGCGAACCGGAGACTCGAAGCGGAGTCACAGTGGATGACACCATCCGGGTGGGGCCACCTACCCCGCGCCAGCCGGAAGACGACGCGCCGGCACCCGAGCGCCCGGCCCTGGCGGACATGCCGGCCACTGTCGCCCCGGTCACCCTGAGCCGGGTCTGCGACGCGCTCGACCTGCTGGACGTGCGCTACCTGGCCGACGGCGGCGGCAACCTGCTGGCCATGTGGGAGCGGCACGCCGTGCTCGTCGCGCTGGAGGGCCCGGAGGACGAGATCCTGGTGATGCGGGCCCGCCCGCACGCCACCGTCCCGCCGGACTGGGCCGACCGGGCGTACCGGGTGGTCAACGAGTGGAACCACACCCGCCGCTTCTGCAAGGCGTACATCGGCGACCCGACCGAGCGCGGCCAGCTCCCGATCTACGCCGAACTCCAGGTCCCGCTCGGCGCCGGGGCCCACGACGCGCTGCTCGTCGAGATGCTCGACTGCGGCGCCGCGGTCGCCACCACGTTCGTCGACTGGCTGCACGACGAGGGCGCGCTGCTCTGAGAGCCGGGCGGCTCAGCCGGCCGCCGGGTCCTCCATCACGTTCACCATGAAGTAGGCGGCCCGCTCCAGGTAGTCCCAGAGCGCGCCGGCGAGCTGCGGCGGCAGGTCCAGCGCGTCCACCGCCCGGCGCATGTGCAGCAACCAGGCGTCGCGCTCCGCGGCGCCGATCCGGAACGGGGCGTGCCGCATCCGCAGCCGGGGGTGCCCGCGCTGCTCGGAGTAGGTGTGCGGCCCACCCCAGTACTGGATGAGGAAGAGGGTCAGCCGGTCCGCCGCCGGGCCCAGATCCTCCTCCGGATACATCGGCCGCAGCAGCGGGTCCTCGGCGACGCCGGCGTAGAACTCGTCCACCAGCTTGCGGAAGGCCGGTTCACCGCCGATCGCCTCGAAGAGGGTCATCGACTCGCCTGGGGAAGTCACGCTTCCATCCTGCCAGGTGCGCCCCCGCGGTCGCGCCCGCCCGCGGGGCGGCGCGGATCACGTCACCGCGTGCCGGCGCCGGCCGTGCTCCCGGCCCCGGTCGCCCGCCGCCGGGCCACGCGCGGCGTGCGTGGGTGCGGCGGCGTCCGGGGCCGACTCGGCGCGGGCGGCCGCGATCGCCGCGTCGATGGTGCGCGGCCGAGGCCAGGCGAACGCCGCGACGAGCATCAGCAGCACGCCCGCCGCACTCCACGCGCCGACCACCGACGGGACGGAGAACCGCTCGGCGAGGGCGCCGGTGGCGAGCACCGCGGCGCCCTGGATGACCTGGGTGCCGGTGGCCATCACCCCGAACGCCCGGGCCCGGTAGCCGTCCGGCAGGGCCTGCACGAACAGCCCGTTGGCGACCGGCACCAGCCCGGCGACGGCGAAGCCGCACGCCGCGGCGAGCAACGCCACCACGGACGGGGCCGGGTCGAGGAGCGCGGGCACGAGCACCGCCGGCGCGATCACCATCAGCGGCCGCATCAGCGCCAACCGGCGCGCCGGGGCGATCAGCCGCCCGATGATCACCCCGCCGAGGACGTATCCGACCGGACCGGCGGCCATGATGACCGCCTGGGCGGTGCCGGCGTCCATCGTGCCGTCGGTGCGCTCGGCGGCCCAGCCGGCGGCCAGCCCTTCGGGGACGATCGAGAACAGCATCGCGCTGAACACCAGCATCGCGATGGCCCGCAGCACCGGCCGTTCGAAGACGATGCGGAAGCCCTGGCCGGTCTCCCGCAGCAGGTGGCTGCGGTGCTTCGCGGTCATCGTCGACGGCCGGTCGTGTACGCCGACGCGGACCAGCAGGGCCGACAGGGCGAAGGTCGCCGCGTTGACGAGCAGCGCGGCGTTCGGGTTCAGCGCGGCGATGGTCGCGCCGATCAGGTAGCCGACGACCTGGGCGGCCTGGGACGCGCTGGTGAACGCGGACAGGCCCACCACCAGCCGGTCGCCGGTGAGGATCTGCGGCATCACCGCCGAGCGCGCCGCCTGGCTCGGCGGATTCGCGAGCGTGGCCAGGAAGATCAGCGCGAGGACCGACCAGGCCGGCATGAACGGCATGGCGACGAGCACCATCAGCGCCATCCGGATCAGGTCGCAGATCACCATGACCCGGCGGTAGCGGTGCCGCTCGGCGAGCGCGGAGAGCAACGGGCCACCGAGCAGCCAGGGCAGATAGCTGACCGCGAACGCGGCGGCGGAGAGCGCGACCGATTCGGTCTCGCGCAGCACGAGCACGGTGACCGCGGCCTTGGCGAGATAGTCGCCGACCCAGGAGAGGATGTTGGCGGCGAAGAGCGCCCGGAACTCCGGCTGACCGAACACGTCGCGGAAGGTGGCCGGGCCCTCCTGGGCGGGTCGCTCGTCGGACACCGTCGCCTCCATCGTTCCTGGTCGACCACTTGTGATGGCCCGACCGGGAACCGTCGTCAGATCAACCGATCAGCGAGGACACGAGCACGCTCCCCGGTGGAGCGTGTTCACCGGATTCTGCCCGATCGTCTGACAACTGGCTAGGGTGAACGGATTGATCGTCGCATCTCCGACTGAACCGAACGGACGATACCCGAGGGGCCGCGCGGAGCGCGACCCCCGGAAAATAGTCCGGCTTGTCCGGCGACTCAGGTGGGTCCGCTGGTCCCCGTGCCCTCGGCCGTGGGCGTCGCCGGCGTCTGGGGCGGCAGCCCGGGGAAGAGCCGGGCCGCCGCGATCTGCGCCGTGATCCCGGAGTTCTCCAGCGCCTCGGCGAGGCGGCGGCGCAGCTCCCGGCCCACCGCGAACTGCCCGTCCGCGGTGGTCTTGACGACGGTACGGATCACCGTGCCGTCCACGGTGATCTGCTCGACGCCGAGGACCTCCGGCGCCTCGACGATCTTCGGCGCCAGCTCCGGGTCCAGCGCCACCGACGCCGCCGCGGTACGCAGCACCGCCGTGGCCTCCTCGGTGCCGGCGAAGCCGATCGGCAGGTCGACCACGACCAGGGCCCAACCCTGACTCTTGTTGCCGACGCGGACGATCTCCCCGTTGCGGATGTACCAGAGCACCCCGCGGCCGTCACGGACCGTGGTCACCCGCAGGCCCACCGCCTCCACCACGCCCGTCGCCTCGCCGAGGTCGACCGTGTCACCGACGCCGTACTGGTCCTCGATCAACATGAACAGGCCGGCGATCAGGTCCTTGACCAGGCTCTGCGCGCCGAAACCGAGCGCCACGCCGGCGATGCCCGCGCTGGCCAGCAGCGGGGCCAGGTCGAAGCTGAACTCCTTGAGCACCATCAGCAACGCGATGCCGAACACGAACGCGGTGACCATGCTGCGCAGCACCGACCCGATCGCCTCGGCCCGCTGCCGCCGCCGCTCCGGCACGAACTGGTCCGGGTCGGGCGTGGCGCTGGGAATCCGCTCCCGCAGCGGGCGGAGCATGGTCGGCACCGCGCCGTCGGTGGTGGTCCGCACCAGCCGGTTGATGGTCCGGTGCAGCGCCCAGCGGGCGGCCACCGCGAGCAGCAGGATCAGCGCCACCCGCAGCGGCTTGAACAGGATCCAGTAGCTGCTCTCGGCGAACCAGGCGGAGTCGGTGACCCGGTACACCCACTCGCAGGAGCTGCTGCCCTGGCAGTCCGGCCGCCGGTCGGAGACGGCGGACAGCAGGGCGGAGATCAGGTCGGAGAGATTCACAGTGCTTTCGTACCGCACCCGCGTCGCCCGTCCGGCGCGGACCCACCGCCGGCCGGGCAACCCGCCCTGCTTCCTGCTCCGTTGTACCGGGGGGCGGCAAAAACGCCCCGGCCCGCACGGGGGCCCCGCGACTGGCCGTCCAGCGCGCAGCTGGGCGGAGCAAGGGGAAAAGCGACATGACGGAGGAACTCTTAGGCGCGCGCCGATCCTGGTCCCGTCGTCAGGTGCTGACGGTGGTGGCGGCGGCGGCCGGTGCCGCGCCGCTGGTGGCGACCGGGGCAGCGAAACTGTCTGCCGAATCGCCTGTCAAGTTCCGCAGCGACCCGTTCGAGATCCGCGATCTGCCGCAGGGGCAGCGGCCCTACTACAGCGGGGTGCGGCTGCCGCTCGTCGACACGGGCACGCACGACGAGCACGGCGTACGCATGGCGCTGCTCACCGGGAAGCTCTACGACCATCCGGTGGCCCAGGCCCAGTACGGCATCAACCTGCTGGAGAGTTACCGGGTCACCGGCGATCAGGTGTACCTCAATCGGGCGATGGCGCAGGCGCAGCGCCTGATCGACAGGCGGGTCGTGCGGCGGGACGCCTGGTTCTACCCGTACCGGTTCCGGCACGCCATGCACCGCGGCACCGACGTCTACGAGACGCCGTGGTACTCGATGATGGCCCAGGGACAGGCGATGAGCCTCTTCGTCCGGCTGGCGCAGATCGTCGGCGAGCGCACCCACTGGCGGCAGGCGGCCGACTCGACTTTCGCGTCCTACCTGCTCCCGCCGGTGGGCGGCCTGCCGTGGGGGGTGTACGTCAAGGACGGGCTGCTCTGGCTTGAGGAGTACGCCCACCCGACGCGGGTGCGCGGCGACCAGACCTACAACGGGCACGTCTTCTCGGCCTTCGGGCTCTGGGACTACTGGAGCCTGAGCCGCGACGCCCGGGCCCGCCAGATGCTCCAGGGCGCGATCACCACCGCCCGGGACGCCCACCACCTCGTCCGCACCCGCCAGTGGCGGAGCCGGTACTGCCTCACCCACCGCAAGGACGCGGGCATGTACCACTCGACGCACATCATCCAGCACGCCGTGCTGCACGCGATCACCGGCGACCCGACCTTCGCCGGGATCATGGACCTGTTCTACTCCGACCACCCCACCTACGGGGTGTCCGGAACGATCCGGCTCGCCCCCGGGGACCACGTCGGCTACAAGTTCGACGCGTCCGGCACGGTCCTGGACCGCAAGCGGATCTCCCTGACCAGGCCGACCGAGGCGGCCTCCACGGAACGGCACAAGGTGATGCGGCAGACCGGCATCTGGTACGACATCAGCGAGGGGAGCCTGAGCGGCTACCTGGTCCAGGAGATCCCCGGCCGGTCGTACCAGATCGGGAGAGCGGCGCCGATCGGCTACCGCATCCCGCGCTCGGCGGTGGTCGTCGCCGCGCCCGGCAGGGCGTACTCCCTGGACGACGCCGGGAAGGTGACGGCGGTGACCGCCGGCCTCGCCGTCGGTGACACCGTGACAGTGGATCTGCGCGCCGCCATCGACGGCGTCCAGCACTACCGCCTGGCCGCCGGCCCGCACGAGGGCCAGTGGGTCCGGCTGGGCACCCTGCGTAGCGTCGGCACGGCGTAGCGCGAGCGCGCCGGACCGCCCCGGTGCGGGTGATCCGGCGGGCCGCTTGCAGATTCGTGCGTGCAATCGAGGGCGCGATCAGGGACTATTGGCGCAACGGACGTCGGTGATCCGGCCGGCGTCGGAATTCGTTCCGCGCTGTTCGCGGGCGGTTCCGGCGCGCAGACGGCGGGAGCGGCTGGACCGGGAGGGTGAGCGCGATGCCTGACATACGACCCACGGCGGGCTCCGGTGCGCTCGTTCTCAACGCCACCTACGAACCCCTGTGCGTCGTGTCGGTGCGTCGTGCCGCGATCCTCGTGCTCTCCGCCAAGGCGATCTGCGTCGCCGACGGTGAGGGCATCCTGCACAGCGCGCGCAACGCGTTACCGGTGCCCTCAGTGGTACGCCTGACCCGCTACGTCCGGGTGCCCTACCGCACCCACGTCGGGCTGTCCCGGCGGGCCGTGTTCGCCCGCGACGGGTGGCGGTGCGCGTACTGCCGGGGGCCGGCGGAGACCATCGACCACGTGTTCCCGCGCAGCCGGGGTGGCCGGCACGCCTGGGAGAACGTGGTCGCCGCGTGCGCGCGGTGCAACCACACCAAAGGCGACAAGACGCCGGCCGAGCTGGGCTGGCGGCTGCACCACCTGCCGGCCGCCCCGAAAGGGGCGGCCTGGCGGGTTCTCGGGCACCGCGCGCCTGACCCGCGCTGGGCGGACTGGCTCGACCTGCGCGAGCCCGAGTCCGAGGCGGCCTGACCGGAGCGCTCAGCGCGCCTTGACCAGCGAGGCGTAGACGACCAGGTTGTCCGCGTACCCGGTCTCGCCGCCCACCCAGCGCCCACCGCAGGTGATCAGCCGCAGGTTGGGCCGGCTGAAGTCGCCGTAGACGTCCTCCACCGGCAGTTTCTCCTTGCCGTACCGCTCGATCGAGGTCACCTCGAACACCGCCACCGAGCGGTCCTCGCGGGTCACCTCGATCCGGTCGCCGTCGTCGAGGTTCTTCAGCCCGTGGAAGACGGCCGGCCCGGTGGTGGTGTCGACGTGCCCGACGAGCACCGCCGGGCCGTACTGGCCGGGGGTGGGGCCCTGGTCGTACCAGCCGACCTCGCCGGCCCGGTCCACGTCCGGCACGTCGATGCTGCCGTCCGGCGCGATTCCGACGCGGTGCACCGGCGCGCGCAGGTCGAGCTTGCCGATGCTCAGGTCGGTCGGCGGGCTGGCCGGCAGCACCGGGAACTTCTTCGGCGGCGGGCGCAGGCCGGCGACGATCCGGTCCGGCAGCACGCTGACCCCGGTCACCCGTTCCAGCCCGAGCATGGCCACGATCAGCGCCATCACGCTCGCCACCACGAGCACCGGGACGCCGGGGTTGCGGCTCGGGGCGTACCGGCGGGTGGTGGCCGGTGCGGCGCGGGCCGGGACCGGCCGCGGGTCGGCGGTGGTGACGCTGGCCGTGAAGGCGTGCCCGGCGACATGGGCGAACCGGCGCGCGGCCCGGGACGTCAGCCGCAGCGCGGCCCGGAGCCGTTTCGCGCGCTCCGGCGGCCGGCGGCCGGCGGCGCGACGGCGGGTGCGGTCCGCCGCCGGGCCGGCGCGGTCCCGGCGGCGCGATTTGCGGGCCATGTCGGCGCCTCGTCAGACGCGGTTACCGGTCTTGCGGCGGGCGCTCACACCGGCCACCACTGCCACCGCCACCAGCCCGCCGACCAGCAGCAGCGAGCCGGTGCCCCGGCCGCCCGCGGCGCCCCCACCGCCGGTCGCCGGTCCCTTGCTCGGCTGCGCCATGTTCAGCACGGTGAGCATGGTCGAGGCGGTGTTGCCGTTGGAGCAGTCCAGGTTCACCGGGTAGTCGCCGGGCGCCTTGTTGCCGGGCACGGTGACCGAGCCGGTGAGGAAGCCGTTGTCGGGTCGCAGCGTCACCCGCCCGAAGGCGTCCGAGGTGACCTGGGCCTGACGGTTGTTGCTGTTGTCGCAGCCGGCCCGCAGGCTCACCCGGGAACCGGCCTGGACGCTGTTCGGCGTCACCTCGATGAACACGCTCTCGCCGGCCCGCGCCGGTGGCGCGGTCGCCAGGACGAACGTCGCGACCAGGCCGAACAGGCCCAGTACGGACGACAGCACGCGGTGTGACAGGAGCCCTCGCATGGTTCCCCCCTCCCGGCGCGACGGTGCGCCGGACCCACTGACGGGCAGCGGCGGCTGCTTTCCCGGCGGGCGGGGGAAGCTAACGAGGCGCCTTCACCACGGGATGCCAGGCCAGCGGCGTGGAGAGCACCATCGTGCTGGACGGCTGGCCGTACGGGGCGAGCCGGTCGATGACCTCCTCGAACTCGCCCATGTTGGTGGCGGCGACCTTGAGCATGCTGCAGGCGTCCCCGGTGATCCGGTGGATCTCCATGATCTCCGGCCAGCCGGCCACCTCGGGGTCGTTGAGGATGCAGCGCGCGCCGTAGCAGGACATCCGGATCAGGGCGAGCACCGTGCGTCCGGCCCGGGTGAGGTCGACATGGGCGTGGTAGCCGGTGATCACGCCGGACTCCTCCAGCCGCCGCACCCGTTCGGCCACCGCGGGCGGGGACAGGTGGACCCGGCGGGACAACTCGCTGTACGAGAGCCGGGCGTCGGCCTGGAGCTCACGCAGCAACGCCCAGTCCATGTCGTCCACGCGGGGACCTTCCTTCCGTAAAGGGAGCGACGCGAGATGGTTTCGGTTCGCGAGGTGAGACCACCATACCGCCGTTGAACAGGCATTCCATTCGGCCGCCCACCAGCGGGATCATGACGTCTACCCCGCGCACGGACGGAGAACGACTGTGGAACAGACGACGGCGGTGCGCCCGGTAACCCCCCAGGAACGGGCGGCTCGGGCGGCACGCAACGGCGGCGAGCCGACGCTGGAATTCGCCGAGCGCGTGCCGTACGACGCCTACGTACGGGCCAGCACCCTGCACCGGCTCCAGGAGCCGCTCAGCGACGACCCGGGCGAGATGTCCTTCCTGATGGTCAGCCAGATCATGGAGCTGTACTTCGGGCTGACCTGCCACGAGCTGCGGCACGCCAAGCGTGAGCTGCGCGAGGACCGGATCTGGGAGGCGCTGGCCCCGCTGCGCCGGGCCGCCCTGCACCTGGAGGGCCTCAACGCGGCCTGGCACGGCCTGCGCTGGATGAGCCCGGCCGACTTCAACCGCTTCCGCGACCGGCTCGGCGAGGGCTCCGGCTTCCAGTCCGCGATGTACCGGCAGCTGGAGTTCCTGCTCGGCCTGCGCGACCGGGCGCTGATCCGCCCGTTCCGCCGGCAGACCGACGTGTACGACGAGCTGACCGCCGCGCTGGCCACGCCGAGCCTCTGGGACGAGGTGGTGGCGCTGCTGGCCCGCAAGGGCTTCGACGTGCCGGCCGAGCTGCTGTCCCGGGACGTCAACACCGAGCACGAGGCGCACCCGGCGATCGAGGCGGCCTGGGTCCGGATCTACGGCGACAGCGGCCCGGACAACCACCTGCGCCTGCTCGGCGACGCGCTGACCGAGATCGCCGAGGAGTTCGGCGACTGGCGCTGGAACCACGTCAAGGCCGTGCAGCGCACCATGGGCGCCAAGGTCGGCAGCGGCGGTTCCGCCGGACTGGCATGGTTGCAGCGCAGCATGGCCCGGGTGGTCTTCCCGGAGCTGTGGTCGGCCCGCACCGCGATGTGACGAGAGAGAACAGCATGCACACCCCCGAGAACGAAGCCCTCCGCCGCGACGCCGACGACCCCGGTCACCGGCACCTGTTCCACATCCCGCCGGCTGACGGCGGTCGCTACCCGGACACCGCGTACCTGGCCGGTAACTCGCTCGGCCTGCAGCCCCGCGCCACCCGGGACGAGCTCCTCGCCGACCTGGACGCCTGGCAGCGCCTGGGCGTGGAGGGGCACCTGGAGTCGGAGCGGCCCTGGCTGCCGTACCACGAGCTGCTGACCGCGCCGGCCGCCCGCCTGGTCGGCGCGCTGCCCGCGGAGACGGTGGTGATGAACTCCCTCACCGTCAACCTGCACCTGCTGATGGTGAGCTTCTACCGGCCGGCCGGCGAGCGCACCCGCATCGTGATCGAGGACAGCGCGTTCCCGTCGGACAGCTACGCGGTGCGCAGCCAGGCCCGCTTCCACGGCCTGGACCCGGACACCACTGTCGTACGCCTCAAGCCGCGCCCCGGCTCCGACACGCTGGGCACCGAGGACGTGCTGGACTTCCTGGCCCGCGAGGGCCACACGGTGGCGCTGCTGATGCTCGGCGGCGTGAACTACCTGACCGGCGAGCTGATGGACATCCCCGCCATCACCGCCGCCGGGCGGGCCGCGGGCGCGGTGGTCGGCTGGGACCTGGCGCACGCCGCCGGCAACGTGCCACTGGCGCTGCACGACTGGGACGTCGACTTCGCGGCCTGGTGCTCCTACAAGTACCTCAACTCCGGCCCGGGCGCGCTGGGCGGCGTCTTCGTCCACGAGCGGCACCTCGGCGACCCGTCGATCCAGCGCTTCGAGGGCTGGTGGAGCACCGAGGCGGCCACCCGGTTCGAGATGACCCCGGTGTCCCGGCCGCCGGCCACCGTCGAGGCGTGGCAGATCTCCAACCCGCCGATCTTCGCGATGGGCCCGGTGCGTACCTCGCTGGAGCTGTTCGACTCCGTCGGCATGCCGGCGCTGCGCGAGCGCAGCCTGCGGCTCACCGCCTTCCTGGAGCAGCTGCTCGACGAGGTCACGCCGGGCCGCCCGCTGAGCGTGGTCACCCCGCGCGACCCGGCCCGGCGCGGCTGCCAGCTCTCGGTGCGGATCGGGGTGGGCAGCGCGAACGAGCTGACCAAGCGGCTGCGGCACGAGCACGGCGTCGTCGCCGACGCCCGGGAGCCGGACATCGTCCGGTTCGCCCCGGTGCCGCTCTACTCGACGTACCACGACTGCTGGCGGGTCGCCGAGGCCCTGGCGGCAACTGTTGAGAAGGAGGGGTCATGACGGAGCGCGACGAGATCGCTGTCGTCGGCGCCGGGCTGGCCGGCTGCCTGCTGGCCTGCTACCTGGCCCGGCGCGGCTACCCGGTGGCCCTCTACGAGCGGCGGCCCGACCCGCGTACCGGCACCGTCGAGCGGGGCCGCTCGATCAACCTGGCGCTGTCCGAGCGCGGCCTGGACGCGCTGCGCCGCATCGGCCTGGAGGACGAGGTGATGGCGGACGCGCTGCCGATGCGCGGCCGCATGATCCACCCGGTCGAGGGTGAGCCGGAGTTCCAGTCCTACAGCGGCACCGGCGACCTGGCGATCAACTCGATCAGCCGGGGCGCGCTGAACAACGCGCTGCTGGACGCCGCCGCCGCGCTGCCGAACGTGCGCGTCGCGTTCGACCACCGGCTGGTCGGCCTCGACCCGCTCGGCGGCGAGATGACGTTCGAGACCCCGCAGGGCAAGGTCACCGCCACCGCCTCGGTCATCCTCGGCGCCGACGGCGCCGGCTCCGCGGTGCGCGGGCAACTGCTCGCGTACGGGGGCCTGACCGAGAGCCTCGACTTCCTCGACTACGGCTACAAGGAGCTGACCATCCCGCCGCTGGGCGGGGAGTTCGCGCTCGACCCGGGCGCGCTGCACATCTGGCCGCGCGGCACCTCGATGATGATCGCGCTGCCGAACCCGGACCGCTCCTTCACCTGCACGCTCTTCTGGCCGACCCACGGCACGCGCAGCTTCGCGTCGCTGAGCAGCCCGGCCGCGATCGAGCGGTTCTTCGCCACCCACTACCCGGACCTGGTCCCGCTGGCCCCGAACCTGGTCGACGACTACCAGCACAACCCGATCGGCCTGCTCGGCACGGTGCGCTGCACGCCGTGGCAGGTGGCCGGGAAGGTCGGCCTGATCGGCGACGCCGCGCACGCCATCGTGCCGTTCTACGGCCAGGGCGCGAACTGCGCGTTCGAGGACGTGGTCGAGCTGGACCGCTGCCTCGACGAGTGCGACGACGAGTGGGCCGCCGCGCTGCCGCTGTTCCAGCACCGCCGCCAGGACAACGCGGAGGCGATCGCCCGGATGGCGCTGGCGAACTTCGTGGAGATGCGGGACAAGGTCGCCTCGCCGGTGTTCCGGACCCGCAAGCAGGTCGAGCACGCGCTGGAGCGCGCGCTGCCCGGCCGCTACGTCTCCCAGTACGAGCTGGTCTCGTTCTCCACCACCCCGTACGCGCAGGTGCGCCGCCGGGTGCGCGCGCAGTACGCGGTGGTCGGCGCGGTGGCGGCCGGCGCGGTGGCGCTGCTGGCCGGTGGGGTCCGCGCGGCGCTGGGGCGGCGGCGATGACGCTCTGGGATCCCCGGCTGATGGCCGGGCACGCGCCGGACGGCCCCGGCCTGCTGCGCAACTTCGTCGGCGGCGAGTTCGTCGACGTCGGCGCCCGGTTCACCAAGCGCAGCCCGGTCACCGGCGAGCCGGTGTTCGAGGTGGTCGAGGCGTCCCAGTCCACGGTGGACGACGCGGTGGCCGCCGCCCGGGCGGCGCTGCGCGGCCCGTGGGGCCGGATGGGGGAGCGGGAACGCGCCGAGGTGCTGCGCCGGGTCGCCGACGAGCTGGAGCGGCGCTTCGACGACCTGGTTGCCGCCGAGGTGGCGGACACCGGCAAGGCCATCTCGCAGGCCCGGACGCTCGACATCCCGCGCGGCGCGGCCAACTTCCGCGCGTTCGCCGAGATCGTCGCGACCGCGCCCACCGAGTCGTTCACCACTGTCACCCCGACCGGTGGCCGGGCGCTGAACTACGCGGTCCGCAAGCCGGTCGGCGTGGTCGCGGTGATCGTGCCGTGGAACCTGCCGCTGCTGCTGCTCACCTGGAAGGTCGCGCCGGCCCTGGCCTGCGGCAACGCCGTGGTGGTCAAGCCCAGCGAGGAGACCCCGGCCTCGGCCACGCTGCTGGCCGAGGTGATGGCCGCGGCGGGCGTGCCGGACGGCGTGTTCAACCTGGTGCACGGCTTCGGCCCGGGCTCGGCCGGCGAGCACCTGACCCGCCACCCGGGTGTGGACGCGATCACGTTCACCGGCGAGTCGGCCACCGGCAGCGCGATCATGCGCGCCGCCGCCGACGGGGTGAAGGCGGTCAGCTTCGAGCTTGGCGGCAAGAACGCCGGCCTGGTGTTCGCCGACGCCGACCTGGACGCGGCGGTGGCCGGCTCGGTGCGGTCCAGTTTCACAAACGGCGGCCAGGTGTGCCTGTGTACCGAGCGCATCTACGTGCAGCGGCCGGTGTTCGAGGAGTTCACCGCGCGGCTGGCCAAGCGTGCCGACGGGCTGGCGTACGGCTGGCCGGACGACGAGGCGACGGCGAACATGCCGCTGATCTCGCACGGGCACCGGGACAAGGTGCTCGGCCACTACGCGCTGGCGCGCACCGAGGGCGCCGAGGTCCGCGCGGGCGGCGGCACGCCGCGCTTCGGCGACGGCCGCGACGGCGGGGCGTACGTGCAGCCGACAGTGCTCACCGGCCTCGGCGCGGACGCCCGCACCAACCAGGAGGAGATCTTCGGCCCGGTGGTGCACGTCGCGCCGTTCGACGACGAGGACGAGGCGTTCGCGCTGGCCAACGGTACCGACTACGGCCTGGCCGCGACGGTGTGGACGCGGGACGTGGGCCGGGCGCACCGGGCCGGCGCCCGGCTCGACGCCGGCATCGTCTGGGTGAACACCTGGTTCCTGCGCGACCTGCGCACCCCGTTCGGCGGGGTGAAGGCGTCGGGTGTCGGCCGCGAGGGCGGCGTGCACTCGCTCGACTTCTATTCCGAACTGACAAACGTCTGTGTGGATCTGTCATGAGCGCGCGTGGTGGGCAGAATGGCCGGAATCCCCAGCGACGTAAGCGAGGAACCGCCATGACCGTGGACATCGAGGCCGCCAACCGGGAACTCGCGGTGGCCCGGCAGGAGGGCAAACCCTGCCCGCCGCTGCGCGGCCGGCTGCTGCCCGAGGGCGACGTCGAGGCCGCGTACCAGGTGCAGCAGGTCTACACCCGGCAACGGCTGGGCAAGGGGCACCGCCGCGTCGGCGCGAAGATCGGCCTGACGTCGCGGACCGTGCAGGAGAGCTTCGGCGTCTTCCAGCCCGACTTCGGGGTGCTCTTCGACGACATGGCCGTCGGCGACGGCGTCGAGGTGCCGATCGACCGGCTGCTCCAGCCGCGGGTGGAGGCGGAGATCGCCTTCGTGCTCGGCGCGGACCTGCCGGACGAGCGGGTCACCACTGTCGACCTGATCCGGGCGGTGGACCACGTGCTGCCGGCCATCGAGATCGTCGACTCGCGGGTCGCCGACTGGGACATCTCCATCGTGGACACGGTGGCGGACAACGCCTCCAGCGGGCTGTTCGTGCTCGGCACCGCGCCCCGGCGGCTCGCCGACGTGGACCTGCGGTTGTGCGGCATGGTGCTGGAGCACGCCGGTGAGCCGGTCTCGGTCGGCGCGGGCGCGGCCTGCCTCGGCAACCCGCTGCACGCGCTGCAGTGGCTGGCCGCGACCATGGCCCGGGCGGGCGACCCGCTCAAGGCCGGTGACGTGGTGCTCTCCGGCGCACTCGGCCCGATGGTGCCGGTCACGCCCGGCGCCGCGTACGAGGCGCGCATCTCCGGGCTCGGTTCGGTGCGTACCTGTTTCTCGACGGAGGGAACGTCATGACTGTCGGAGTGGCGGTGCTCGGGTCGGGCAACATCGGCACCGACCTGATGATCAAGGTGCTGCGGCTCAGTGAGAGCCTGCGCATGGTGGCGATGGCCGGCATCGACCCGGCCTCGGACGGTCTGGCCCGGGCCCGCCGGCTCGGCGTGACCACCACCGCCGAGGGCGTCGACGGCCTGGTCGCGCTGCCCGAGTTCGCCGACGTCCAGCTCGTCTTCGACGCCACCTCGGCCGGCGCGCACAAGCGGCACGACGAGGTGCTGCGGGCACACGGGCGCACGGTCGTCGACCTGACCCCGGCCGCGATCGGCCCGTACGTGGTGCCGCCGGTGAACCTCGACGAGCACCTGGCCGAGCCCAACGTCAACATGGTGACCTGCGGCGGGCAGGCGACGGTGCCGATCGTGCACGCGGTCGGCCGGGTCACCCCGGTCGCGTACGGCGAGATCGTCGCCTCGATCGCCTCGAAGTCGGCCGGTCCGGGCACCCGGGCCAACATCGACGAGTTCACCGAGACCACCGCCCGGGCGATCGAGGTGGTCGGCGGCGCCGAGCGCGGCAAGGCCATCATCGTGCTGAACCCGGCCGACCCGCCGCTGCTGATGCGCGACACGGTCTACTGCCTGTGCCCGGACGCCGACGCCGACCGGGTGAAGATCGCCGCCTCGGTGGCCGACATGGTGGCCGCCGTGCAGGAGTACGTGCCCGGCTACCGGCTCAAGCAGGACGTGCAGTTCGACGCCGTCGACACGTACGCGCCGGTGCTCGGCCGGCACTTCACCGGCCTGCAGGTGTCGGTGTTCCTGGAGGTCTCCGGCGCCGGGCACTACCTGCCCGCGTACGCCGGGAACCTCGACATCATGACGTCGGCCGCGCTGCGCACCGCGGAGCGGCTGGTGGCGCTGCGTTCCCCGGAGGGGGCACCCCGATGACCGACCTCTACATCCAGGACGTGACGCTGCGCGACGGCATGCACGCCATCGGGCACCGCTACACGGTCGACCAGGTGCGTACCATCGCGGCCGCGCTCGACGCGGCCGGTGTGGCCGCTGTCGAGGTGGCGCACGGCGACGGCCTGGCCGGCTCCAGCGTCAACTACGGGCACGGCGCCGCCGCCGACGCGGACTGGATCGCCGCCGCGGCCGAGGTGCTGACCACCGCGCGGCTGACCACGCTGCTGCTGCCGGGCATCGGCACCATCGCCGACCTGAAGGCGGCGAAGGCGCTCGGCGTGACGAGCGTCCGGATCGCCACGCACTGCACCGAGGCGGACATCTCCGCCCAGCACATCGCCTGGGCCCGCGAGAACGACATGGACGTCTCCGGGTTCCTGATGATGTCGCACCTCAACGACCCGGCCGGGCTGGCCGCGCAGGCCAAGCTGATGGAGTCGTACGGCGCGCACTGCGTCTATGTCACCGACTCCGGCGGGCGGCTGCTGATGTCGGACGTGGCGCAGCGCGTCGACGCGTACCGGCAGGTGCTGGAGCCGGAGACGCAGATCGGCATCCACGCGCACCACAACCTGTCCCTGGGTGTGGCGAACAGCGTGCTGGCGGTCGAGCACGGCCGGATCCTCGGCGACGGCCCGCTGGGTTCGCCGTCCGGGCGGACCGTCCGGGTGGACGCGTCGCTGGCCGGCATGGGCGCGGGCGCGGGCAACGCGCCGCTGGAGGTCTTCGTCGCGGTCGCCGAGCTGCACGGCTGGAAGCACGGCTGTGACGTGTTCGCGCTGATGGACGCCGCCGACGACCTCGTCCGCCCGTTGCAGGACCGGCCGGTCCAGGTGGACCGGGAGACGCTCTCCCTGGGGTACGCGGGCGTCTACTCCAGCTTCCTGCGGCACGCCGAGCGGGCCTCGGCCAAGTACGGCGTGGACGTCCGCTCGATCCTGGTCGAGCTGGGCCGTCGCCGGATGGTCGGCGGCCAGGAGGACATGATCGTGGACGTGGCACTGGACCTGGCGAGCAAGGAGACCTCATGATCGGGCCGGACATCGCCGGCGTCGCGGAGAAGCTGGGCGCGGCGGCCGACACCGCCACCGCGATCCCGCAGCTCGCCGCCGAGACCGGCCTCGACGTCGACGCCGCGTACGCGGTGCAGACCGCGCTGGTGAAGCGCCGCCTCGACCGGGGCGAGCGGCTGGTTGGCCTGAAGATGGGCCTCACCAGCAAGGCGAAGATGGCGCAGGTCGGCGTGGACGAGGTGATCTGGGGCCGGCTGACCGACGTGATGCGGGTGCCCGACGGCGGCGCCGTCGACGTCGGTGACTTCATCCACCCGCGCGTCGAGCCGGAGGTGGCGTTCCTGCTGGACCGGCTGCCCGACCCGGGCGAACCGGTCGGCTCGTTCACCCGGGCGGTACGCGCTGTCGCCCCGGCGATCGAGCTGATCGACTCCCGGTACGCGAACTTCACCTTCTCCCTGCCGGACGTGGTCGCCGACAACACCTCGGCCGCCGCGTTCGTGGTCGGCCCGTGGGCGCCGGTGCCGGACGGGCTGGACAACCTCGGCGTGCTGCTGGAGATCGACGGGCGGGTGGCGCAGGTCGGCTCGACCGCGGCCATCCTCGGCGACCCGCGCCGCGCGCTGGACGAGGGCCTGCGGCTGGCCGGCCGGCACGGCGTCCGGCTGCGCAAGGGCTGGGTGTTCCTGGCCGGCGCGGCCACCGCCGCGGTGCCGCTGCGCCCCGGGGCGCACGTCCGCGCCACTGTGGAGAAGCTCGGTTCCGCCTCCCTGAAGGCTCTCCCATGACCGCCCGCGTGGTCGCCGGGAAGGCCGTGCCGCGGGGCGCGTTCCCGCACGTCAAGGTGGCCGGCGGATTCGTCTACGTGTCCGGTACGTCGTCGCGCCGACCGGACAACACGTTCGCCGGGGTGTCGGTGGACGATCTCGGCACCACCGACCTGGACATCCGGGAGCAGACCCGGGCCGTGATCGAGAACATCCGGGACCTGCTGCGCTCGGTCGGCGCCGACCTCGGCGACCTGGTGCAGGTCACCAGCTACCTGGTCAACATGAACGACTTCGGTGGCTACAACCAGGTGTGGGCCGAGTTCTTCGACGCCACCGGCCCGACCCGGACCACAGTCGCCGTGCACCAGCTTCCGCACCCGCATCTGCTGATCGAGATGCAGGCCGTCGCCCTTCTTCCGTCGGGAGGTTCCCATGAGTGAGATCGCCGAGCCGTTCAGCTTCTCCGGCTGGATCGGCGACAACCAGCACCTGCTCAAGCCCCCGGTGGGCAACAAGGAGATGCTGCCCGGCAGCGACGACTTCATCGTCATGGTGGTGGGCGGCCCGAACCAGCGCACGGACTTCCACGTCGACCCGTACGAGGAGTTCTTCTACCAGGTCAAGGGCAACATGCACGTCAACCTGATGCTGCCCGAGGGGCCGCGTACGGTGCACGTGCGCGAGGGCCAGATGTGGATGCTGCCGCGCAACACCCCGCACTCGCCGCAGCGTCCCGAGGCCGGCTCGATCGGCATGGTGATCGAGCGGGTCCGCGAGGAGGGCACGCTGGAGAAGTTCCAGTGGTACTGCGCCGAGTGCCACCACAAGGTGCACGAGGTGGAGTTGCAGGTCCGCGACATCGCCGCCGACCTGCCCCCGGTCTTCGCCGCGTTCTACGCCGACGAGAAGGCCCGCACCTGCGACAACTGCGGCGCGCTGCACCCGGGCAAGGGCTGACGCCGGTGTCGATGCCGGTCGTGGACGTGCACACGCACGTCGTACCGAAGGGGTGGCCGGACCTCGCCGCGGCGTGCGGCGGGTCCGGCTGGCCCTGGCTGCGGGTGGACTCCGAGCGCGCCGCCATGATCATGGTGGGGGAGACGGAGTTCCGCCCGATCGGCGCGCAGTGCTGGGACGCGCCGACCCGGCTCGCCGACATGGCCGCCGACGGCGTGGACGTGCAGGTCGTCTCGCCCACCCCGGTCTTCTTCAGCTACGACCGTCCGGCCGACCAGGCGGTCAAGGTGGCCCGGATCTTCAACGACCTCACGCTGGAGGTCACCGCGGCCGGCGGCGACCGGCTGGTGCCGTTCTGCCAGGTGCCGTTGCAGGACGCGGACGCGGCCTGCGCCGAGCTGGACCGCTGCCTGGCGGCCGGGCACGCCGGGGTGGAGATCGGCAACCACGTCGGCGACCGGGACCTGGACGACGCGGGCATCGTGCAGTTCCTCACCCACTGCGCCGAGGTCGGCGCGCCGGTCTTCGTGCACCCGTGGGACATGCCCGGCGGCCCCCGCCTGGACCGGTGGATGGCCCGGTGGCTGACCGGGATGCCGGCCGAGACGCACCTGTCGGTGCTGGCGCTGATCCTCGGCGGCGTGTTCGACCGGGTGCCGGAGACGCTGCGGATCTGCTTCGCGCACGGTGGCGGCAGCTTCCCGTTCTGGCTGGGCCGCGCCGACAACGCCTGGCACCGCCGCGGCGACCTGGTACGCGGCGCGTCGAGCGCGCCGCCCAGCTCGTACGTGGACCGGTTCCACGTCGACTCGGTGGTCTTCGAGCCGGCCGCGCTGCGGCTGCTCGTGGACACCATGGGCGCCGAGCGGGTGCTGCTCGGCAGCGACTACCCGTACCCGCTGGGGGAGCGGCCGGTGGGCCAGGTGGTGCACCGGGCGGACTTCCTCACCGACGATCAGCGGGCCGCGCTGCTCGGCGGCAACGCGCTGCGGTTCCTCGGCCGCTGAGACCGGCGCGGGTGCGTCCGTCGTCGCCCTAGAGTCGACGGACGCACCCGGCGCTGCGCAGGACCCGCCGGACGTGTCGCCCGGCCTCCCGGCCGCCGGACCGGCAGGATGGACGGCATGGCCGAGCCGCACGACCTGACCGCGCTGGAACAGGCCGCCGCGGTCCGCCGGGGCGAGCTGTCCAGCCTGGAACTGGTCGAGCACCACCTGCGCCGGGTCGAGGCGCTCGGCGACACCGTCGGCGCGTTCGTCACCGTCACCGCCGAACACGCGCGGGCGGCGGCCCGGGCGGCCGACGCGGTCCCGGCGGCGGACCGGCATCCCCTGCACGGCGTGCCGACCGCGATCAAGGACCTGACCCTCACCGCCGGGGTACGCACCACCTTCGGCTCGGCCGCCTTCGCCGACTTCGTCCCGCCGGTCGACGCCGACGTGGTCCGCCTCATGACCGACGCCGGCCTGGTCAGCGTCGGCAAGACCACCACCTCCGAGCTGGGCTGCTCGCTGTACTCCGAGGGGCTGGTGGCGCCGCCGGCCCGCAACCCGTGGGACCTCGCGGGCACAGCCGGCGGGTCCAGCGGCGGGGCGGCCGCAGCGGTGGCCGCCGGACTGGTGCCGGTGGCCCAGGGCTCCGACGGCGGCGGCTCGCTGCGCATCCCGGCCGCGCTCTGCGGCCTGATCGGCTACAAACCCAGCCGGGGCATGGTCTCCGGCGGGCCACTCGGCTTCGGCGGCTTCGGGCTGCCGGTGAACGGGCCGATCGGCCGCACCGTCGCCGACGTGGCCGCGCTGCTCGACGTGCTGGCGCGACCCGTGCCCGGCGAGCCGTACCTGCCGCCGGCCGCGCCCGCCGGCGGCTACCTCGGCGTCGCCCGCTCCGCCCGCGCCACCGGCCCCGGCCGGCTGCGCGTCGGCCGCTTCACCACGCCGATGCTCGCCGACGAGCCGGTCCACCCCGACTGCGTCGACGCCGTCGACCGGGCCGCCGCGCTGCTCACCGACGCCGGGCACGAGGTGGTCGACGTCCCCGCGCCGCTCGGCCCCGAGGCGTGGCCGCTGTTCGAGACCCTCTGGTATGCGCTGGCGGTCACACCGGTCCCGCCCGACCGGGAAGGCGAGCTGCTGCCGCTGACCCGGTACCTGCGGGAGCGCGGCGCGGCCCTCGGCGTCCCCACGCTGATGGCCGCGCTCGGCGAGCTGCAGGCGCAGGTACGCCTCGGCGTACGCCGTACCGCCGGTTGTGACCTGCTGCTCTGCCCGACGCTCGCGGCCCCGCGGATGCCGGTCGGCGCGCTCGCCGCCCTCGAACCGGCAGAGGATTTCGACAGGCAGCGGCGCTTCTCGCCGTACTGCGCGGTCTTCAACGTCACCGGCGATCCGTCCGTTTCCCTGCCGGTCGGACGCACCCCCGACGGCCTGCCGGTCGGGGTGCTGCTCAGCGGCCGGTACGGCGACGACGCGACATTGGTCGCCACTGCCGCGCAGCTTGAGCACTCGAGTGGCGGATGGGATCAGCACCCCGCAATCTGGCTGGCCACCGACTCCGCTAACGTGAACATCACAAGTGAGGTGCGGCGCGGCCGGTCCTGACCGGTCACCCGACCCGAATCATTCCTGGTCTCTCTTTCCGCCTGGGGGCGTTGGGATTGTCTGTTACCGAGACGTTGGTGGTCTTCGTCGGCATCCCGGCCGCCGCGGTGCTGCTGATCGCCGGCCTGGCGGCCGTCGGGGGCAGCCGTGGCAACGGTGGCGGCGCCAAGCGCTACCGGCCGGGCCGGCCCTTCGACTTCACTCCGGTCTGGTTCCTGAGCCGTCCGGAGCAGCTGGCCGACTCGGCCGGCACGGCGCTGTCCGCCGGAGCGCAGGCGCCGGCGTTGACCAGCCGCAAGCAGGAGCAGGCCGGCCGGGAGGCGCCGGCCGGTGGAACCGGAGGCGCAAGTGACCGTTGGTGAAGCGCGGCCCACGACGGGGACGGACACTCCGCCCGACGTGCTGGACGGACCGTTCTCGACCCGTCAGCTGCTCCGCATCGACGAGGCGCTGCGCCTCGCCGACCAGGGCACCGGCCTGGTCTTCTCGGTCTACGTCGGCGGGCTGGACGAGCCGATCCGGGAGCACGCCGAGCGGCTGCACCGCCAGCTCGCCGAGCCCGACCGCTCGGTGCTGATCGCGGTGTCGCCCAACCAGCGGCAGCTGGAGGTCGTCACCGGCCGGTACGCGCGCAAGCGCATCCCGGACACGTACGCGAAGCTGGCCGCGCTCTCCATGGTGGCCGCCTTCGGTGGCGGCGACCTGGCCGGCGGCATCATCCAGGGCCTCGACCAGCTCGCCAGCCACGCCGGCAAGGGCTGACCCGCCCCGCACACGACGAAGCCCGGCCCGCGCACCGCGCGGGCCGGGCTTTCTCGTCGTCTCAGCGGGGCCAGGCAGAAGGATCCAGGCGCATGGGCCACGGCTCGTCGAGCTGGGCGGCGTCATCCGGCCCGACCGTACCCATCAGGTTGTAGTGGACACCCTTGACCAGTTGGTAGCGGTAGATCACCGGGCCGAAGTCGCCTCGCTCCACCCGCCAGTAGTGCGGGATGCCGGCCTCGGCATAGAGCGGAGGCTTGATCAGCCGGTCATACCGGCGGCTGCTGGATGACTCGATCTCGACGACGAGCGCGACATCCGAGGGGTGCGTCCACAAGCCGTCCGGGGGAGCGCTCGGCCTCAGCACGGAGATGTCCGGAATGAGATTGGCGACAGGTGCCCGGAGTCCGGCCTCCCGAATGACCCACCAACCGGTCGGCGCAGTGGCCTGGAGCGCCGATCGGATCTCGTCGGCCAGAAGTTGGTGCCCGTACCCGGGGGGTGGGGTCACGTGCAGGCTCCCGTCGATGATCTCGTAGCGGCTTCCGTCCTCGGGGAGGTCGGACAGGTCCTGCTCCTGCCACGGCCGCTCCGGCGGGCGCCACTCGTGGGTCGGTTGTGCCATCACGTCCACCTCCTCCGCACACGATAACGGCCGGGGGTCGGCACGGGCTCCCACCCACGCCGGCCCCCGGCCGCCGCGCCCCTGATTTCAGGCGCTGCGGGCGTCCCGCTCGCGGGCCCTCAGCGCGCGGACCACACCGTCGCGACCCTCCGCCACCAGCCGCCGCAGCGACGCCGGCCGCCCGTCCTGGGCCAGCCACTCGTCGGTGGCCGCGACCGTGTCCTCCTCGACCAGGTGCGCCGGGTAGGCGAGCTGGACGAACTCCTGCGCCGGCTCGCTGTCACGCTGCGCCCACACCTGGTCCACGGTGGCGAAGTACCTCTCCCGGTACGGCGCGGTCAGCTCGACCTGCGCCGCGTGGGTGAAGCCCTGCAGCAGCGCCCGGTTGCGCCAGTTGGGCAGCGCGTCCGGGCCGGTGAGCAGCGCCCACACCGCCGCCTTGTTCTCCTCGGTCGGCACCAGCGCGTACGCGTACGCGGCCTCCCGCTCGCCGCTGGCGGTACGGTCGGCGGCCAGTTCCGCGTCCACGTCGGCGGCACCGGCCGCGCCGTTGGCCACGAGCGACTGCAGCACGGTCCAGCGCAGCTCGGTGTCGACGGTCAGCCCCTCCGGCACCCCGTTGCCGTCCAGCCAGCCGCGCAGCGTCGCCAGGTCCTCCCCGGAACGGGCCGACGAGGCGTACGCGCGGGCCCAGGCGAGCTGGAAACCGCTGCCCGGCTCGGCGGCGGCCAGCGCGGTCCGGGCGGTACGGGCCAGGTCCGCCCAGCCGGTCGGCGCCCACTCCGGGTCGGCGTAGAAGGTGAGCGCGGTGTTCGCCTGCCGCAGCGTGGCCGTGACCAGGTTGATGTCCGTCTCGGCGGTCAGCCCGGCCAGCACCAGCGCCACGTAGTCGCGGGCCGACAGCTCGGCATCACGGGTCATGTCCCAGGCGGCCGTCCAGCACAGCGCCCGGGCCAGCGACGAGTCGAAGCCGGCGATGTGCTGCACCACGGTGGCCATCGACCGCTCGTCCAGCCGCAGCTTGGCGTACGTGAGGTCCTCGTCGTTGAGCAGCAGCACGTCCGCGGCGGGCTTGCCGTGCAGCTCGGACAGCTCGGTCAGCTCGCCGGTCACGTCCGTCTCGATCAGCTCCCGGCGCACCAGCCGGCCGTCGGTCAGGTCGTACAGGCCCACGCCGATGCGGTGCGTACGCAGCGTCGGGTACCCCGACGGCGCCTCCTGCCGGACCACCACCCGCTCGTACGTGCCGTCGGCGCCGATGGTCACCTCCGGGCGCAACGTGTTGACCTGCGCGGTCTCCAGCCACTGGGCGGCGAACTTGCGCAGCTCCCGGCCCGAGGCCGTCTCCAGCTCGGACAGCAGGTCGTCGAAGGTGGCGTTGCCCCACGCGTACTTGCCGAAGTAGGCGCGCAGGCCGGCCAGGAACGGCTCCTCGCCCACGTACGCGACGAGCTGCTTGAGCACGCTCGCGCCCTTGGCGTACGTGATGCCGTCGAAGTTGACCTCGACCGCCTCCAGGTCCGGCATCTCGCAGTAGACCGGGTGGGTGGAGGAGAGCTGGTCCTGCCGGTAACCCCAGTTCTTGCGGATCGACAGGAACGTGGTCCAGGCGTCGGTGAACCGGGTGGCGTGCGTGTTGCACCAGTGGCTGGCCCACTCGGCGAACGACTCGTTCAGCCACAGGTCGTTCCACCAGCGCATGGTGACCAGGTCACCGAACCACATGTGCGCCAGCTCGTGCAGGATCGTGTTGGCGCGCTGCTCGTACTCGAAGTCGGTGACCTGCGAGCGGAAGATGTAGTGCGACTCGGCGTGCGTGACGCAGCCGAAGTTCTCCATCGCGCCGGCGTTGAAGTCCGGCACCCAGAGCTGGTCGTACTTGGGCAGCGGGTAACGCACGCCGAACTTCTCCTGGAAGAAGTCGAAGCCCTGCGTGGTGATCAGGTGCAGGTCGTCGGCGTCCATGTGCGGGGCCATGCTGGCCCGGCAGAAGTAGCCCATGTCGATGCCGTCGTGGCTGCGGCGCACCTCGTGGTACGGCCCGGCGCAGAGCGCGGTGATGTAGGTGCTCATCCGCTCCGAGAGCGCGAAGTGCACGGTCTTCAGCCCCTCACCGGCCGCCTCCTCGCGGGCCACCGGCATGTTCGACACGACCCGCCAGTGGTCCGGCACCGTGGCGTGCCAGGTGTAGACGCTCTTCAGGTCGGGCTGGTCGAAGCAGGCGTAGACCTTCTGCGCGTCGGCGGTCTCGAACTGGCTGTACAGGTAGGTCTCGCCGTCCACCGGGTCGACGGTGCGGTGCAGGCCCTGCCCGCTGTTCGAGTAGCCGAAGTCGGCGTCGACCACGAGCACGTTCTCGGCGGCCAGGCCGGTCAGCGTGAGGCCCTTCTCGGCGGACCAGCCGGACAGGTCGACCGGCTCGCCGTTGAGCGTGGCGGAACGCACCGACTCGGCGGCCGCCTCGATGAAGGTGGTGGCCCCCGGCTCGGCGCAGCGGAACCGGACCTCGGTCACCGAGCGGAACGTGCGACCGGTGGGCTGCACCGCGGTCGACAGGTCAAGGCTGATGTCGTACCCGGTCACCTCGAGCAGGCGGGCCCGCTCGGTCGCCTCGACCTGGGTCAGGTTGCGCACTCCCGGCACTGTTCGTCTCCATCCCACTCGTCTCGCCGCGCCCCGCGGCACCGGTCTTTCCCGGCCCGCTCGTGACGGCCCGCTGAGAACCGAGTCTTCCATGCACGGACCGCTCCCGGTGGTCGAGGTCACGCTCTCATTCCGGTACCGGTCGATACGGCCGTGGGTGGAGGATCGGGAGTGACCGCGCCGGATCCCCGGCGCGACGTTGTCGTGAAGGGATGACACCGTGACCGAACGTGTCACCGCGGACATGTGGTTCGACCCGCTGTGCCCGTGGGCCTGGATCACCTCCCGCTGGCTGCTCGAGGTCGAGCAGGTCCGGGACGTGGACATCCGGTTCCATGTGATGAGCCTGTCCGTGCTCAACGAGGGCCGGGACCTGCCGGAGGAGTACCAGGACCTGATGGTCAAGGGCTGGGGTCCGGTGCGGGTGTGCATCGCCGTCGAGCAGGCGCACGGCGCCGAGACGCTGGCGAAGCTCTACACCGCGATGGGCACCCGGATCCACCTCGGCAAGGAGGAACTGGGCCGCGACATGCTGGTCGGCGCGCTCACCGACGTCGGTCTGGACCCGGCGCTCGCCGACGCCGCCGAGTCCACCCAGTACGACGACGCGCTGCGGGCCAGCCACGAGGCGGGCATGCGGCCGGTCGGCACCGAGGTGGGCACGCCGGTGATCCACGCGCCGGGCCCGGACGGCGGGCAGGTCGCCTTCTTCGGCCCGGTGATCACCCCGGCGCCCAAGGGCGAGGCGGCCGGCCGGCTCTGGGACGGTGTGCTGCTGGTCTCCGCCACCCCCGGGTTCTACGAGCTGAAGCGCACCCGCGAGCAGGGCCCCATCTTCGACTGAGGGGTAAGGAAGGGCCCCTTCTTAACGCCTCCGGTAGCGGAAGGGCCCCTTGTTAACACCCGCAGCGCCCCGAGCCCCGCACCCGCCCGTCACCGGGCCGGTGCGGGGCTCGTTTCACCGGATGTCCCAGCCGACGGCCCACGCGGGGCCGCACCACGGCAGCTCCTGGAGGCGTTCCCATGGCTAAGCACCGCCGCATGTCCGACGACGCGCCGCAGCCGGCGACCGAGGACTCCGGTGCGACGTACTGGTCGGTGACCGAGAGCGCCTGGCCGGCCGGCCCGGCCGAGGTGGCCGACCTGCTGGCCCCGCCGATCGTGGTCGGCGTGGCCCGGGTGGTGGCCACGTCGCGGATGACGCCGCCGGCCGAGACCGTCCGGCCCGGGCGGGCGCCGTCGCGTACCGGCGCCGCCGCGGGCGCGACGACGGTACGCCTCAACGCCGGCTCCCGCCCCGCCGCCCCGGCTCGCCGTCCGGTTCCGGGCCGGCACCGTAACCCCACCGCCTGAGCCGCCCTCCCGGTGTTAAGAAGGGGCCCTTCCTCTACCGGAGGCGTTAACAGGGGGCCCTTCCTTTCACCTGGTGGTAAGGGGGTGAGTCCGGCGGCGGGGGCGATCGGGGCCCGGGTAGCGTCAGCGGACATGACGGTCGTGCATCCGATCAACCGGGCCTGGATCACCACTGGCGGCACCGGCGCGCAGAACTACGACGAGTTCGCCGACGACGCGGAGATCACCTCCATCGTCGAGGCGAATCCGCACAGCGCGCTGGGCATCGAGATGCCCCACCGGGCGCCGGGCAGCCTCGGGAAGTCCTTCCTCGACGCGCTGCCGGACGCGGTGGCGCGCCTGGCCGAGGCGAAGGCGGACGGCAGCTACACGCCGGCCGAGCAGGTGGTGGTGCTCTACCGGATCAGCGCGCCGGGCGAGGAGAGCGCGTACGGGCTGTGGGCCATGGTCGACACCGACCAGATCTCCACCCGCGCCGACGAGCCGGGCCTGGTGATCCGCAACGAGGACGTGTTCATCGCCAAGGTGCGCGAGCGCGTCGCCCTGGCCGAGGCGCTCGGTCACCTGCTCTCGCCCGTACTCCTGCTCCAGACCGGTAGGGGCGACGAGCTGCACGCCGCGCTCGCGGCGGCGACCGAGGCGGCCGGGGCCCCCGCCGCGACCGACGTCGACCAGTCCGGTCGCACGCACGCCATCTGGCTGCTCGGCCCGGGCCCGGCGCAGGACGAGCTGACCACGCTCGCGGGCGGCGGGGAGCTAGTGGTCGCGGACGGCAACCACCGCAGCCTGGCCGCGCAGACCGGCGGGTTCCCGCGCTTCCTCGCGGTGGTCACCACGCCCGCGTCGGTCGCGATCCAGCCCTACAACCGGCTGGTCAGCGAGCTGACCACCACGCCGGAGGAGCTGCTCGACCGGCTGCGCGCGGCGGGCGCGGAGATCACCCCGGTGGACGGGCCGGTCGACGTGCCGGCCACCGGCGGCGTCGTGCGCCTCTACCTCGGCGGCCGGGGGTACGCGGTGACGCTGCCGCACGTCGGCGCGGGCCGGCTGGAGAACCTCGACCACGCGCTCGTCGAGCGTCTGCTGCTGCGCGACGCGTTGGGCCTCGACCCGGGCGACAAGCGGATCACGTACGTGGGCGGCGACTATCCGGCAAGCTGGCTCGTCGGTGAGGTCGACGCCGGCCGGGCCGAGCTGGCGGTGCTCGTCGCGCCGGTGACCGTCGACGACTTCGTCGCGGTGAACCTGGCCAGGGAGAAGATGCCCCGCAAGAGCACCTGGTTCACCCCGAAGGCGCGGGCCGGCCTGGTCGTGGCCGAGCTGCCGCACTGACCGTGTGACGTACCGCCTCCGGGTCGCCGCCGGTTCGCCGGCCCGGAGGCGGGCCTGTCAGACTGCGCGGTATGCGCGTCTACCTGGGATCCGACCACGCCGGTTTCGAGTTGAAGGTGCACCTCGCCAACCACCTGGCCAAGCAGGGCTACGAGGTGGTGGACGTGGGTCCGCACGCCTTCGACCCGGACGACGACTACCCGGCGTTCTGCCTGCACACCGGCGACCGGGTGGTCGGTGACCCGGGCAGCCTCGGCGTGGTCATCGGCGGCTCCGGCAACGGCGAGCAGATCGCCGCGAACAAGGTCGCCGGCGTCCGGGCGGCGCTGGCCTGGAACGTGGAGACCGCCCAGCTGGCCCGCGAGCACAACGACGCCAACGTCGTCGCGATCGGCGCCCGGCAGCACACGCTGGACGAGGCGACCGCGCTGGTCGAGGCGTTCCTGACCACGCCGTTCTCCGGCAACCCCCGGCACAGCCGGCGCATCGAGCAGGTGGCCGCCTACGAGCAGAGCCGCAAGCTGCCCGAGCTGCCCGCCTGACCGGACGCCGCCGGGCTCACCGCCCGTTGCGGGGCAGCTCCTCGCGGGGCACCCAGTTGCGCCGGATCAGCACCACCCGCTCCTCCGCCGCGGCGAGATCGTCGTCGGTGGGGCGGGCGGCGTCCCGTGCCCGCAGCGCGGCGGTGACGCTCACCTGCGACGAGCCGGAGCCGACCAGCCCGCGCAGCCCGCGCTCGCCCTCCTCGGCGGTCGGGGCGGCGCGGCGTCCGCGGGGCTCCGGCTCGCCCGGCCGGCCGCCGCGCGGGGCCCGGGGCGTCACGTCGTCGTGTACGGGGGCGGTGCTGGCCGTGGTGCCGTCGGCGCTGTCGGCCGGGGCGCCGGCCTCGCCGTGATGCCGTAGCCGTCGTCGCCGTCGCTCCGCCTCACCCATCCCCCGACCGTACCGCCCCCGACCCACCCGCGGCCGGGGTCGCGCCCGCGCCCGCGCGATCATGAAGTTGGCCGGGACGAAACGGACGGTTCGCGCCGCCAACTTCATGATCGACGGGGAAAACGGGCGGGGCGGGCGGTCAGAAGACCTCCATGGGGGAGGGGGCGCGGTACCAGGTGAAGGCGGGCGTCAGCGCGGTCAGCGTGTCCGGGAGCAACTCCCGGACGCGGCCGGCGGCGGCCAGCGCGTACGGGTTCGCGCCGCCGAGGTACAGCTCACCGAGCGCGCGTACGTCACACGCCAGCCCGGCCGGTGCGGTGGTGGGCGTGCACTCCGCCCCGTCCGGGCCGCCGACCAGCCGCCAGCGGCCGGTGTTCTCCTTCAGCAGCTCGTCGGTGACCTCGATCACCACGTCCACGTCAGCGGCGTAGCGCCGGGCGGCGAGCGCGGCCGGCACGTCCACCACCCGCACCCAGAGCGCGTCGGCGAGATGCGGGGAGAGCTGGCGGGGTTCGTCCACCAGCCGCAGCAGCGGCTCGTCCAGGGCCGCGATCGGGAACGACAGCCGCCGGGTCAGGTCGACCGAGAGCAGCAGCCGCCACAACGCCGTGTACGCCTCCGGCGTCAGCGCCACCACCTCGCCGACCTGCGTCTCGGCCTGCGGGCCGGTGGCCGTCGAGCTGTCCTTCGTCCGGTAGAGCGCATATCCGTCGAGCCCGCCGGGGCCCTCGTGCAGCAGCACCCGGCGTTCGGTGGCGCCGCCCCGGTGCGCCTTCAGGTCCGCCAGCAGGTACGACCACCAGCGCTCGTCGCGGCGGGACCAGCCGGGGCGGTCGGCGCGCGCCTGCTCGTACAGCCGGGCCAGCTCGTCCCGGCGCGCCTCCGGACGGTCCAGACGCAGCCTGCCCTCGGCGGGCGCCGGGGCGGGCAGGCGCAGCCCCGTGGTGTCCACGGACAGCATGTACCGCGGTGCCGCCGACCCGTAGCCGAAGCGGGGATAGATGCGGCCCTCGCTGGCCCAGAGCACCGCGATCGGTTCCCGGCCGGCGTCGCGGACGTCCCGCAGTTGGCGGTGCATCAGCGCGGTGAGCAGGCCGCGCCGCCGGTGCGTCGGCGCGACAGCGACCATCGTCACGTGCGCGGCCGGCACGTTCGCGCCGGGCACCGCGAGCTCGCGGCTGAACGCGGCGGCGTTTGCCACGACCGTCCCGCCGTCGCGGACCAGTAACGACCGGTCCGGCTCGAAGATCGGGCGTTCGAGCGCCTGCACGTCGGGGTCGAGATCGCCGTGGAAGGCCAGCGCCAGCAGCGCCGCGATGTCGTCGAAGTCCTCAGCCCGGGATACCAGCACGTCAGTCACGGCACGTGTGTATCGCACCGCGATGGGGGTCGGCACCCTATTTGCGGGCTGGCTACCCTCGGAAGCGAGGCCGGGATCGGCCGAGGGGGAGGACGAGGATGGCGGACCAGACACAGCCGTGGGCCGAGCGCACCGTGGAGGTGCCGCCCCAGCCGGGGGTGGTGCCCCCGCAGCGGGACGCGTTCCAGCGCGGGGTGGCGGCGGTCGGTCAGCCGCGCACGCGGCGTACGCCCCGCACCGAGCAGTTCCCCACCGTCGAGCAGCACGGCGACTGGGCCGGTGAGCCGGCGCCGCGCCGGCCGATGAGCTGGCATCTCGCCCAGGCCCGCAAGGGCGGGGAGCTGAGCGCCGCCGGGGCCCTGTTCGCGTTCGTCTGCTGGGGCATCTGGGCGATCTCCGGGAGGGGCAACCTGATCGCGCCGCTGCTCACGTTCGTGCTCAGCCTGCTCACCGCGGTCGGCCTGTTCGCGCTGGCCCGGCTGCTCGGCCGGCTGATCCTGGAACGGCAGTTCGGCCGGGTGCGCCGCAGTGCCAAGGGTGCTCACCTGGTCACCGCGTTGTTCCTGGTCGGCGTGGGGGTGGCGTACCTGCAGCAGACCGAGTGGGTGGTCTCCGCCTGGAACTGGGTGACCGGCGTCTAGGTGACTGTCGTCCGTCCGGCGCGCGCCGGACGGACGACAGGGGCGTCGGCGTCAGAAGGTGGTCGGTGCGCCGGCCGTCTTGCAGGCGGCGTTGATGTCCTTGCTGGCCTTCTCCATGGCGGGGTTGTCGGCGGCGGTGCCCGGGTCGGCGGCTGAGCCCGCCTTGGCGGCCTCCGCGGCGAACTCCTTCAGGGCGGTGGCCGCCTTGCCGTCGCCGGCGGTCCCGGCGAGCTGGGTCACCCGGTCACCGAGCTCGGTCAGGATCGCGCCGGTCTGCTTCGTCAGGTCGCCGCCCGACTGCACGGCGGTCATGAGCTTCGCCCGCATGTCCTTGTTGATCTTCTCTGCGGCGGTGCAGAGTTCCTTGTCGCTCACGGCGGCCGCCGACGGCGAGGGGGCAGCCGACGAGGGGGCGGCGGAGGCCGAGGTGGCCGCCGGCCCGGCCGTGGTCGAGGGCTTCTCGTCGCCGCACGCGGCGAGCCCCAGCACGGCACAGGTCAGGAGGATCGGCAAGATCCGATTGGTTTTCACGCCTGCGCACGCTAGTCGACAGCCGTCGTCGATCAAACTCGGTTTGCCCCGGGATGCGCGGGCGGGCGGCTTTCGCGCCGCCCGCCCGCGTGCCCGGCCGCGGTACGCCGCGACACCGGTCGTCTCTCCACCAGGACCGTGCTGGGTTACCCCGCCCCACGGGCTTCATCCGTCGCCCGTTGGGCTGAGCGGCCACCGCCCACCGCCGTGAGCGGCCGTTCAGCGAGCCGGGCCGTGCTTCCGGCGCACCGGACCCGTCCGGCCGTCGTGCCGGCGGTGCGCCGCGGCGCAGCATGACGGCATGGGCGCGTATCGATCAGCGTACGAGCGGAGCATCGCCGACCCGGCCGTTTTCTGGCGGGACGCGGCGGCCGACATCGACTGGGTCATCCCGCCGGAGCACATCCTCGACGAGGAGGCGGCGCCGCTGTACCGCTGGTTCCCCGACGGGGTGCTGAACACCTGTCACAACGCGCTGGACCGGCACGTCGCCGCCGGGCGTGGCGACCAGCCCGCGTTGATCCACGACAGCCCGGTGACCGGCACGGTCCGCACGCTCACCTACGCCGAACTGCTCGCCGAGACCGCCCGGTTCGCCGGTGCGCTGCGCCGGCTCGGCGTCGGCCGGGGCGACCGGGTGCTGCTCTACCTGGCGATGGTCCCGGAGGCGGTGATCGCCATGCTGGCCTGCGCCCGGATCGGCGCGGTGCACTCGGTGGTATTCGGCGGCTTCGCCGCGCACGAGCTGGCCGTCCGGATCGACGACGCGCGGCCGAAGGTGGTGGTGGCGACCTCCTGCGGCATCGAGGCCGACCGGGTGGTGCCGTACCACCCGATCCTGGCCGCCGCGCTGGACGAGGCCGGGCACGCGCCGGAGCGGTGCGTGGTGGTGCAGCGCCCGCAGGAACCGGCGCCGCTGGTGCCGGGCCGCGACCTGACCTGGGCCGAGGTGATGGCGGACGCGGAACCGGCGCCGTGCGAGCCGGTGGCCGCCACGGACCCGCTCTACGTCCTCTACACCTCCGGCACCACCGGCCGGCCCAAGGGCGTGGTGCGGGACAACGGCGGGCACGCGGTGGCGTTGCGCTGGTCGATGCGCAACGTCTACGGCATCGAGCCGGGCGAGGTCTTCTGGGCCGCCTCCGACGTGGGCTGGGTGGTCGGCCACTCCTACATCGTGTACGCGCCGCTGCTCACCGGCGCGACCACCGTGCTCTACGAGGGCAAGCCGGTCGGCACCCCCGACGCCGGGGCGTTCTGGCGGGTCGCCGCCGAGCACCGGGTGGCGGCCCTGTTCACCGCGCCCACCGCGATCCGGGCGATCCGCCGCCAGGACCCGGACGGCGCGCACATCGACCGGTACGACCTGAGCGCGCTGCGTACCCTCTTCCTCGCCGGTGAGCGGCTGGACCCGGACACCTGGGCCTGGGCGGGGCAGCGGCTCGGCGTACCCGTGGTCGACAACTGGTGGCAGACGGAGACCGGCTGGCCGGTGGCGGCCAACCCGCGCGGCCTGGAGCCGCTGCCGATCAAGCCAGGGTCGCCGACGGTGCCGGTGCCCGGCTACGACGTGCGCGTGGTCGACGGCGCGGGCCGGGACGTGCCGCCCGGCACGGACGGCTCGATCGTGATCCGGCTGCCGCTGCCGCCCGGCTGCCTGCCCACGCTCTGGGGTGACGACGAGCGGTTCGTCCGCTCCTACCTGTCGACGTTTCCCGGCCACTACCTGACCGGCGACGGCGGCCGGTTCGACGAGGACGGCTACCTGTACGTGATGGGCCGCACCGACGACGTCATAAACGTGGCCGGGCACCGCCTGTCCACCGGCGCGATGGAGGAGGTCCTGGCGACGCACCCGGCGGTGGCCGAGTGCGCGGTGATCGGCGTGGCCGACGCGCTGAAGGGGCAGGTGCCCAGCGGGTACGTGGTGCTCAAGGCCGGCGCCGACGTGGACCCGGACGCGCTCGCCGCCGAACTGGTCGCGCTGGTCCGGCAGCGGATCGGCCCGGTGGCCGCGTTCCGCCGGGTGACTGTGGTGCCGGCGCTGCCCAAGACCCGCTCCGGGAAGATCCTGCGGCGCACCATGCGGGGCCTGGTCGAGGGGCGCGACGAGCCGGTCCCGGCGACCATCGACGACCCGGGCGCGCTCACCGTCTTCCGCGACCTCGGCGCCGCGGACCGGGACGGGCAGGGCTGACGCGGTCCCCGGCCGGACTTCCACCGGCCGGGGACCGCCTGCCCTCAGCGCCGGACCGGGTTGCTCGCCGCGTAGTCGCGGGCGACGCGGACCAGCTCCACCAGGCCGCCGGCGTACTCCTGCGCCTCGCCGTGCGCCTCGTCGAACGGCGGCTGGAAACCGACGCCCTCCCACTGGCCGGTGGCCTCGTTCCACCTGTCGTTGCCGACCTCGAAGTCCCAGGCGAAGATGCCCAGCTCGTAGTAGAGCTGGTCGGCCGAGTTGCCGGCCGCCGAGTAGAGCACGTCGGCGACCGGGCCGGTCTGCGACGGCCAGGTGACGGTGCCGCGCTCGGCCGCGATGGCCCCGACGATGCGCCGGGCGCTGGCCAGGAACAGCGTCGACTCGTCGATCGACGGGCGCGGCAGCGTCACCCGCCCGTCGGCCTTGTACGCCCCGGGCGGCCACATGAAGTAACCGCCGTACGAGTGCACGTTCATCGCGAACTTGATGTTCGGGTGCGCCTTGGCCAGGTCGATCACGTTGCGGCTCTCCGGCTCGGACAGCTCCGCCGTGCCCGCGTAGTTGCCGGCCAGGCAGTTCGTGCTCGCGCCCACGTACCCGTCGAACAGGGATCCGACCGTGTAGTTCCGGTTGACGTCGACGCCCCACATGTTCCGGTACTTCGGGTCCCGCGCTTCACCGGCGCAGTGGTTGACCAGGTTCTTGCGCTGGAAGTTGTAGTCGTGGAACGAGTAGTTCGCGCCGTCCGGGTTGACCGTCGGGATGACGAACACGTCCACCTGCTCCAGCAGCTTGCGGGTCGCCGCGTCGGTGCGGGCGTTGGCGAGCAGCCGCTCGGCGAACTCCAGCGTGACGAGCGGGGTGGCCCACTCGCGGGCGTGCTCCTGCGAGTACGCCAGCACGCCGATCCGGGAGCCGTCACGGTGTTTGCCGATGCGCAGTGCCTGCACGGTCCACGGCCGGGCCGGCACCTCGGTGCCCAGCAGCCCGTCGTCGAGGCGTACCGGCCCGGTGACCGGCATCGGCAGCCCGGCCGAGCCCTCCTCCACAGTGGCCCGGAAGCGGGCGCCGCGCGGCGCGTTGATCAGGGCGGCCACGTCGTCGGTGGTGCTCGTCACCTTGCCCGCCCGGTCGGTGGCCAGCGAAATCGTGAGCACCCGGTCCCGGTAGCGCATGCTCAGCGGCCGGCTCGGCCGGCCCGGGTCGACGGTGCGTACCTGCACGCCGTTCATGCCCTGGTCGCCGAAGCGGACCGACTCCACCACCACGGCGGCGGCCGCCGGGTCACCCAGGTAGGCGGCGGCGTTGCGCCGGTAGCCCTGCGTCTTGTTCGGCAGGTCGATCACGTCGACCAGGTCGCGGTACTGGCGGCCGAGCCGGGCGATGCGGGCCTTGATGTCCACCGGCGTCAGGTACGCGTCGATGAAGTCCTTCTGGTAGCCGGCCGGCTGCGGCGGCGGGGAGGCGTTCGGCCAGAGCGACGGCGTGACCGGCCGGCTCGTTCCGCCCAGGCTGGACGTGGCGGTGAACTGCACGGGCCGGCCGGGCGCCGGCTGCGGCAGCGCGTAGTGGTACTGGTATTCGCCCGAGTCCTCGAAGCGGTACAGCGGGAACGAGCCGGTGGCGCCGTCGGCGGTACGCCAGGTGACGGTGATCTCCACGTCGGGGTCGTCGCTGGCGGTGGTGGCGACCTGCGCCTGGACGAACGTCCGCCCGCCGGTGGTCCACCAGTACGCCTGGAGGAACTGGAGCGTGTCGACAGCGGCGGCGCCGCTCGCGCGCAGCCCGGTGCGGGTGCGCTCCTGGGCGGCGCGGCGGCTCTCGGCGATCCGCCGGGTGCCGTCGTCGGCCCGCTGTACGACCTGCAGGGCGGTGGCGCCCTGCCGGGTGAGGTCGGCGAGCTGCCGGCCGGTGAGGACCAGGTCGGCGATCAGCTTGCCGTCCCGCGAGCGGGGACGGTTGGCCAGGTCCGCGCCGCCGGCGACCAGGCGGTCGAGCTGGGCCCGGTCGGCGAGCTGCACGCGGACCAGCGCGGTCTCGGTGGGGGCGAGGGTGAGCGCGGGGGCGGCCGGCGCGGCGGCGCCGGGGCCGGGATGGGACAGGACAGCGGCGATCAGGATGCTGGTGGTGGCGAGTGCGGTCCACCGTCGTCGGACGAACACGGGGCCTCCTGACGAACGTCGATCTCTCTGCCGTTCACACCAGTCGAGGCATCGATCGCTGTCAAGCTCACTTCCGGTCAGCCGGCGAACCGGTACAACCGGAACTCCTTCTCCGCGCCGCAAACAAGCATCTCGGTGTTCCACGAGCAGGACTCGCTGCGGATCTGCTTGAGCTGCCCCATCTCGACCGGCTTGCCGTCCACCGCCGTGCCGGCGAGGACCCGGTCGTCCTCGTACGCGCTCGGCGCCTCGGAGAAGATCAGCAGGTTGCCGGCGTCCAGCCGGACCGCGAACCCGTCCCGGTCCCGCAGCACCTTCGCCGTGCCGTCCGGCGCGAACAGCGTCACCGCGTCCGGCGAGCCCTGCACGGCCAGCACGTGCTCACCGACCGGCACCAGCGACTCGGCGCGCGGCGCCGCCCACTGCCGGTTGCCCTCACCCTCGGCCGCCGCCACCACCCGGGTGGCGTCAGCGCCGCCGGCGGGCGTCTCCAGCAGGCACACGCGACGTTCCCCGCAGGTGACCAGATCCTTCACCCGGCCGCCCTGCTCCGGCGCCTCGTACAGCACGCCGGGCGTGCCGAGGCTGCCCAGGTCGTAGGAGAGCAGCCGCAGGCCACGGTCGTCCTCCGCCACGTACAGCCGGTCGTCGCGGGCGGCCATCGGGTCGTCGAGGCCGGCCACGTTGCCCCGGTCCTTGAGGACCTTTCCGCTGCGCAGGTCCAGGACCCGGACCGAGCGGTCCGCGCCGACCTGCACCAGCCGGTCCGCCTTCCCCGCCCACGGGGCGAGCGGCGAGCCCTCGGCGTCACCGGGCCCGTCCAGCGCCGCGCCGGTGCCGACCGGCAGCACCTTCGTACGGGCGTCGCCGTACTCGGTGCGCGGGTTGCGCCGCTCCCACCGCTGCCGGCCGTCGTCCAACCGCAGCCCGACCAGGCGCTCGCCGGCCCGGTCCACCCGGACCACCGTGTCGGCCCCGAAGAACAGCGCGTCGTCGCGGCCCACGTCCGTCTGCCAGCGCTGCTCGCCGGAATCGCCATCGAGCACCGCGAGCACGCGCGGAGTGCCGCTGCCGGTGGCGTCGCCGAGGACGAGCAGCCCGTCGGGCAGCGCCCGGATCCCCGCCCAGCGCTGCGTGGCCGCGTCGGTCCGCTTCTCCCAGACCGTCCTGCCGGTGGCCGCCTCGACGGCCGTCACGTGGAGGTGGTCGTCGGGCAGCGAACGGGCCAGGTAGGCGCGCTCCCCGAGCGTCGCGGTGAACATCTGGCCCGGCCGCGTGTCACCGGCGGCCACCGTCCTCACCAGCTCGGCGGTGTGGAAGTCCAGCGCCGGGTGCCGGTCCCGGAACACCCAGAGCAGCACCGACGCCGCCACGGCGACGACCACGAGACCCGCGCCGAGCGCGATCCACCGGCCGCGCCGGGGCCGGCCGCCGCCGGGCCGGACACCGCCCGGAGCGGGGGAGAAAGGTGCCCCGGGTACGCCGGGACCGGGCCCCGCCGGCTGCCATCCACCGCCGGGCGGTGGCATCCCGGGGACGCCGGGTCCGGCGTGGTGCGCGGCGGGCGCTGCCCCCGGCGGCACGAAACCGGGGGCGCCCGGAGTGCCGTCGTACCTCGGGTGCGGGACCGGACCTCCGGCGAGCGGCGTGCCGTCGTACCTGGTGGCGGGGGTCTGCGGGACGGGCCCGTCGGCGACCAGCGTGCCGTGCGGTCCGGCGGAGGCCGCGTCCGTACCGCCGAGCGGCGCGGTCGGGTTCGTCCTGGTCGCACCGGCGGGGACCGTGGCGGCGCTCGCCGTGCCGGCGTCGGTCCCGCCCGGCGCGGGCCCTGTCGGTTCGGGCTGCGTGGGCGCGGGCTGGGCGGACGCCAGCTGGACCGGCGCGGCCGGGCGGCCGGACCGGCGGGGCAGCGGCAGGTCGGTGAGCGCGCCCTCGGCGACCGGCATCTCCGGCTGCTCCAGCACCGTCGGCGCGATGCCCAGCTCGGCGTGCAGCAGCCGGGCCACCAGCGGCACCCGGGTCGACCCGCCGACCAGGAACAGGCCGCTGAGCTGCTCCGGTCGCAGCCCGGCGGCGGCGGTCACCTCCCGGGTCTCCGTCACCGCCCGGGCCAGCAGCGGCGCGGCGAGGCGTTCGAAGTCCTCCCGGGGCAGCGGCACCGCCGCCTCCACCCCCGGTACGGCCACCGGCGCCACCATGGCCCGGGACAGCATCTCCTTCGCGCCGCGCACGTTGTCCCAGAGCTGCTGGCGGTCCCTCCGCTCGGCGGTCGTCGTCGCCTCGGTCAGCCGGGCCCACTCACGCGGGTGGGCCGGGCCGACCAGCTCGCCGAGCCGCCCGAGCAGGGCCGCGTCCAGGTCCAGGCCGCCGAGGTCGGGAATCCCGCCGGTGGCGACCAGCTGGAAGCCGGAGTCGCCCCACGGGTCGGCGCCCTCGTTGCGCAGCACCGCCACGTCGAGCGTGCCGCCGCCGAAGTCGAACACCGCCACCGAACCGCCCACCGGCACCGGCCGGCGCAGCACCTGCGTGAAGTAGCGGGCCGCGGCCACCGGCTCGCGCAGCAGGCGGGTGCCGGGCGCGATCGGCCCGGCCAGCGTGTGCTCGGCCGCAGCCGGCCAGCCGGCGAGCTCCAGCGCGTCGTGCAGCACCTGACGGCGGGCCGGCGTCCAGGCCGCCGGGTGGGTGACCACCGCCGGGGGCAGCATCCCGACCGCAGCCACCGCCGCGTCCGCGACCGCGCGCAGCGTCGCGGCCAGCAGCTCCGCCGGCCGGTACGCCCGCCCGCCCAGCTCGACGGTCTCCTCGTCGACCCGGCGCTTCGGGTTCGGCTCGTAGCCGGCCGGGTCGGCCTGCGCCAGGCGCTGCGCGTCCCGCCCGACGTGCAGGTGACCGTCCGCGTCGGCGTACACGCCGGACGGCAGGATCGGATGGCCGTCGACGAGCACCGGCCGGGTCCGCCCGTCCGGCCAGCGCAGCACCGCCACGGTGTTCGAGGTGCCGAGGTCCACGCCGAGGGCGAAACCGTCCTGCTGGCCTGCCATCCGCGGCTACCTCCACCACCCGACGAGGATGTCCGGCCCGCATCGTACGCAGGCCACGCCGCCTCGCCGTTCACCCGGCCCGGGGGAATGGACTGGCCGGTCCGGCCCTGCGCCGCATACCGTCGCCGTCATGAGGGTGATCTCCGTCAACGTGGGCCGACCGCAACCGAACCCGTGGAAGGGCATCGGGGCCACCGGCATCGACAAGCGGCCCGTGGACGGCCGGGTCGCCGTCACCGCGCCCGGACCGAAGGGCACCGGCGATGTCGGGCTGGCCGGCGACCGGGTCTACGACGTGGCCCACCACGGCGGCACCGACCAGGCGGTCTACGCGTACGCGCGGGAGGACCTCGACCACTGGGAGGCCGAGCTGGACCGGCCGCTCGCCGACGGCAGCTTCGGCGAGAACCTGACCACCAGCGGGCTGGACGTCAACGGCGCGCTGATCGGCGAGCGGTGGCGGATCGGCCCGGACCTGGTGCTGGAGGTCACCTGCCCGCGCATCCCCTGCGGGACGTTCCAGGGGTGGCTGGGCGAACGCGGCTGGATCAAGCGGTTCACCGAGGAGGTACGGCCCGGGGCGTACCTGCGGGTGATCACGCCGGGCAGCGTCGGGGCCGGAGACCCGGTCGAGGTCGTGCACCGGCCCGGCCACGACGTGACGGTGGCGCTGGTGTTCCGGGCCACGACGCTGGACACGGAGCTGCTGCCCCGGCTGCTGGCGGCCGACGCGCTGCCCGAGGAGGACATGGCACGGATCCGCCGCCGCCTGTCCTGACCGGCCGTCAGGGCTGTCCGCGTCCGGTCCGCCGCCTGGCCGCCACCACCAGCCCGGCGGCGGCGAGCGCCGCCACCGTCACGCCGCCGACGATCCACCAGGCAGGCGGTCCCGCGGCCCGCGTCCGCTCAGCCGTGGCGACGGACGGCGTGGTGGCCGCCGCCGGGCTCGACAGCTCGCGGATTCCGGCGCACACGCCGGTGGCGCCACCATACGAGTTCACCCGGTACCGGGTGCCGAGGCGGAAGGCGTAGCCGCAGGCGGCCTCGCCGGGCGAGACGCGCAGCGTGAGGCTGTTCCCGACCTGGGCGCCGCCCTTCTCGACGGACTCGACGGTGAGCCGGATCGCCCTGTCGGTCACCTGCGAGACGGTGCCGACGACGGTGCTGTCGGCGTTGGCGTCCTGTTCGGTGGTGGACCCGACGCACGAGCACGCCCACGCGGGTTTCGGGGGTGACATGACGACGACGAGGCCGAGAGCTGCCAGGGCGACGACAAGCAGAGCACGAAGTCTCATGGCCGCTTCGACGTCGTCCGATCCCCGCCGGTTCCGCGCCGCTTGACGTCAACCGGACTTCAGGTCGGACGCTTGCCGACGTGCTGAACTCCGTACTCGACGAGGCGTACGAGCGCGTACGCCACACCGGTCCCGAGCGCGACGGGTGGCTGTCCAACCACGTGCCGATGGCCGGGGAGGCGCTGGTGCGCCACGGCCACGGGCGGGCGGTGCACCGCTGGATCGACGCGTACGCCGACCGGCTGGAGGAACGCCCGCGCGGCATCCGGCGCATCGCCGCCGACGAGTGGCGCGACCCGCTCGGCGACCCGGTGCGTACCGGCGACTGGCTCGACCTCTTCGACCGCGAGCTGGCCGGCGAGCCGTGGCGCGACGTGCTGGCCCGCTGGTGGCCTCGCCTGTTGCCGGGCATCGCCGCCGGCGCCACCCACGGTGTCATCCGCGTCGGCCACGCCGTACGAGCCCTGATCGACGCCGAGACCGGACCGCGGGTCACCGAACTCGGCCACGGGCTCGCCTACTGGGCCGCCCGCTGGCAGCCACTCGCGCCGCCAGGCACCGGACCGTACCCGGTGACAGACGCGCGGTCCGCGCTCGACGCGGTGCCCCGCGTACCCGACCAGCGGTTCGGCATCCGGTCCCGCCTGGCGCAACTGGCCGACCTGACCCGGTGGCCGGCGGTGGCGGCGGCGGTGCCCGGCGACGCGGCCGACGACGCGCCCACCCGGCTCGCGGCGGTCGTCGACGCCGCCGTGCTCCGGCACGGCACCCACGGGTACGCCGCCCCCGTCATGCTCGTACACGCGGCGACCGCGCCGAACGCCGTGCTGCGGACGCTCCCGGCCCTGCCGCCGGCGCTCTGGCGGCCGAGCCTGGCCGCCGCCTGGGCGGCGACCGCCGCCGTCACCGCCGCCTACGCCCCGGTCGAGGCTCGTGCCCTCCCACCGGCCGCCGGGCCGGAACTCGGCGAGGCCATGGCGCGGGCGCTGGACACCGGGGACGCGCACGCGATCAAATTCATCGACACCCTGAGCGATGCGTACGCCCGCAGCGGTGACCCGGTCCTGCGCGCCGTCGCCGCCCGATCCGTCGAGCAGATCGCCGCCGACTGACCACCAGGAGAGCCGATGACCCCCGACGACGAAGCGTTCCTGCGCCGCGCCGTGGAACTCGCCGACCGGGCCGGCGCGTCCGGCGAGCGGCCGTTCGCGTCGCTGCTGGTCGGCGCGGACGGTGCCGTCCTGATCGAGGACCACAACACGGTGGTCTCCGAACGGGACGTCACCGCGCACCCGGAGCTGAAGCTGGCCCGCTGGGCCGCCCGGCAGCTCGCCCCCGACGCGGCGGTCGCCACCACCATGTACACCAGCTGCCAGCCCTGCCCGATGTGCACCGTGGCGATCAACGCATCAGGCCTCGGCCGGGTCGTGTACGCGCTGTCCACCGAGCAGTTCGAGCAGGTCAAACCGGCCACCCCGGCACCGCGCCCGGTGCGGTACGACGGACCGGCGCTGTTCGACGAGGCGCGCCGGCCGATCGAGGACCACTACTAGGCCATCGGCGCCGATCGGGTGGAGATGGCGGCTCGCCGAGCCGGTGTGGCCCATCTGACCGGGGACTCGCTCCGGCGCTGCTGACCAAGGTCGACGCGACTGAGCTGCTTCACAGCCAGGCGTTCGGAACGGGCACGAGATGGCGGGAGACCCGCCGGCCGTACGGCTGGCCCGTCACCGTCGCCTGAGGACGCGGGCGGGTGGCAGGCACCCCGTACGGTCGGCGGGGTGTTGTTCGAGCCGGTGACCGCGGAGTTCTCGTTCCTCGACGACGGGAACGAGCTGGTCGGCGACTTCGTCCGGCCGCCCTGGCCGGGGCCGTACCCGGCGGTGGTCTTCGTCGAGGGTTCCGGTCCCGGCGGCCGCGACCAGGGGTCGTGGCAGACGAGGCTGGCCGCAGCCGGCTTCGCGAGCCTGGCCTACGACAAGCCCGGTTCCGGAGCGTCAACGGGTGACTGGACCCGTCAGACCATGACCGACCGCGCCGACGAGACCGTGGCAGCGGTCCGGGCCGTGCGGAGCCGCGCGGACGTGCTGTCCGGCGCGGTCGCGCTGATCGGCGGCAGCCAGGGCGGCTGGGTGGCTCACCTCGCGGCGGCCGCTGACGACGGGATCGCGGCGGTGGTGACGGTGTCGGGTCCGGGCGTGAGCGTACGGGTCCAGGAGGAGTACCGGCTCCGCCACCAACTCGCGGCGGAGGGCTTCAGCGACACGGACATCCAGCAGGCGCTTCTCCTGCTACGCGACCAGATCCGGCGGGTCCGGTCGGGCGACGACCCGGCGCGCGTGCACGCCGCGCAGGCGCACTGGCACGGCGCTTCCTGGTATCCGATGCTCGCCGGGACGACACCCGAGTCCATCGCGTTCATCGCGGGCATCGCGGACTACGACCCCGCCCCGGCACTGGCGGCCCTGCGCTGCCCGCTGCTGGCGATCTTCGGCGCGGACGACCTGCTCGTGCCGGTGGAGGCGAGCGTGCGCGCGATCAGCAGCGCCCTCGACGACGCGGGCCACGCCGACCACACGACTGTGGTCTTCCCCGGCGCCGACCACAGCATCCGCGTCTACACGGGCGACGGACCCGCGCAGGTGAAGGAGGGTCGCTACACCCCTGCCGAGCGGGCGCCGGGCTTCGACGAACTCGTCGTCACCTGGCTGCGGCGCCGCCTGCCGGCGACCGACCTGGGGTACGCGGCGCGCTGATCGCGGCATGGGCGGGTGCTCACGCGGGGAACCACCTCCACTGCCCCTCGGAGACGACCTCGACGGCGCTCAGCCCCACCCAGACGGTGTCCCGCAGCGACGGCATGAGGTCCGCCAGCCCGGACTGCCGCATCCGGTGGACCCAGTGCTCCTCGCCGATGCTCGGTAGTGCTGACAGTTCGAGTACGCCCAGCGGCCTCCTGCGCGTAGCGGTCATGACGCTCTGCCCGGTGTCCGGAGATGGGTGCGCAGGAATGCTGACCGGACGCGGTAACGAACCCGTCGCTGTCGACCGGGGGCTGCGGATGGTCGCAAGATCCGCCCCACGGAAGCGAAAGGCCCAGGTGCCGCAATCATGCGGTCTGCCTGGGCCTTCGTGGGTGGAGCGGGCGACGGGAATCGAACCCGCACCGTCAGTTTGGAAGACTGAAGCTCTGCCATTGAGCTACGCCCGCGAGCGCCCCACCACAGCAGGGCGCGCCGACAGCGTACCCAATCCGGGTTGGCGCCGCGAAGCGCATACCCCGCGCTCGCCGCGGACCGTCAAGATCCACACCACCTCGGCGAGGTGGCGCCTTCCCGGGCCCTCGGACCCAGCCACTTCCCCGAACTGGCGGCTCGGCGGCGGCGCGGCGGCGGGCCGGCGGCGGCCCGCCGACCGCCGCGCCGCGCCCCGGTCACCCGCGCGGGGGACCGGACGGCATACACTCTTCGTCGCCACGGGGTGTGGCGCAGCTTGGTAGCGCACTCGCTTTGGGAGCGAGGGGCCGTGGGTTCAAATCCCGCCACCCCGACTGTCGTTCGCGACCGGATCGCCCCGGGAACCGCCGGTTTTTTCCGCGCGGTGCCCGGGCCCTGCCGATGCCGTCGGCCGGCTCGCCTACACTCGATGCGCGCAATCACGCCCCAGAATCAACACCCAGATCCGTCAAGGAGTACGCCTGTGAAGAGCACCGTCGAGACTCTGAGCCCGACGCGCGTGCGGCTCGCCATCGAGGTGCCGTTCGTCGAGCTCGAGCCGAGCCTCAAGAAGGCGTACCGGGAGATCGGCCAGCAGGTCCAGGTTCCCGGCTTCCGCCGGGGCAAGGTTCCCAGCGCGGTGATCGACCAGCGGGTGGGCCGGGGGACCGTCCTCAACGAGGCGATCCAGGAGGCCATCCCGCAGAACATCCTCGCCGCGGTCCGGGAGCACGACCTGAAGACGCTGGGCCGTCCCGAGGTCGACATCACGGAGTTCAACGACGGCGACTCGCTCAACTTCACCGCCGAGGTGGACGTCCGGCCGGAGATCACCCTGCCGGACCCGGCCACCATCGAGGTGACCGTCGACGAGATCGAGATCGCCGACAGCGAGATCGACGAGCAGATCAACAGCCTGCGCGAGCGCTTCGCCACGCTGAAGACCGTCGAGCGGGCCGCCCAGGAGGGCGACTTCGTGCAGATCGACCTGAACGCCACTGTTGACGGCGAGGAGGTCCCGGGCGGTTCGGCGAGCAACATCTCGCACGAGGTGGGCAGCAAGCAGCTCCTGCCGGGTCTGGACGAGGCGCTGGTCGGCCTGGCCGCCGGCGACAGCACCACCTTCACCACGCAGCTCGTCGGTGGCGACTACGCCGGCCGCGACGCCGACGTGGCGGTGACCGTCCGCACGGTCAAGGAGAAGGAGCTCCCCGAGCTCAACGACGACTTCGCGCAGATGGCCAGCGAGTTCGACACCATCGACGAGCTGCGCGGCGACCTGCGGGAGCGGATCACCCGGGGCAAGCAGGTCGAGCAGATCTACGCCGCCCGCGACAAGGCCCTGGAGCAGATGGTGGCCGCCGCCGAGGTGCCGGCGCCCGAGGGCGTCGTCAAGGAGGAGGTCGAGAGCCGCAAGGCCGCGATGGTCGACCAGCTCGAGCGCATCGGCGCCTCCCTGGAGGAGTACCTCGCGGCGGAGGAGAAGACCGAGGAGCAGATCGACGCCGAGCTGACCGAGGCGGCGACCGACGGCGTCAAGATCCAGCTCCTGCTGGACACGCTGGCCGACGCCGAGGACGTGCAGGTCTCCGACGACGAGTTCGGCCACGAGATCGTGCACCGGGCGCAGCGCGCCGGCATGGCCCCGCAGCAGTACTACGACCAGCTGGTCCGCTCCGGCGCCGCCGCGGCCGTCTTCGGCGACGTCCGCCGGGGCAAGGCGCTCGCCGCGGTGATGGAGAAGATCAAGATCAAGGACTCGGCGGGCAACGAGGTCTCCCTCGACGCGCTGCGGGCCCAGAACGAGGCCGAGCACGACCACCAGCACTGACCGTCGGGGGTGTCGGCCGCCGTCCCGCGCTGTGCGCCGGGAGGCGGCCGAAACCCTTTCCGGGGTACGCCGTGCGGGTGACTGCGCTGAGAGCGAACAGTGCCCCGACCGGGAGTACGCCTCCCGGCTGAGCGGTTAGTGTCGGGTAGGACGGTACGGAGAGCGAAGGGCTGCCATGACCGACATGCACATCCCCAAGAAGTCGCTCCGGGTGAACGAGGCCCGCGGTGGCGACTCCATTGGCAACCTCGACGACTCGGTCTACAACCGGTTGCTCAAGGAACGGATCATCTTCCTGGGCAGCGAGGTGAACGACCAGGTGGCCAACCGCATCTGCGCGCAGCTCCTGCTGCTCGCCGCGGAGGACCCGGACCGCGACATCTTCCTCTGGATCAACTCGCCGGGTGGCTCGGTCTACTCCGGCATGGCGATCTACGACACCATGCAGTACATCGACAACGACGTCTCGACAGTGGCGATGGGCATGGCGGCCTCGATGGGCCAGCTGCTGCTCTGCGCCGGCACCAAGGGCAAGCGCTACGCCCTGCCGCACGCGCGGATCATGATGCACCAGCCGTCGGGTGGCCTCGGCGGCACCGCGTCGGACATCGCGATCCAGGCCGAGCAGATGCTCTACACCAAGCGGATGTTCCAGGAGCGGGTCGCGTTCCACACCGGCCAGTCCCAGGCGCAGATCGAGGCGGACTCGGACCGTGACCGTTGGTTCACCGCCCAGGAGGCCATGGACTACGGCTTCATCGACAAGGTGATCATCGGGGCCGCGCAGGTTCCGGATGGCGCCGGGACCCTGAGCTGACCGAGGAGCTGACGATGACCGACCTGAGCCTGCCGCCCCAGTTCGCGGCCGTGCACAACCGCTACGTCCTGCCGTCGTTCGTCGAGCGCACGTCGTACGGGATGAAGGAGTCCAACCCGTACAACAAGCTCTTCGAGGACCGGATCATCTTCCTCGGCGTGCAGGTGGACGACGCGTCGGCCAACGACGTGATGGCCCAGCTGCTGACGCTGGAGGGCACCGACCCGGACCGCGACATCATCATGTACATCAACTCGCCCGGTGGCTCCTTCACCGCCATGACGGCGATCTACGACACCATGCAGTACGTCCGCCCGGACATCCAGACCGTCTGCCTCGGGCAGGCGGCGAGCGCGGCGGCGGTGCTGCTCTCCGCGGGCACCCCGGGTAAGCGGATGGCGCTGCCCAACTCCCGGATCATCATCCACCAGCCGGCCACCGAGGGCGGCTACGGCCAGGGCTCGGACATCGAGATCCAGGCGCGGGAGATCCTGCGGATGCGGACGCAGCTGGAGGACATGCTGTCCCGGCACTGCAACCGCCCGATCGAGCAGGTTCGCAAGGACATCGACCGTGACAAGATCATGACGGCCGAGGAGTCCAAGGAGTACGGGCTGGTCGACACGATCCTGACCAGCCGCAAGAAGGGTCTGCTGGCGTCGCACGCCGCGGGCTGAGCCACGTGTGGTCGGAGGTCGGCCGGGGTATCGTTCCCGGTCGACCTCTGACACACCGGTTTTGGGGGTCGGAGAAAACCCGGCCACCGGGTAACGTCGGGTCTGTACCGCTCCGCCGGTCGGATCGGTGGAGCCGACAGCATGGTGGAACGACAGGACGGACGGGCGCTCCGGCGCTCGCAGGTCAGGGCCGGCGTTCCGGCCGATGAGTGCAGGGAGAACGTAGGTGGCACGGATCGGTGACGGCGGCGACCTACTGAAATGCTCGTTCTGCGGCAAGTCGCAGAAGCAGGTCAAGAAGCTCATCGCGGGCCCTGGCGTCTACATCTGCGACGAGTGCATCGATCTCTGCAACGAGATCATCGAAGAGGAGCTGGCCGAGTCCGGCGAGGTGAAGTGGGAAGAGCTTCCCAAGCCGATGGAGATCTGCCAGTTCCTCGACAACTACGTGGTGGGTCAGGAGCAGGCCAAGAAGGCGCTCGCCGTCGCGGTCTACAACCACTACAAGCGGATCCAGGCCGAGGCCGCCGGCGCCCCGGGCTCCGGCACCGACGGCGTAGAGCTGGCCAAGTCCAACATCCTGCTGCTCGGCCCGACCGGCTGCGGCAAGACCCACCTGGCGCAGACGCTCGCCCGGATGCTCAACGTCCCGTTCGCCATCGCGGACGCCACAGCGCTCACCGAGGCGGGCTACGTCGGCGAGGACGTCGAGAACATCCTGCTGAAGCTGATCCAGGCCGCCGACTACGACATCAAGCGCGCCGAGACGGGCATCATCTACATCGACGAGGTCGACAAGATCGCCCGCAAGTCGGAGAACCCCTCGATCACCCGTGACGTCTCCGGCGAGGGCGTGCAGCAGGCGCTGCTGAAGATGCTCGAAGGCACTGTCGCCAACGTGCCGCCGCAGGGCGGGCGCAAGCACCCGCACCAGGAGTTCATCCAGATCGACACCACTAACGTGCTGTTCATCTGCGGTGGCGCGTTCGCCGGGCTCGACCAGATCATCGAGGCCCGCACCGGCTCCGGCGGCACCGGCTTCGGCGCCCGGCTCCGGTCGGTGTCCGAGCGGTCGACCGACGACATCTTCAGCCAGGTCATGCCGGAGGACATGCTGAAGTTCGGGCTGATCCCCGAGTTCATCGGCCGGCTTCCGGTGATCACCAACGTGCGCAGCCTCGACCGCACCGCGCTGGTGCGGATCCTGACCGAGCCGCGCAACGCGCTGGTCCGGCAGTACCAGCGCCTGTTCGAGCTGGACGGCGTCGAGCTGGAGTTCGAGCAGCCCGCGCTGGAGGCCATCGCCGATCAGGCCATGCTCCGCGGCACCGGCGCCCGCGGCCTGCGGGCGATCATGGAAGAGGTGCTCCTCTCCGTGATGTACGAGGTGCCGAGCAACCCCGACGCGGCCCGGGTGCTGATCACCCGCGAGGTCGTGCTGGAGAACGTCAACCCGACGATCGTGCCCCGCGAGTTCACCGGCCGGCGCCGGCGGGACCGCGAGGAGAAGTCGGCCTGACCGCCGTCGCGACCGCGCCCGGGTCAGCTCGGGCGCGGTCCGCGTGAACGGGTCCGCCGGTCCCACTCGCCCGACGGGGTGACCACCACCATCATCAGGCGCACCGGCTCGTCGCCGGCCGTCCGGTAGCCGTGCTCCCGGTCGGCGTGGAACTCGACCGTCTCGCCGGCGCGTACCTCGTGGTCGACGCCGTCGACGGTGACCGTCGCGGCGCCGTCGAGCACGTGCAGGATCTCCCGGGTGCCGTGGGCGTGGTCGGGGGAGCGCAACGTCTCTCCGGGTTCCATCCGCCAGTCCCACAGCTCGACCAGGTCGGGTTCGCCGAGCCCACTGAGCAGACGTGCCAGGCCGCCGTGCGGGCCGCGCCACAGCACCGGCGCGTCATCGGCAGCGCTGACCCGTACCGTGCTCTCCTCGGCCGGCTCCAGCAGCCGGGCGATGCTGACGCCGAACGCGTCGGCGACCCGGCAGAGCGTGCCGATGCTCGGGTTGGTGCGGGCACCCTCGATCTGCACGAGCATGCCCTTGCTGACGCCGGACCGGCCGGCCAGTTCCTCGAAGGACCAGCCGCGGGCGGCTCGCAACTCATGTACCTGCCGGGCGACCGCTGAGGTCACCGCGCCGACCCGTCCGCTTGCGTCGGTCATCACACTGTCCTTCACGGTCACTATTATGGTACGACTGCGATGTGCTCCCCATTGTCCTCGCCGCCGTCTCGGCGCTCGCCTTCGGCACGGCCGACTTCTCCGGCGGCAAGGCGTCGCGATGGGCCGACCCCATCGCTGTCACCGTCGTGTCGCAGATGCTCAGCCTTCCGCTGCTGGTCGTGCTTGTACTCGTCGTGCCCGGCATCCCGAGCGCCCTCGACCTGGGCTGGGGACTGCTGGCCGGGGTGGCGGGCGCGGGCGGCGTCATGCTGCTCTACCGCGCGCTGGCCACCGGCGTCATGGCCGTCGTCGCGCCGGTCACCGCGATCACGGCGGCGATCGTGCCGATCGTCGCCGGCCTGGTCCTCGCCCATTCCCCGGGCGCCGTGGCGCTGGGCGGCGCCGGGCTCGCCGTGGTCGCCATCGGGCTGGTCAGCCTGGGGGAGCGCGGCGCCGCACGCCGCGTCTCCGGCCGCGTCCTGGCCATGGCACTCGCCGCGGGACTGCTCTTCGGCGTCTTCTTCGCGCTGCTCGGCCAGGCCGACGAGAGCGCGGGCATGTGGCCGGTTCTGGCGGTACGCGTCAGCTCCGTCGCGTTCGGCCTCGCGCTCGCCGCGCGTACCGGCACTCGCCTGCGCCTTGGGCGGCGGGTGCTCGGCTGGGCCGCGGCCGCCGGCCTGCTCGACTCGGCAGCGAACGCGCTCTTCCTCGCCGCCGCCGGACGCGGCCACCTGAGCGTGGTGGCCGCCGTCGCCTCGCTCTACCCGGCGAGCACCGTCCTGCTCGCGCTCGCCGTCGACCGGGAACGGCTCCGTCCGGTGCAACTGGCCGGACTCGGCTTCGCCGCCGCCGCGCTCGTGCTGTCCAGCGTCTGAGCCCTGTCGCGCGCCCGCCTGCGCCCGTACCCTCGGGTCATGCGCGTCGCCGTCTGCCAGCTCAACGCCCGCGACGACCGGGCGGCGAACCTCGCCGCCGCCGAGGCCCTGCTGGTCAGGGCCGCGGCGGCCGGCGCCGACCTCGCCCTCCTTCCGGAGTACGTCGACTACCTCGGCCCCGATGACCAGATGCCCCCGGCGGAGCCGGTCGACGGCGAGGTGGGGCGGTTCTTCGCGGCGGTCGCCCGGCGGCTCGGCATGTGGGTGATCGCCGGCTCGTTCCACGAGGCCGGGCCGGACCCCGCGCACACCTGGAACACCTCGCTGGTCTTCGACCGCGAGGGCGCGCTCGCCGCCACCTACCGCAAGATCCATCTGTACGACGTGGAGATCCCCGGCCGCGTCTCCTACCGGGAGTCGGCAACCGTCGCGCCCGGGGAGAAGCCGGTGGTGGTCGACGTCGAGGGCCTGCGGGTGGGCCTGTCCATCTGTTACGACCTGCGGTTCCCCGAGTTGTACCGGCAGCTCGCGACCGGCGGCGGCGCCGAACTGCTCGTCGTGCCGGCCGCGTTCATGATGCACACCGGGCGGGACCACTGGGAGGTGCTGCTGCGGGCCCGGGCGATCGAGAATCAGTGCTTCGTGGCGGCGGCGGGCCAGACGGGTGATCACGACCCGGGCCGGACGTGCTTCGGCCGGAGCATGGTGGTGGACCCGTGGGGGACGGTGCTGAGCCAGGTCGCCGACGGTCCGGGACTGGCTGTCACCGAGATCGACCTGGAGCGGCTGCGGACGATCCGCGCCGAGCTGCCCAGCCTGGCCAACCGCCGGCTCTGACCGCGGTCAGCCTCCGAACAGCAGGCCCAGGGCGGCGATTCCGGCGATCGCCGCCGCAGTGACCAGCAGGGCGGTGGTCATCCGGGAGGGGCCGCGCCGGGCCAGGCGTCTGATCGACAGCACCAGTACGGCGAGCACGACGGCCCCGATCACCAACTGCCAGAACGGCAGCAGGAGGCCGAGCAGAGCGTCCTCGGCGACGGCCGGGACCGGGGACGGGTCATCCATGCCGACCACTCTGGCACGGGGCCGCCGCCGGGGGATCCCTTCCGCGGGTGCTTTCCGGCCGGTATCGGCTGCGCGCGCTCCGCTCGGGCAATGACGATCATTGATTTGCCTTCCACGGCCGGTCCGCGTAACTTTCTCTCTGCACGCGGGAGGCCGGGGCAAACCGGCCGAGAGCGGGCGCCAGGCTGGTGGCGGCGACGCCGAGCCAGACTGAGATTCGGGCGGTGCTCAACACTCCGGGACACGGAGTTGCGAAGGCGAAGCCGACCGGGTAGAGTTCGAAAGCCGGCAGGGAGCCGGGCGGGTGGTCGCGAAAGCGACGCCGGCCGGTCCGCCGAAACCCATGAGAGCCACGAACGCCGGAAACGGCGAGCGTCAGCGTGGGTCTGGTCGAGCCAAGTTGATCACCTCGGACACGAGGTTGACGACGAACGTGAGACCGAGTAGGTTGGAGAGGTTGCCCCAAACGGGGGCTCCGCAGC